>NZ_JBFBMD010000011.1:0-137517 GCF_040686915.1 Rhodococcus sp. NPDC077669 | reverse complement strand
CACTCCCACCCCGGCATACCCGATGTTCGGTCTCGTCACTGGTGTTGTGAGGTGTGCACGTGCGCTCTCGGGTTCTGTACCACCCCAACCTCAACCCCCCCCCCCCCACGACGGCGAAGCCCTACAGCATGCAGGAAACGCAGCCCTCGACCTCGGTGCCCTCGAGGGCCATCTGACGCAGACGGATGTAGTACAGCGTCTTGATGCCCTTACGCCATGCGTAGATCTGTGCGCGGTTGATGTCGCGGGTGGTGGCCGTGTCCTTGAAGAACAGCGTCAACGACAGGCCCTGATCGACGTGTTGCGTTGCGGCAGCGTAGGTATCGATGATCTTCTCGTAGCCGATCTCGTACGCGTCCTGGTAGTAATCCAGGTTGTCGTTGTCGAGATACGGTGCCGGGTAGTAGACGCGGCCGATCTTGCCTTCCTTGCGGATCTCGATCTTCGACGCCACCGGGTGAATCGACGAGGTCGAGTTGTTGATGTACGAGATCGAGCCGGTCGGCGGAACGGCCTGCAGGTTCTGGTTGTAGATTCCGTACTCCTGCACCGACGCCTTCAGCGCGGCCCAGTCGGCCTGGGTCGGGATGGCGACGTCGGAGTCGGCGAACAACTTCGCGACCTTCGGTGTCGCAGGCTCCCACACCTGGTCGGTGTACTTGTCGAAGAACTCTCCCGACGCGTACTTGGAATCCGGGAAACCCTTGAAGTACTGGCCGCGAGCCTTGGCCAGCTGGTTCGAGGCCTGGATGGCGTGGAACAGCACCGTGTAGAAGTAGATGTTGGTGAAGTCGATTCCCTCGGTCGAGCCGTAGTGAATGCGCTCGCGGGCGAGGTAGCCGTGCAGGTTCATCTGACCCAGGCCGATCGCGTGAGAGTCGTTGTTGCCCTGCTCGATCGACGGTACCGAGAAGATGTGGGTCTGATCCGACACCGCAGTCAGACCACGGATCGCCACCGCGATGGTCTTACCGAAATCGGGCGAATCCATCGTCTTGGCAATGTTCAGCGAGCCCAGGTTGCACGAGATGTCCTTGCCCACATGGCTGTACGAGAGGTCGTCGTTGAACGTCGACGGCGTCGAGACCTGGAGAATCTCCGAGCACAGGTTGGAGTGAGTGATCTTGCCCTTCACCGGGTTCGCACGATTGACGGTGTCCTCGTACATGATGTACGGGTAGCCGGACTCGAACTGCAGCTCGGCGAGGGTCTGGAAGAATTCACGCGACTTGATCTTGGTCTTGCGAATCCTCTTGTCGTCGACCATCTCGTAATACTTCTCCGAGACGTTGATGTCGGCGAACGGCACTCCGTAGATGCGCTCGACGTCGTACGGCGAGAACAGGTACATGTCCTCGTTCTTCTTCGCCAGCTCGAACGTGATGTCCGGGATGACGATTCCGAGGGACAGCGTCTTGATGCGGATCTTTTCGTCGGCGTTCTCACGCTTGGTGTCGAGGAACTTGTACACATCGGGGTGGTGCGCGTGCAGGTATACCGCGCCCGCGCCCTGGCGTGCCCCGAGCTGGTTGGCGTACGAGAACGAATCCTCGAGCAGCTTCATGATCGGGATGACACCGGACGACTGGTTCTCGATCCGCTTGATCGGCGCACCTGCTTCGCGAATGTTGCTCAGCAGCAATGCAACTCCGCCGCCGCGCTTGGACAGCTGCAACGCGGAGTTGATGGATCGTCCGATGGACTCCATGTTGTCTTCGATGCGGAGCAGGAAGCACGAGACGGGCTCGCCGCGCTGCTTCTTGCCCGAGTTGAGGAAGGTGGGCGTCGCGGGCTGGAATCGGCCGGCGATGATCTCGTCCACGAGATCGGTGGCCAGGGCTTCGTCACCGGCCGCCAGCGTCAATGCCACCATGCACACACGGTCCTCGAAGCGTTCGAGGTAGCGCTTACCGTCGAACGTCTTGAGCGTGTAGGAGGTGTAGTACTTGAACGCACCGAGGAAGGTCGGGAATCGAAACTTCTTCGAGTACGCGTGGTTGATCAGGAACTTCACGAACTCACGTGAGTACTGGTCCAGAACCTCGGGCTCGTAGTAGTTCTCCTCGACCAGGTAGTCCAGCTTCTCGTCCAGGTCGTGGAAGAACACGGTGTTCTGGTTGACGTGCTGCAGAAAGTACTGATTGGCAGCTTCGCGGTCCTTCTCGAACTGGATCTCACCGTTGGGCCCGTAGAGATTGAGCATCGCGTTGAGCGCGTGATAGTCCATGTCACCGTCGCTGCGAACGGTCGCGGGTGCGGGTGCTGCGTCGGTGATGGTCGGTGCCACGGCGGTGCTCCTACTGGTCTGTGGTGGTTGATGCTCAGTGCGTGTGGGCAGCGCGACGGACTTCCCGTTCCCAGAAGTCTTCGAGTCCCTCACGGACTCGCACTACGTCCTCGGGGGTGCCCATCAATTCGAAGCGGTAGAGATACGGAACCGCGCATTTCTGCGAGATGACGTCTCCGGCAAAGCAGAAGGAGTCACCGAAATTGGTGTTTCCGGCAGCGATGACGGCTCTGATCAACGATCGATTGTGCTTGTCGTTGAGAAACTTGATCACACGCTTGGGGACGTAGTTGGTGTCGCGACCGGCGTACGTCGTTCCTCCGCCGTACGTCGGCACGATCAGGACGTAGGGAGAGTCGACGCGAAACGTGCCGTCCGGATCTCGTAAGGGAATGCGCGTCGCGGGGATATCCAACTTCGATACGAAACGGTGCGTGTTCTCCGACGCGCTGGAGAAGTAGACGAGTGAGTTCGAGGACTGCTGTTGTGAACTCACCGCTCACTCACCTTCTCGATCTGTTCAAGCAGCGTTCGTCGCGAGGGTCTTGATGCGATCCGGGCGGAAACCGGACCAGTGGTCGTCACCGGCGACGACGACGGGGGCCTGCAGGTAACCGAGCGCCATGACGTAGTCACGTGCCTCGGGGTCCTGCGAGATGTCGATAACGGAATACTCGATACCCGCTTTGTCGAGGGCGCGGTAGGTGGCATTGCACTGGACGCAGGCGGGCTTGGTGTAAACGGTGATGCTCATGGTGTCCCTCTTTCCGTTGTCGCCGTCGGGTGCACCGATGGCGACGATGTGCTCTGCGTGTGGCACCGAGAACATCTCCCGCTCAGGGCGACTGCGACCTGCTCGAACCCACGTCGTTCGGGCTCTTCGAGTTGTGGTCTCTCGGCGGGTCAAACACTACACCTAGTGTCCCCCATCTGCCTAGAACACGAGATGTTGCGAACAACATGCGTGGTATTCGCTGGTCACGGCCGTGCGACCGTTGCTCGTCCACCCCACATCGGCGTGTCGGACGTCACAAAACGAGGTGTCTTTCGTCACTACCGACCGTCGCCCCGACGGTGACGATCACCGAAGACGCCCGCGCACGACGACGGCCCCTCGGAATTGCTCCGAGGGGCCGTCACGTGGATCACGCGAGTGTCAGCGTTGACGCGCCTTGAACCGCGGCTCCTTCTTGTTGATCACGAACACGACCCCATGGCGGCGAACCACCTGGGCGCCGGGCTTGTTCTTGAGCGATTTCAGAGAATTTCTCACCTTCATGAGACCAGGCTACATGAAAACGATTCCCGATACCATCAAGCGGTCACGCGCTGACGAGTTCCTTCGACGCCTTGACCAACTCGGCCACGACGTGGCCGATCTCACCGGACACCTCGGCGTTCTCACGCGGGTGAGCGGTCCCGAACTTGTCGATGGTGCCGCCGATGGAGAGCTGGACGTCCTCGAGTACGGATCCGCCGGCGATGCGGACGGCCTTACTCGTGTCCTCGTGGGCCCACTTGGCACCGTTGCCGCTCGGCGATGCGCTGATGACCACGACCGGCTTGCCCACCATGGCACCGGCACCGTAGGGACGTGAGAGCCAGTCGATGGCGTTCTTCAGCACGGCCGGAATGGTGCCGTTGTATTCGGGCGTGACCAACAGCAGCGCAGAAGCCTTCTCGGCAGCGGCGCGCAGAGCGAGGGCGGCCGCAGGCACGGAGCCATCGACGTCGATATCCTCGTTGTAGAAGGGAACGTCGCCCAGCCCGTCGTAGACCACGATCTCGGCATCGGCCGGTGCGACGGTGACTGCAGTCTCGGCAATCTGCTTGTTCACCGATTCGGCGCGCAGGCTTCCGACGAGAACGAGTACGTGTGCGTCTGACATGAAATCTTCCTTCGAAAGTTCGGATGACGTGATCGTCGTGTCAATTCATACCATCCAAACGGACCGCGGTCCACTTGTATTCCTCAGCGAGGTACCCTGAACAGGTGACCGGTCCGATGCTGCCCGTAGTAGGCGAAGACTCCGAACGCTGTGACGCTGCCCGCAACCGCCGGCTGCTCCTCGACGCCGCGACGGAGCTGGTGGCGACCCTCGGTGCCGACGCCGTCACCATGGAGGCCGTGGCAACGAGGGCCGGCGTCGGCAAAGGCACCGTGTTCCGGCGCTTCGGCAACCGCGCCGGGTTGATGCGAGCCCTGTTGGATCACACCGAGAAGATGTTGCAGAGCTCGTTCATGTTCGGCGAACCGCCGCTCGGGCCCGGTGCCGATCCCATCGACCGCCTCGTCGCGTTCGGTCGGGCACGGCTGGAATTCGTCAGGGTTCAGGGTGAGGTGCTGCGGGCCGCGGAAAGCTCGGCCGACGCTCGGTATTCGGCTCCGGCGCACATGGTCAATTTCACACACGTTCTGTCTTTGCTCCGTGCAGCCGGCGTGGAGGGAGACCTGGAACTTCTCACCTATTGGCTGCTCACCCCTCTGGAAGCCACGTTGGTGCTGCACCAGTACCGAGACCTCGGAATGACGATGGATCGTCTGGCCGACGGGTGGGAAGATCTGGTGCGCAGAGCAACTCGCGTCCCATAGCGGTTGTCGGTCACGTCGCGAGTATCGACAGTGCCGCCGAATGCAAGGCAGTTCCGTACGAACGGCCGTGTCCGGCCGCATGTACGGCCAGAGGATGCAACTGGTGCAGGGCGGTCCGGTCGCGCCACCCCGTCCGCAGCGGGTGCACGGACTCGTAGCCGTCGACCATGGCGTCCAGATGAGGACAGCCGAACAGTGCCGCCATCGCCAGATCCGTTTCGCGATGGCCGCCGTGTGCCGCGGGATCGATCAGCACGACACCCGCATCGGTCCAGAAGACGTTGCCGTTCCACAGGTCTCCGTGGATTCGACTGGGCGGTTCACCGTCGTCGAACTCGCCGTCCGCCACCCGCTCGCACGCCACCTCGACGGTCGCCGCCTCGGACTGCGTCACGTTTCCGGTGTCGACCGCGATCCGCAGAAACGGCAGCACTCGCTCGGCGGCGTAGAACGAACCCCACGTGGCGTGGACAGTGTTGGTCTTGGGCCGCGAGCCGATGAACAACTGCCCGGGAAACGGTGTGCCGTCCGGGCGATTCGGCGGAGCCCCGAATCCGGCCGCGCCGCCGTCGTGCATCCGGGCCAGTGCGCGCCCGAATCGACGGGCCGCGATCTCGGTGGGACGCGCGGCCGTCAACCGCTCGAGTTCGATGAACGTCGGTCCGCGATCGAGAACACCGACGACAGGCACCCCTGTCTCACCGGGCCACGCGAGTCCCGTCGCCTCGGCCTCGAAGAAGTCCGGGTGCGCGCGGGTATCTCGCTTGACGAAGGTATCCGTGGACCCGCTCACGTCGAACGACACTACGCATCCTTCTCGACCCGAACGCGTACCCGCACTCGTCATTAGGATGATCAGATGGGACACATCAACTCGGAATTGCGCTCCGGAATCATGCGTGAGCTGGCGGTACAGTCGACCATCGATCCGGTGACGGAGGTCCGCAGGCGCGTGGACTTCCTCAAGGACTACCTCGCGTCGACCCCGGCCTCCGGTTTCGTACTCGGGATCAGCGGCGGACAGGACAGCACGCTCACCGGCAAGCTCGCACAGCGGGCGGTGACCGAACTACGAGCCGACGGGCACGAGGCCGAATTCGTCGCCGTACGGCTCCCCTACGGTGTGCAGGCCGACGAGGACGACGCGGCGATCGCACTGAAGTTCATCGATCCCGACCGCACGGTGACGGTGAACATCAAGGAGGCCTCCGATGCCGCAGCCGCTGCGACCGCAGAGGCTCTGGGAACCGGCGAGGTCCGAGATTTCGTGCGCGGCAACATCAAAGCTCGCCAACGCATGGTCGCCCAGTACGCGATCGCCGGCGAACTCGGATATGTGGTCGTCGGCACCGATCACGCGGCCGAGGCGGTCACCGGCTTCTTCACCAAGTTCGGCGACGGCGGGGTGGATCTGACGCCACTGACCGGCCTGACCAAGCGTCAAGGCGCTGCGCTGCTGCGCGAGCTCGGTGCGCCCGAAAGTACCTGGCGCAAAGTCCCCACCGCGGATCTCGAAGACGACCGACCGGCTCTACCCGACGAGGAGGCCCTCGGCGTGACATACGAGCAGATCGACGACTACCTCGAAGGCAAGGACGTCACCGAGGAAGTGGCCGACAAGCTCGAGAAGATGTTCGCCGCGACGCGGCACAAGCGAACCGTTCCGGTGACACCGTTCGACGATTGGTGGAAGAACGGTCACTGACCGACCTTCGTCGGCGGCGATCGGTGACGATCAGCCGCCGGCGAACGGCGGCAGTACGTCGACTCTGCGGCCTACGGACCGACCCAGATCGCGGGTCAACTCGTCTCCGACCAGATATGCCGACACCCGCAGAATCGGTTCCATCGGGGCTCCGTACCGAGAACGGATGGCCTCGCGCAATTCTCCCAGCGTCGAACCGACCGGCAGAGTGAGGTGTTCCGACTCGCAGCCGGACGCGTCGACGGCGGCCGCGAAGTACCGCACTTCCACCTGCATCGTTCGACTACCGGTCGTGCTGGGCTGTATCTCAACCACCGATTGCTCCCATACTGCGGGTCGGTGGCACGAAGCCCTCGGCGTCGATGCCGTGCCCGGCCCATTTGTTCCACATGGCTCCGCGCCATACTGCTGCCAACTCGTCATCGGTGGCACCGCCCCGCAGCGCCGCGCGAAGATCCGTCTCGTCGTCGCTGAACAGGCAGGACCTGATGGTCCCCTCGGCAGTGAGCCTCGTTCGATCACAGTCGCCGCAGAACGAGCGCGTGACGGACGCGATGATTCCCACGGTCGCCTCCGTACCGTCCACGCTCCATTCCTCGGCAGGAGCGGACGGATCGGCGCGACCCACTTCACGTAGATCGAACGCAGTGGTCAGCTCGTCGAGCAACGTCTGGGCGTCGATCATGTTGTTGCGGGCCCATTCGTGATCGGCGTCGAGTGGCATCTGCTCGATGAATCGAAGCGCGACCCCCTCGTCCAGACACCACCGGAGCAGATCCACGGAGCCGGAGAGGGTATCTCGCATCAGTACGGCATTGACCTTCACCGGACCGATGCCCGCCTTCTTGGCCGCTCGGATGCCGGCCAGCACCGACGGCAGACGATCGCGTCGAGTCAAGCGCGCGAACTGTTCGCGATCGACCGAGTCCAACGACACGTTGACGCGCGTCAGACCGGCCTCGGCGAGAGCCTGCGCGCGATGTTCGAGACCGACGGCATTGGTGGTCATGGACAACGGAACGCCGTCCGCCACAGCGGAGCACGAACGAAGGATCTCGTCCAGATCTCGACGCATCAGAGGCTCGCCGCCGGTGAAACGCACGTCGCGTATTCCCAACAGGCGCACGGCAACCGAGACGACCCGAGCAATCTCGCCAGCGGTCAGCAGGTCGGCTGTGGGGATTGCCGGGAGCCCCTCCTCCGGCATGCAGTACGTGCACCGCAGCGAGCACTTCTCGGTGATCGAGATGCGCAGATCGCGTGCCACCCGCCCGAATCGATCGATCAGATGCGGCACGTCGGGACGATCGTCGACCGGGCCGAACGACGACCCCGAGGGGGCTGAACCTATACGTGGGATCCCGAGGGACGTGACACTGTCCACCGTCACCTCACACCTCGAATCCGTCTGTTCCTGCATGTCTCACATCGGCTTGTCTACCCAGTATGCCGCAGCCCACACGCGCCCGTCGTGTCGGCGTGCCTAGGATTGGCAGCCATGACGGCTGAGCACACTCGAGCGATCACCGGACCTGCACTGTGAGCGCCGTATCCGTCGAGGAGCACGCAGCAGCGATCGAGTCGCTGCTCGCAGACTTGGGCACCCGAGCAGCCCAACGAGTACCGCTGGCCGACGCACTGGGGCGGGTGGCATTCCACGATGTGACCTCCCCCGTCGATCTACCTCTGTTCCGAAATTCGCAGATGGACGGTTATGCGGTCGATTCTCGCTCGGTGCAGTCTGCGCCCGTGACGCTTCCGGTATCGACGATCATCGCTGCCGGACCCACCCGACCGTCGACGCTCACGCCCGGTAGCGCAGCCAAGATCATGACCGGCGCACCGATACCCGACGGAGCGGACGCTATCGTCCCCGTGGAGGACACCACGGTGACCACCGCAGGTGCGGTGACCGTCGAACGAGCCCGCGTCGCAGGCGAATTCGTGCGCGAACAGGGTAGCGACGTACGCGCGGGAACGGTCCTGATCGACGCGGGCAGAGTGCTCGAGCCCCGGCACATCTCGGTTCTCGCGGCCGTCGGACTGGCCACCGTCGACGTACGGTCGCGTCCTCGGGTGGCCGTGGTGACCACCGGAGCAGAGTTGGCCGACGCAGGCGAGACGCTCTCGCCCGGTCAGATCTTCGACTCGAACGGCATCACTCTTGCCGCGCACCTGCGCGCGAGCGGTGCCGACGTGGTCACCGTCGCACGCAGCACCGACGATCCGGAACGCTTCCGAAGCATCCTCACCTCCGCAGCCGCATCGGCGGAGCTCATCATCACCTCCGGTGGAGTGTCGATGGGCGACTTCGAGGTGGTCAAGGACGTTCTCGCGCCGCTGGGTGGACAGTTCGGATCGGTTCGGATGCAACCGGGTGGACCGCAGGGCATCACGATGTTCGACGGCACCCCGGTCCTGAGTTTCCCCGGCAACCCCGTCAGCACCGTGGTGTCGTACATCATGTTCGCGCGCAACATCGTTCGGCGATCGGCCGGCCTGCCACCGGTCCTGTCGGGCCCTGCGACTCTGTTCCAGTCGATCACCTCGCCGCCGGGCAGGCGTCAACTGCTCCGCGGAAAATTGCGTGACGACGGCCGGGTCGAACTGGTCGCCGGACCGGGGTCCCACCTGGTGGCCGCACTGGCGTGGGCCGACGTGCTCATCGACATCGCCGCCGAGACAACCGAACTCGCCGCAGGATCGCCCGTGGAGGTATGGCCGCTGTGACCACCGAAGTCCCGCAGAACCCCCTGTCTCACCTGGACGACGAGGGCCGTGCCCGCATGGTCGATGTGGCGCACAAGAAAGAGACCTCCCGAACGGCTGTGGCGGCAGGCGAGTTCGTCACCACGCCCGAGGTCATCGGGTTGGTGCAGGCGGACGGCATGCCGAAGGCCGATGTCCTGGCGACCGCTCGGATCGCCGGTATCTCGGCTGCCAAGCGCACCTCCGATCTGATTCCGCTGTGCCATCAGCTCGCGCTCTCGTCGGTCAAGATCTCCTTCGGATTCACCGACACCTCCATCACGGTCGAGGCCACCGCGCGCACGACCGGTAGGACCGGCGTCGAGATGGAAGCCCTCACCGCCGTCGCGGTTGCCGGGTTGACTCTGCACGACATGGTCAAGGCGGTCGACCCGGGTGCGACGATGAACGGCGTCCGGCTGATCACCAAAGACGGTGGTAAGCACGGGCATTGGCAGCGTGATGCGAAGGCGACCGGCCCCGACGACGACGCTCGGCCGTCGGAGGGGACGAAGTCGGCGGTCGTGCTCGTGGCCTCCACCGGCGGTGCTCGCGGGACCCGCCCGGACACCACCGGCCCGTCCATCGCGTCCTGGCTGACCGATCGGGGCTTCGCGGTGCGTGGCCCGCTGGTGTACGCCGATGCCGACATCGAGGCCGGGCTGCGCGACTCGCTACGCGGCGAGCCGTCGCTGATCATCTCGACCGGCGGAACCGGCGTCTCCCCTACCGATGCAACTCCGGAGGCCACGGCGGCACTGCTCGACATCGAGATGCCAGGAATAGCAGACCAGATCCGCACCAAGGGAACCTCCGCGACGCCTCACGCGGTGCTGAGTCGCGGAGTGTCCGGGTTGATCGGACGTACCCTCGTCGTCAACTTGCCCGGATCACCGGGAGGCGTGAAAGACGGCTTGGCCGTTCTCGATCCGCTCCTCGATCATGTACTCGCCCAGATCTCAGGAGGAGGACCCCACGATGACTGAACTCGTCGCCCGCATCTCGAACGAGCCGCTGACGACCGCCGAAGTAGAAGCCGCGGTACAGGATTCGCACCACGGCGCCGTGGTGCTGTTCAGCGGAATCGTTCGTGACCACGACGGTGGCCACGCCGTGGAAACTCTCGAATACCGCGCCCACCCCGATGCGGAACGCTTCTTGAGCCGATGCTGCTCGGAAGTCTCGTCCGAAACCGGTCTTGCGGTCGCTGCCGTGCATCGCGTCGGGGACTTGCGGGTCGGCGATCTCGCGCTCGTCGCCGCAGTCGGATCGGCTCATCGCGCCGAGGCGTTCGAGGCGTGCGCCCGACTGGTCGAACGCATCAAGGCCGAGGTACCCATCTGGAAACGGCAGGGCTTCGAAGGCGGGCGCACCGAATGGGTCGGACTGTAGAAGACCTACGCCGGCTCGAGGTATCGATGGACCGGCAACATGGCCGAGGCGTCGACTGCGTCGTCAGGGCCGCGCACGCAGGCCCGCAGTCGATGATCTACCGCGTCCGCATCGAGTTCGGTGCCGATCAGCACCAGTGATGTCTGCTGGGCTTCACCCCGTGACCACGCTGCACTCTCGAACCGGATGTGTCGCCCTACCGTCTGCACGATGAACTTCTGCTGGTGTCCCGGCAGGTCGAAATGCACGACACCCTTGATGCGGTAGAGGTTTCCGGTCGGATTCTCCAGAAATTCGATCAGCCGACGCGGCTCCATCGCTGCTGTGCTGACGAACTCGGTATGCGAGTACTGCGCATGCAGGTGTCGGTGGTGTCCGTGCTCGTGGCAGCTGTCGTCGTCGAGGTGCTCGCGGAGAAGTTCGTCGAAGGACAATTGCACGGGTAGTGCGGATTCGACCGGCCCGTTCTGGGGCCGGTCGAACAACAACAGAGGATCGACGCGTCCGAACGACACAGCTGCGACAGGGACGTCGCCGACAATGGACCGAACCGTCGACACCACCGCAGAGCGCTCCGAATCCTCGACGGCGTCGGACTTGTTCAATACCACCAGATCTGCCAATTGCAGATGCTGATCGATTTCGGGATGCAGGGTGCGGGTATCCGCGAATTCGACCGCGTCGACGACTCCCACCAATCCGCCGTACACGATGAACTCGTTCTCGCTACCGCGCACCATTCGAATGAGATTCCGTGGCTCCGCCAATCCGCTGGCCTCCACCACGATCACGTCTATGGGCGAGCGGCGGTGTGCCAGCGCATCGAACATCGCGTCCATGTCAGTGATGTCCACCGCACAGCAGATGCATCCGTTGCCCAGTGACACCATCGAATCGACCTGTCCTGCAACGAGCATGGAATCGATGTTGATCGCACCGAAATCGTTGACCACGACGCCGATCCGAATTCCCGCATCGTTGCGCAACAGATGATTGAGCAGAGTGGTCTTGCCTGCACCCAGAAAGCCGGCAACGATCACCACCGGAATTCGTCGACGCGCCACGCCGGTCGAGACTACCGGGCGGCGAGAATTCGATTCAGGAGGCCTCGAGCGAAGGTGGAGACGCTGCTGACGTTCTCGTCGGTCACCAATCCCTTCAACCCGTCGACACCGAACGATTCGACATACGGCGAGACGCTTTCGAGCAGTCGAGACAAGGCACTACGACCCGCTACGGACGTCGACGTAGCTGTGGGGACAGTCGCGCTCGTCGGTGTCGGCGCAGAGGCGGTGGAAACTGCGACGCCCGGCGACGAGGCAGCCTCGGCTCCGAGAAGATAGTCGATGATGCCGGTGGAGATGGCGATCGCATGCTTCACCTGACCGTCCGAGCCCTCGAGCACCGCCGCGTCGTCCGGGTTGGAACCATTGCCCATCTCGACGAACACCAACGGAACAGTCGTCAGTGCGGGCCCCGCGACGTCGGATCGTTCCTGGATCCCGCCGACGACGCCCGAGTAATTGGCGGGATCGAACCCGGCGCGAACGTAGGAATCTCTCATCAGCTTCGAGGCCGAGCGCCCGCCCTCGGACTGAGCCGCATCGGCCGCTGCATTCGGAATCGGCAGTGTCGGCACGATCAGATGGAATCCGTGCTTGTCGGTGTCGGTCGTCGTGCTCGTCGAGTCCGCATGAATGCTGACGGCCACATCGGCTCCGGACGCGCTGGCAGCGCGAGCCCGATCGTCGACGCACCCGCCCCATCCGGTGTCGTCGACGCGGCTGGTCTTCACCGTCGCACCGAGACTCTCCAGACTGGACCGAACCAGCTCCGAGACCTTCCAGTTGATGGTGTGCTCCGGCACCCCGTCCACCGTGGTCATGCCCGTGGTCTGGCAATCCTTGGTACCGCCGCGCCCGTCGTCGACCTGCCGTTGCAGATTCTCCGAGTGAGCTGTGCCCTGGTGACCCGGATCGAGGAAGACCGTCTTTCCCGTCAACTCTCGTCCGGCCGATTCCGTGCCGGGTGTCGCCGACGGCGCGGTGGCGGGCATGGACGGGTCGGCCGATGCCGGTGCGCCGACGAGCGCTCCAGCACCCAGTAGACCTACGCACATCAGCGTCATCGCAGCCGACCCGGCTGTTCGTGAAGATTTCATCGACTCGTGGGCGCTCCGGTGGAGCCGGTCGCGCCACTCCCCTCTCGGCACCTCGGACGCCGTCGAGCCACGCGGTTCCCATTGGTATCAGGAGCTACCGTGCGTCACAACAAACACTTGCTGCTCGAGTGAACCAGAGATCGATCCATTCGAGTCCCTGATCGAATTTCGTTAGCCAAAGGATTGCATTTCGTGATCGATCCGTTGCGATCTGCCCAGCCTTCTCATGTTTCCCACGACGGCGACACAAGTGCCGCGAAACTCCGAAACCGGCCGCCGGCTCGAACCGACCCCGAGAACGAATTTCCTATGAATACCGGACAGTTTGTCTTTGTTCACCGCAACAGCGATCCCTCGCACTGCGCACACACTTAATGCCTGCGCCACGTCGGTTTCGACGAATACATCTGCAGATTCTGTGGCAATGCTGCGAAACCGGTAACAATCGATCGGCCAGCATGGATATACACATTGTTCGGCCGTATAGTCGACACAGTTCGATCTGGACATCCCCCCGCATCATTCCCTGCACCATTGGAGAGCTTCAGCATGGCCAGAAAAGTCTATGTGCAACTAGTCGATGACATCGACGAAAAACCGATCGAATCCGGTGGCGAACACATAACCTATTCGGTCAACGGAGTCAGCTACGAAATCGATCTGAGCGACAAGAACGCCAAAGAATTCCACCGCAAGCTCGACTATTACATCGAGCACTCGACGAAGGTGGGCGGAAAGCGACAGAAGAAGTCGAGTTCCCCGGCCACCGGGGCGAAGCGCGACGCCAATCAGACCAAAGCCATCAGAGAATGGGCGAAGGCGAACGGCCACAACATTTCTGCGCGCGGAAGAATACCCGCCGAAGTGGAGCAGGCGTTCGACGCAGCTCACTGACCCCCGCCTTCCGAATCGGCGTCTCAGGACTCACGCTGCAGACGCCGATTCGGTGGCCGAAGCCATAGACACAACAAAAGCGCCGCCCGATGGGCGGCGCTTTTGCTTTCTCGGTGGAGCTAAGGGGACTCGAACCCCTGACCCCCACACTGCCAGTGTGGTGCGCTACCAGCTGCGCCATAGCCCCGAGTACTGCGTGCTCCCGCTCATGCGGTTGCTCGAACGAAGTTACACCATCGCTCGCGGCAGCAACAAATCAGCTGGTGCGGCCCGTACTCGATGCTCCGGTACGGGCCCCCGCCCTCGACCCCGATCAGCCGACCGTAGCCAGCCATTCCGAGTCGCCCAGCGCGTCGACCACCTGTCCGTCCACCAGAACACCCGGAGTTCCGCGTGCGCCCGACGCGGCCAAGGCGTCCCGACCGGTCGTCGCGTCCGCCACCGCTGAGTCACGCTGAGCGCCCGTGGTGATGCACTCCACCGCAAGATCGCTCGCTCCGTTCGACGTTGCCAGCTCCGCCAGCTCGGCATCGGTTCGGTCGGAGTCGCTTCCTTCCTCCGGCTGGAATTCCGGGTCGAACAGCGCGGCGTGGAAAGCCGAGTAGACCCGCGCATTCTCGGTGGCGGCCACGCAGTGAGACGCCGCAACGGCCCGCGTCGAATAGTCACCCGAGGCCGAGCTCGCATCGAGGAAATTGATCAGGTGGTAGTTGACCGAGACAACGCCGTCGTCGATTTTCTGAGCCAATTCCTGGCCGTGCTTCACCTCGAGATCACTGCAGAATGGGCACATCGGGTCCTCGTAGATATCGATGACGCGCTGCGCGCCCGGACGAGCCAATACGACGACACCGTCTCCCGGCAACGACAATTCGACCTCGGGATTCTTGACCGATCCGTACCCGTCGTTCCGGGGCGCGTCGCTGCCTCGCTGCCACAGGATCGCTACCACGACGACCGCGACCACCACGAGGAATGCAATACCGCCCAGAATGTACGTCACGGTATTCGACGAGGCCTGCGGAGTGTGTTTCGTGCTGGATGTCTTCTTCTCGCTCACAGAGCGAATACTACGGACGTATCCGTCAGCTGCGCTCGCGCTCGAGGGTGTCCGGAACGCGCGACCACCACAACCCCGCCAGTAGAAGCAGTGCGCCCGTCACGGCGAAAGCCGGACCGAACGAGACCCGTTCCACGATCATTCCGGCCACGATCGGGCCGATCACAGCGCCCACGTCGGACGCCATCTGGAAGGCAGCCAGCACGGGTCCTCCACGGGCCTTGGAGCCGATCACGTCGGCGACCGAGGCCTGCTGGGCAGGACTCATCAGGCCCGATCCGATTCCGGCGATCAACGACACCGCGAGGAACAACACCGGATCGTGGACATAGCCCATCACGACCGTTCCCAGGCCGCACACCGCCAAACCGCCCAGCATGAACGGTTTGCGTCCGCGTACGTCGGACAGGCGACCGGCAGTGGTGAGAACCAGTGCGTTACCCACTGCGAACACCGTGAGAGCAATCCCGACGAACACCTCGGACCGCTGCATTGCCTCGACGACGAACAACGGCACCAGCGCCACTCGGACACCGAACACGGCCCATCCGTTCGCGAAATTCGACGCCAGCGCGGCCCGATAGGACGGGATTAGCAGAGCAGCGAGCAACGACATCGTCGGCGGCGCAGTTCCCTTCTCCGGCTTGACCAGATCGGAATTGCCGAGGGTGAAGTACACGACGGCAGCGGCGATCACCAGAGCCACGGCATAGATGACGAACGGCACCCGCAGACCGAAACCGACGAGCGCGCCGCCGACGAGCGGACCACCGATGGTTCCCAGCAAGAAAGCGGTCGCGTACAGCCCGGAGATGCGGCCTCTACTGGTAGGTGGACTGATTCTGATCAGCAGTCCGAGAGCAGACACCGAGAACATCGTCGACCCGATTCCGCCCAGTCCGCGAAACACCAGCAGCTGCCAGTACGTCTGAGCCAGAGCGCACGCACCGGTGGAGACCGCCACGATCAACAGTCCGATCAGGTAGACGGGTCGTTCGCCGAGGCGCTGAACCAGAGCGCCGCTCGCCGGTGCGAACAGCAACCGCATGAGGGCGAAGGCACTGATCACTGCCGATGCGGCCGTGTATCCGACGCCGAATTCCCGAGCGAACTGCGGCAGGGCAGGCGCGACGATGCCGAATCCGAGGGCGATGACGAACGCTGCCGAGACCAGTACCCAGATCTCCGGTGGGAGTTTGCCTCCGGGTTGGAATGCCGGCTCGGGGGCCGGGCTGTCGTGGTCGGGTGTCGGTGAGTCGGTCACGAGCTCTCGAGAGCGGACGAGACCAATTCACGTGCTGCAGCCTGGACCTCGGCGAGGTGTTCCTTGCCCTGGAACGACTCCGCGTAGATCTTGTAGACGTCCTCGGTTCCCGACGGACGAGCTGCGAACCAGGCGCTCTCCGTTGTCACCTTCAGCCCTCCCAGTGCGGCCCCGTTTCCGGGAGCCTCGGTCAGCGTCGCGGTGATCGGCTCCCCCGCCAATTCGGTGGCGGTGATCTGGTCGGGCGACAACTTGGCGAGCACAGCCTTCTGCTCCCTGGTTGCCGGAGCGTCGACTCGGGCGTACGACGGATCGCCGTACTCGGCTGTGAATTCTGCGTAGCGTTGCGACGGTGTCGATCCGGTGACCGCGGTGATCTCCGAGGCCAACAGCGCCAAAATGATTCCGTCCTTGTCCGTGGTCCACACTCGGCCGTCGTGCCGCAGGAACGAGGCACCGGCGCTCTCCTCGCCGCCGAAGCCGAGCTCGCCGTCCAACAGGCCCGGCACGAACCACTTGAACCCGACCGGGACCTCGAGCAGCTTTCGTCCGAGACCGGCGACGACGCGATCGATCATGGAGGAACTCACCAGCGTCTTGCCGACTGCCGCCGTCGGTGACCACCCGGGCCGGTGGGTGAACAGATAGTCGATCGCGACCGCGAGGTAGTGATTGGGGTTCATCAGACCACTGTCGGGAGTGACGATGCCGTGTCGATCGGAGTCGGCGTCGTTGCCCGTGGCGATGTCGAATCGATCCCGGGCTGCGATCAGTGATGCCATCGCGTTCGGCGACGAGCAGTCCATTCTGATCTTGCCGTCCGTGTCCAACGTCATGAAGCGGAACGTGCCGTCGACCAACGGATTGACGACGGTCAGATCGAGGTTGTGTCGTTCGGCGATCGCATCCCAGTAGTCGACACTGGCACCGCCGAGCGGATCCGCACCGATGCGAACTCCGGCGGCGCGGATCGCATCGAGATCGAGCACGTTCGGGAGGTCGTCCACGTAGGTGCCGAGGAAGTCGTACCGCGAGACGCTTCCCGCGAACGCCTGCGCGAGAGTCACGCGCTTGATTCCGGTAATGCCCTCGCGGAGAAGCTCGTTGGCGCGGGCAGCGATCACCGACGTCGCATCGCTGTCGGCCGGTCCACCGTGCGGAGGGTTGTACTTGAACCCGCCGTCACGCGGCGGATTGTGGGACGGTGTGACCACGATGCCGTCGGCTTTCGCGGTCGGCCCCGACTCGTTGTACCGGAGAATGGCATGACTGACGGCGGGCGTCGGGGTGTAGCGATCCCCCGAGTCGACCAGAACGTCGACGTCGTTGGCTGCCAACACCTCCAGAGCCGTCGTCCACGCGGGCTCGGACAATGCATGGGTGTCTCGACCGATGAACAGTGGCCCGGTGATGCCTTGCGCGGAACGATATTCCACGATGGCCTGCGTGGTCGCGACGATGTGCGCCTCGTTGAACGCCGAATCCAGGCTCGAACCTCGATGACCCGAGGTCCCGAACACGACCTGCTGACTCGGCTCCGACACGTCCGGAATGCGCGAGTAGTACGCCGTGACGAGTTGCGAGAGATCGACCAGATCCTCCGGCAGTGCAGTGGTTCCAGCTCTCTCGTGCGCCACGATGCGCCTCCTCAATCCTCGAACGAACCGAATCCGGTCGACGAACCGAATTTCTCGTTCAACCCTAACGCCGCTGCCCCACCCGCGAGCTACTTGCTCTGCCGTTTCGGTGGCCGTGGCAGAAAATAGCTGGTTCGCTGCTGATATTCGCGATACCCCGGACGCTTCTCCATGCTCCGTTCCAACAGCCGAGCCCCGGTGGCGAACACCAAGAAGTACGTCATCGCGACAGGCGACAGAATCGTGAACACCCCAGGCCACGCCGAGGCCGAGACGAGGAACAGTCCCCACCACACTGCCGAGTCGCCGAAGTAATTGGGATGCCGCGTCCAGGACCACAGACCTCGGTCCATGATCTTGCCCTTGTTCGACGCGTCCGCCTTGAACGCCTTCAATTGCGCGTCGCCCACTGCCTCGAACGTCCATCCGAGTAGCCAGACCACTACGCCGAGTACGACGACGGGTAGAACCGATCCGTGTGAAACGGCGGAAACCTGCAGTGGAAGGGACACGAACCACAGCGCAACCGCCTGCGTCAGATAGATTTTCCGCAGGGCGTACCAGGTTCTGTTGCCGGTGGCCTTGGACAGCAGCTCGGTGTACCGCGGATCCTCCCCGTGTCCGCGTGAGCGCTGCACCATGTGCAGCGCAAGACGAAGCCCCCACACTCCGACGAGCACGACCAGCAGGAGTCGTCGCCACAGATCACCGGTTCCGGTCGCAGCCGAGATCAGCGCGATCAGAACGAAGCCGCCACCCCACGTCACATCCACGACATTGTGTCGTCCGATACGGGCACCGACGAGGGCGGTGATGATCATCAGGACAGCAGTACCGCCGAGACTCGCCAGTGACACGGTGAAGAAGTCGGACCAATTCACCGCGCGGCCACCCACACCGGGCGGACCGGTTCCATCCCGGACGACCCCTCGACCGGGCGAACGGACAAGATCTGGTCGACGCCCATCCTGTTGTCCCGGAATGCCATTCCCCCGCCGATCAGGTACAGCCGCCACACGCGAGCGACCTCTTCCCCGACCATCGCCACCACGTCGTCGTACCGCGCCTCGAAGCGCTCCGTCCAGACATCGACGGTCCGCACGTAATGCTCGCGCAGAGCATGGACGTCGCGAACCTCGAGTCCGGCCTCCTCGATCATCGCCACTGTCCGCCCTACCGGTCGCATGTACATGTCCGGCGCGATGAACGATTCGATGAACGCGCCGCCGCCGGGGTTGTCGCCCTCCCTCCGCGACATCTGCTGAATCAGTACGCGTCCGCCGGGTTTCACGTTGGCATGCAGTGCGGCGGTGTAGGTCGGGTAATTGGCTTCTCCCACATGCTCGCCCATCTCGATCGACGCCACTGCGTCGAACGGACCGTCCGGAATCTCCCGGTAGTCCTGGATTCGGATCTCGACGTTGTCCTGCAGTCCCCGGTCGGCGATTCGCTTGTCTATGAAGGCTTTCTGTTCGCGCGAGATGGTCACTCCGACGACCTGCGCGCCGTACTCCTGAGCCGCATGCAGACTCAGGGAACCCCAGCCGCAGCCGACGTCGAGAAACCGCTGACCTGGCTTCTTGTCCAAACCGACCTTGCGACAGACGAGATCGAGCTTGTCTCGTTGGGCATCGTCGAGCGTGTAGTCGGCCGAGTCGGACGTCCAGTATCCGGAGGAATACGCCATGTGGGAATCGAGGACGAGTTCGTAGAAGTCGTTCGACAGGTCGTAGTGGTGGCTGATCGCAGCGCGGTCACGGAGCACCGAATGCAGCCGTCCTTTCACCGAGGCCTGCGACACCGGCGGCGGCAATGGGCGGCCGAACACTCCGAGATCCTTGGCCAGTTTCGCCAACCGCAGTAGCGACGCCGGCCCCGGGCGAACGGCCGCGAGTCGACGCTCACGCACCACACCCCAGACGTGATCGAGAGCTGCAGCAAGGTCGCCGTCGACGTCCAACTCTCCGGTGACGTACGCCTGCGCAGCACCGAGTTCACCCGGGCTCCAGAGCAATCGACGAAGGGCATTCGGACTTCGCAACAGCACTCTCGGTGCCGAGGCATCCCCTGCGACGGATCCGTCCCACGCGTGCAGCCGAACGGGAAGCGGACCACCCACCAGGGGTTCTATCAACTCGGCGATCCGATGCGCGACTCCGACGCCGCGCTCGGTCCGGTCTGCGGTAAGTGTCGAGGCAATCATCGCTTGTCCCTTCGGTCGAGCACGATCTGCTGAACATCGAGGTACCCGGATCGAAACCCGGCCTCCGAATAACACAGGTAGAAGTGCCACATACGCGCGAACACCTCGTCGAATCCGAGAGCTTCTGCCTCACAGCGATATTCACGGAATCGACTGTCCCACAGCGCGAGGGTGCGCGCGTAGTGGTCACCCATGGACAGGCGCTCCCGAACCCGGAGCGAGGTGTGCTGCTCGGTCACCTCCTCGATTGCCCGCACCGACGGCAGGAAACCTCCGGGAAAGATGTACTTGTGTACCCAGGTGTAGGTGTTTCGGGTGGCCAGCATCCGGTCGTGTGGCATCGTGATCGCCTGCAGCGCAACCCGACCGCCCGGCGCGAGCAACGAGTCGATCGTCTCGAAGTACGTTCTCCAATACTGATGCCCGACGGCCTCGATCATCTCGACCGACACGATGGCGTCGTACTCCCCGTCGACCAGACGATAGTCGAGAAGATCGATCTGCACTCGATCCGCGTAACCCGCAGCGGCACAACGCTTACGCGCGAGCTCTTGCTGCTCGACAGACAGTGTCACCGACCGGACCGTCGCACCACGAGCGGCTGCGCGGATGGCCAGCTCGCCCCATCCGGTGCCGATCTCGAGGACCCTGGTTCCTTCGCCGACGCCTGCGCGATCGAGTAGCCGGTCGATCTTTCGGCGCTGGGCGTCGGCGAGCTCCATGCTGTCGTCGGGTCCCGATCCGGCGAACAACGCACTCGAGTAGGTCATGGTCTCGTCGAGGAAGAGCTCGAACAGCTCGTTCGACAGATCGTAGTGACGCGAAATGTTGGATCGAGTGTTCTTCGTCGTATTGCGTTCACTCCGTGGAGGTTTCGGGACGTAGAGCCCACGGAGTCGCTGCAAGGAATTGGGAATCAGCGACGCCATTCGACGAGCGAAGACCTCGAGCACAGCGGTGAGATCCTCGGCATCCCAGTCTCCGGCCATGTATGCCTCACCGAATCCGATGAGGCCGCTGTCGCCGACGCGCGCGGCGAAGTCGTGTGGCCGATAGACCGTCATCAACGGTGCGTCGGACGATCCGGCCCCGATCACTGTGCCGTCCGGCATCGCGACTCGGACCTGCAATCCCGCGACCGCACGACGGAAGAGAAAGTCGGCAACGGGCGCGGCGACCGCAACTTTCACGCCACCGGGAACGTGGGCGATCTGGGGCCAGACCCGAGGATCGACGAGCGGGCGCGGCCCGGCACCGGACGGGTGCGACACGGAATCGGTTCGAGACACCGTTGTCATCTGTGAGCTCCTTCCTTCTGAACTCTCCGCGCCCCCGGAGGGGCAGGTTTCTGCACGATCTTCAGACCCCGCGCCCAGAGCCGAATGCCCTGCCAGCGAATCTGTATCACCACTCGCAGCGGTGCCATCGGGATCTCGAGTGCGGTACGAAGAATCGATCGCGTCGTCACCTGGCGGCGACGGCCGACGACGGTCGCCACGAACGGAGGGTGGCCGAGACGTTCGAGGACGATCGACAGCCGGAGTGTGGCGTCCGGCTCGGGCAGCTGCATGGAGTACTCGCCGTCGACGTCGTTGAACGGTGAGACGTAGAACTCTTTGGTAGTCCGTGCCTCACCGTGACGACCGGTGTCCAACAGGTACCGGTATCGCTCCCCGTAGGTGTTGTGCACCTCGGCCACCACGCAGCGGAGGTCTCCGTCGCGGTCGTGACACCAGTACACAGTCAATGGGTTGAACGTGTGCCCGAACACCCGCGCGCTGGCCAACATCGTGATGCGACCGCCGCCGAGATCGATTCCACTCTCTGCCAAGAAGGCATCGACGTTCTGGCGAATGGTGGCACCAGGGGCACCCATGTGGTCGCGGGAATCGAATGATGCGAGTGGCCGCAGGATCCGCGGCAGTTCGGGAAGTGCGTCGAGGTCGACGAACCAGCTGTAGCTCTTGTACGAGAACGTATTTCGTATCGGTGCTCGTCGGACGTGATCGATCCGAGTGAGATACAGCGCCGCCCCGTGCGCCCGGGTGTTCGGCAGAACCGACGTCAGAGCCACGAGGCCCCCACCCGTTGCGCGGCGCGCGCTCCGGACAACGCACCGTCCTCGTGGAATCCCCACCCGTGGTATGCCCCGGCGAACGACACCGTCTCGGTGTCCAGTTCGGGCAGCCGACGCTGCGCTGCGACGGATTCGGGGGTGTACTGCGGGTGCTCGTAGGTCATCTCGTCGAGCACCGTGTTCGGGTCGATGCGATCTGCTCCCCCGAGGGTGACCAGCATCCTTCGATCGCTGTCACCCAATCGCTGCAACCTCGTCAGGTCGTAGCTGACCAGAACTCGATCGGGTTTGGCGCTACAGGACGGGAGGTGGTAGTTCCACGACGCTCTCGCTCTGATGTTTCGTGGCAGCACCGACGAGTCGGTGTGCAGTGCAGTGTGATTGACCGAATACGGCATAGCTCCGAGAACGCTGTGTTCGAGCGCAGTCGGCTCCGCGAGCATCTTCAGCGCGGCACCGGGATGGACTGCGATCACGGTGGCGTCGAACGTGCGCAGGTCGTCGTGGCCGTCCCGGATCTGCACCGAATCCCCGGACCGGTAGACAGCATGTACCGGATTGTCGAGCAACACCTCGTCGATGTGCTCCGCAACCCGACGAACGTATTCGATCGACCCGCCGGTGACGGTACGCCAGGTGGGAGATCCTGTGACGGTGAGCATTCCGTGGTGGCGGAGAAAAGTGAACAGGTAGCGAGCCGGGTAGGCGAGAGCAGTGTCCGGATCGCACGACCACACCGCGGACACCAACGGTGTCATGAAGTGGGATTCGAAGTATGCGGAGAACGAGTGCTGCTCCAAGAATTGAGCGAGCGTCGTCTCGGTGTCCGCGGCGTCCTCGCGCTCGAGTAGCTCGGTCGCCAGACGATGAAAACGCTTGACGTCGAGCAGCATCGAGACGAAGCGAGGCCGCAGGACCGCGGTCCGCTGCGCGAGAATGCCCCGCATTCCCTGTCCGCCCGAGTATTCGAGCCCGCAGCCGTCGCACCGAACGGACATGCTCATGTCCGAATCCTGCGTCGGCACGTCGAGCTCGTCGAACAGACGGAGCAGCGTCGGATACGTGCGGTCGTTGTGCACGATGAACCCGGTGTCGACGCCCACCGGACCACCGGGGCCGTCCACGAAGTGGGTGTCCGCATGGCCGCCGAGCCGAGAGTCGGCCTCGTACAACGTCACCGACGAGTTCTTGGACAGCGCGTATGCCGCCGTGAGGCCGGCCACCCCGCTGCCCACGACGGCAACACGGCGGGTCACGACGATTCTCCCCTGCAGCCCGTCGACGCACCGGATTCGCTCGAATCGGTTCGCACTCTTGACTCGTCGGCGATACGGAGAACGAAGTCACGAGTGACGCGCGACCACACGCGCGGATCACGCAGCATGAAATGGCCTCCAGGCACCGAGAGATATTCGGCGTCGGCACCGTTCGCCATTGCGCGTTCGGTCGCACGACGGGAGGTTCGCGGGTCGGTCCACCGGTCGGCAGTTCCGTGCACCACGAGCAGCGTGCGATTCTCGTCGAATCCGTCGGCCTCCGTACCCTGCGGCCACCACGGAGCAAGCGCAACGACACCCGCGATCGACGGGTCGTCGATCAGCGCAGCAGCTGTGCGCCCGCCCATCGAGTGCCCCACCACGACCACAGGAACTCCGGGATTGCGGTCACGAATGCGGCGCAGCGCCCACCGCGCGTCCTCTACCGGCGTCCGTTCGGGGGCGTTCCAGCCGCGGAATCGACATCGCAGTTGTTGGACCGAGATGTCGCGGCTACGTCCGGCCCGCCGAAGCGTCCAGGTGAAGGGCCACATTCTCAACCCCGCCAGGTGCCACGGCCTGCTGCGCGCGCGACTCACGTCCTTGCCACCGCTCAGAACCAATACCACCATCGACGGCGACGACAGCCGCTTCCCCGTGTAGAGAACTGGGGTCCGCTGGTTGCTCATGCTCTCTATTCGGCACCGAGCCCCCTGCGGGTGGGACCGGGTCGACAGCAGTGTTTGTGAGGTGTCCGACACAAAAAAAGACCGGGCCGAGAGAAAGTCTCTCGGCCCGGCCTTCACAGTGGAGCTGCCGGGAATCGAACCCGGGTCCTCTGCTGCATTGCCAGGGCTTCTCCGTGTGCAGTCCGCTATGCCTCTACTTGGATCTCCCGATCTCGCGAACAAGTCAGGATGACGATCCCAGCCACTGTTTGATGTTCCTCATCATCCCGCGGCCGGATGAATCGGTAAGCCCTCTAGCTGATGCCAGTACCCGGGCCGAGGGCAAGCCCGGACTGACAGACACGCAGTCGCTACTTAGGCAGCGAGTGCGTAGTCGCGCTGATTGGAATCGGCGCTTATAAGGTTGCGATGACGCTTACGGTGGTCTCTCGCCTGCACCGACACGCTTCCCCTGACTCAACATACAAAGTCGAAACCGTTCAGCCCCGTATGTTCCCGAACACCGTGTCCGGGCTGTTCAGTGTAACGCGTCGATCGGCCATATTCATCCCGTTAACGGCCGGCAGGTCCCTGCGCCGCGGCTGCACCGGCGTCGGACTCGACTCGATCCACTACTGTCCGCAGCATTCGACGAGCAACGGCCCTGCGTACGGGCAACGACGCGTACCACACGGCTCGCCCGGCCAATCCGCGAGGAAAGAACACGAGTCGCTGTTCGATCGTCGGCTGCTTGGCGGTGCCACCGACCGTGAGATCCAACCACGCCTCTCCTGGCAGCCGTCGCGACGACTTCAGCCGGGTGGTGTGTTCGGTTCCCGAGGCGGACGCATCCGGCCCCGTGGCGTCACGGTGCCAACCGGCGAGCACCTCGGCGTCGGCCAATCGTTCGAGCGCGGGCCGAATGGTGCTCGAACGCGCGCCGCTTCGGGCCACCCGGGTATCGGTGTAGACGACCTCTCCAGCCCAATCAGGGTCGGAGGGAAGCGGATCCGACGGGGCCGCAGTTCCGGTGGCGTCGGTCCACCGTGTCTCGACTTCGCCGTCGTCGATCTTGCGTAGAGCCAGACGCACCGAATCTCGGTAGCCCGTCAAGCCTTCGGCCGGACGTGGAACGACGGCGTCGATATCCATTTCGTGACCGACGGCGTCGTACTGCAACGATTCGATGAGCGGCATCGCCAATCCGCGCGGAATCGGCGTCACCAACCCGATCCAGTGACCGGCCAGGCGAGGCGTCAACACCGGCAGCACGATGATGCGACGCTGCCGCAGACCGGCGACGTCGGCGTAGATGTTCATCATCTCGCCGTACTGCATGACGTCCGGCCCGCCGATGTCGTACGTGCGGGACTCGGTGACCGGAGCGCTCGCGGCCCCGATGAGGTAGTGCAGCACGTCGCGTACGGCAATCGGCTGAATACGGTTGTGCACCCACCGTGGGGTGGTCATCACCGGCAACCGATTGGTCAGGTGGCGAATCATCTCGAACGAGGCCGAACCGGACCCGATGACGACGCCCGCCTGCAGCACGATCGTCGGGACACCCGACTCGATCAGAATACGCCCGACCTCGGCGCGTGACTTCAGGTGTGGCGACAGCTCTCCCGTCGGCGGATGCAGGCCACCGAGGTACACGATGCGACCGACGCCGCAATCCGCAGCGACGGTGGCTACGTTCTCGGCGCTGTCGCGTTCGGTGTCGGCAAAATCGGAATGGCCCGCGGTGCCCATCGAGTGCACCAGGTAGTACATGACGTCGACGTCGCTGAGCGCATCCTTCAGCGACTCCCGATCACTCAGGTCACCCTGGACGATCTCGACGTCCGCCGCCCACGGAACGTTGTCGAGCTTGCTCGGGGTCCGGGCCAATACGCGAACCCGGTAGCCCTCTTCCAGCAGACGCGGTGCCAGACGACCGCCCAGATATCCCGTGGCACCGGTGACCAGCACACGCGGCCGAGACGACGCGTTCTCGGACGTGGGGACATCGGAGGTAGAACCGGAAGCAGTCATAAACGGGTTCATTACCCGTGCGAGGGCAAGTTCAACCCGCGAGCGCGATCATCGCGATTGCCCCGAGCGCCAACGCCATTCCCACCTTCTGTAGTGCGCCGACCCGTTCGCCGAGCATCACCATCGCCAGCAACACCGTCGCAGCCGGATACAGCGAAGCGATGACGCTCACCAACGACAGCAGACCGCCCTCGTACGCGTAGATCATCGCGGCGTTGGCGACCACGTCGAGCACGCTGACGAACGCGGCAAGTTTGAGCACGCTGCCGTGGGGCGGTGCGAAATGCCCCGACGCCAACGCCACGGCCCAGACCACCGCGGTGGCCGATGCGCGGGACGCCGCGAGGGGCCACAGCCCACTGCCGTCACCGATCTGATGCAGGAAGATGAAGGCGAAGGCGAACGTCACACCCGACCCGACCGTAAGCCAGGCCACGGTGCGGGTGAACTTCATGTCGCGGCCGCCCGCGACCTCGCCGGTCACCTCGTCCGGTGACTCCTTGCTGACCAGCACGACCGCCACCAGGGCAACGGCGATGCCCACGAAGGCGATGACGCCGGGACGCTCACCCATCGACAACCCGACCAGAACGGGGATTCCGGCGACCAGCACTGCCGTCACCGGGGACACCACTGCCATCGGCCCAGCCGCGAGCGCGAGATAGAACCACCACACGGCGACGCCGCCCGCCACACCCGACGCCAGGCCCCACAGCATCGCGGGGAGTTCGATGGTGCCGCCGACGAACGGAGCGACGAGCAACACGATGACGAGTGACAGCGGATAGGACACGATGACCACCCGCAGGGCTGCGACTCGACGGGACGCGACACCGCCGACGAAATCGCTCACCCCGTAGCCCACAGCAGCTACCAGAGCGAGCAGGACAGCGGTCAGCGCATGCCCTTCACTCGACGCCCGAGCTCACGAGTGACCTCGCGTTCGGCGGTGCGCTTGGCCAACGACTGTCTCTTGTCGTAGTCCTGCTTGCCTTTGGCCAACGCCAGTTCGACCTTGACCTTGCCGTCCGAGAAGTACATCGACAGCGGCACCAACGTCAGGTTTCCCTCTTTGACCTTGCCGGCCAGGCGGTCGATCTCGCGACGATGGAGAAGAAGTTTGCGGTTTCGACGCGGCGCGTGGTTGGTCCAGCTTCCGAGTGTGTATTCCGCGATGTGCAGCCCGCGCAGCCAGATCTCGCCGTCGTCGACGGTCGCGAAGGCGTCGACGAGGGAGGCCTTGCCGTCGCGCAGGCTCTTGACCTCGGTGCCGACGAGCGCGACTCCGGCCTCGACGACGTCGAGTATGGAGTAGTTGTGCCGTGCCTTGCGATTGGTCGCAATGGCCTTGCGGCCCTTCTCTCTCACTGCAGGGCCCTTTCTCGAGCGTTCGATGCGTGACGCCGCCTCATCGGCAACCGCTCCAGCATAGAACCGATCGGCAACCGAATTTATTCGCGCACGTAGAGGCGCAATGTGATGTAGGCGGTGACCGCCGCCATTCCCACTCCGACGAGTGCCAGGAACGGCGAGACCAACAGCACGTCACTGTTCGATATCCGGGCCAGAATATTGGCTTGATAGACGTCGGAGAGGACGTCGTCGATGAACATGTTCTTCGCGGTGAACAGCCCGGCAATCGCCAGCGCCGAACCGACCAGAGCTGCGACCACGGCTTCGAGGAGGAACGGCAGCTGGGTGTACCACCGGGTGGCGCCGACCAGCCGCATGATTCCGACCTCGGTTCGTCTGGTGAACGCAGCGATCTGGACCATGTTGGCGATCAGGAGGATCGCAGCGATCGCCTGCACGGTGGCAATCGCGAACGCTGCGTTGCGTACTCCGTTCAGGACGCTGAACAATCGCTCCACCAGGTCTCGCTGGTTGAGCACGCTCTGCACACCCGGACGGTTCTCGAAGTTGTCGTTGATCACTCCGAATCGCTCCGGGTCGCTCAGACGCACCTTGAACGAGGCCGGGAAACTGTCGGCACTGACCAACTCGGCCAGTTCGGGTTGGTCCTTGAACACTCGCTCGGTCGCATCCTTCACCGCGTCCTCGCGGTTGAGGTACTGCACCGAGACCACGGAGGGTGTGTTCTCGAGATCCGAGCGCAACGTAGCGCACGTCTCCTGGGCACAGTCTGCGTCGGTGGCAGAGATGTCGTCGGTGAGGAAGATCTGCACCTCCACCCGGTCGAGGAAGATCTGCTGGGTCTTTCCTGCCATCTGCACCACGAGCAATCCGCCGCCGAACAGACCGAGGGAAATAGCGGTCGTCAAGATCATGGCGATCGTCATGGTGATGTTGCGGCGAAGCCCGGTGAAGACCTCACTGAAGATGAAACTTGCGCGCATCGCGGAATCCGAGCCCTTCGATTCGTTCGGTCGAGAAGTCTGAGCGGTCGAGTTCGGTGGTCGGCGTCAGCGGCCGACGCCGTAGACCCCTCGGGCCTCGTCACGAACGACTCGTCCGTTGTCCAGTTCCACGACGCGTCGACGCATGGAATCGACGATGTGGTTGTCGTGGGTCGCCATCAGCACGGTGGTTCCGGTGCGATTGATGCGCTCGAGCAGCAGCATGATGTCCTGACTGGTGTCCGGATCGAGGTTTCCGGTCGGCTCGTCGGCGAGCAGCACCAGCGGTCGATTGACGAACGCCCTGGCGATCGCCACACGCTGCTGCTCACCACCGGACAACTCGTTGGGCAGACGGTCGGACTTGCCGCCGAGTCCCACCAGATCCAGCACCTCGGGAACAGTGCGCTTGATCATCGATCGAGGCTTGCCGATCACCTCGAGCGCGAACGCGACGTTTTCCACCACGGTCTTCTGCTGCAGCAGTCGGAAGTCCTGGAACACGCACCCCATGCTCTGTCGTAGCCGCGGGACGCGACGAGCAGCGAGCCGGTTGACGTGAAAATCCGCTACGTGGATATCGCCGGACGTCGGCGTCTCTTCCTTGAGCAACAAGCGCATGAATGTCGACTTACCAGACCCCGAGGGCCCGATCAGAAACACGAACTCGCCTTTGTCGATGGAGACCGTCACCTTGTCCAGAGCGGGCCTGGTCGAGGTCTTGTAGGACTTGGACACATTCGAGGTGCTGATCACGGGTCGCCAGTGTAGCCCTTACCCGTCGGTAACCGCCGGAAGCGAGCGGGTGCCGCGGCGAGTCCCGAGAGCCGGTAAAGAGTGCCTCAGCGCGACGAGGTCGGTGCAGGCCGGGACGGGATGAGCGACTGAATCGCCGGCGGGATGGGCACGCCGAACGGGGCGGTCGTCGTGGTCGGCGGGGCGGTGGTCGTCGTCGACTGGGTACCGGTGTCGTCGGCGCTCGTCGACGACTCCGGGTCGGTGGTCGTGCTGGGTGTGGTGGTGGTCGACAGACGTGAGGGGGTCGGTACGTACGTCTGCGATTCGCTCGGTTGCGTGAGCTCGTCCGGGCTCACCGCAACCGGCCCCTGAACCGCTTCCCCGTTCCTCTCGGCGATATCTGCGCTGACCTGCCCGTACAGCAGAGCGGTGAGCACGAAGCAGATTCCGAACGCCACGGTGGAGGTTCGGACGCGGCCGTAGATCTTGGCCGGAATGCGCCACTGCCGCCAGTTTCGTTGCGAGCGTTCGGTTCCGGTATCGGGTGTACTCACTGGTCTTCCGTTCGATCTCGTCCCGATGATTCCGGTGCAACTCCGGCCGTGCTGACGTCGGGGGCAACGTTGATGCCCTCGGGCTGCAGCGCAGCGGCGACTCTCACACGCAGCTCTCGTCCCACCTGGAATTGCTTGCCCGGCAGCGTCCGCGCGACCAAGCGCACGTTGACCTGCCCCACCTCGATGCTCTCCACACCCATCACGGTCGGTTCGTCGAGTAGGAGCGGACGCAAGTGTGAATCTGCGAACGCATCGTGGCCGACCGCACGCAGAAGCGCATTCACCTGAGTCAGATCGGCGGTACTGGGGACCGGAACGTCGACGACGGCGCGAGCCCAATCCTTGGACAGGTTGATCGCCTTGACGATCTGCCCGTTCGGCACGGTGATGACCTCGCCGTCGACGCTACGGACCCGCGTCACTCGGAGCGTGACGTCCTCGACGGTGCCCTCGGCATCCTCGGCGGAGCCGTTGACGGCGATCTGCACCACGTCACCGAAGCCGTACTGGCGCTCGGTGATGATGAAGAAGCCGGCCAGGATGTCTTGCACCACGCGCTGAGCACCGAAGCCGAGGGCTGCACCGATGACAGTCGCGGGTGCCACGAGTCCACCGACCCCGAAGCCGAACCGGCGCAGCACCTCGATGGTGACCAGGATGTAGATGAGCGTGACCAGCACCCAGGTGATGACCTGAGCCAGAGCATGACGGTGTTTGGCGGCCTCCGACCGGACGAGCGCGTCGCTGTGCTGGTAGTTCTGGTCGATGCGGGCAGTGATTCGAGATCCGGTCCACGTGACGAACCGCGCGGCCAGTAGCCCACCGAGGATGTACAGCACGATTCCGAGGCCGTTGAGCTTGACCTCGGGCGTCACGTTGAGCCAGGCCGTCATCGGTTACTGCTCCCCTCGCATTCGCCAGCGAATTCCCGATTCCAGGAAGCCGTCGATGTCTCCATCGAGAACAGTAGACGGATTGTTGACCTCGTACTCGGTACGCAAATCTTTGACCATCTGGTACGGGTGCAGCACGTACGAGCGCATCTGATTACCCCAGGAGCTGCCGCCGTCACCCTTGAGCGCGTCCATCTCGGCCCGCTCTTCCTTGCGCTTGACCTCGAGCAGCTTGGCCTGCAGCACGCGCATGGCCGACACCTTGTTCTGCAGCTGCGACTTCTCGTTCTGGCAGGTCACGACGATTCCGGTTGGAATATGCGTCAACCGGACGGCGGAGTCGGTGGTGTTGACCGACTGCCCACCTGGCCCGGACGAGCGATAGACGTCGACCCGAATGTCGTTCTCGGGGATTTCGATGTGGTCGGTGGTCTCGACGACCGGAAGCACCTCGACCTCCGCGAACGACGTCTGGCGTCGACCCTGGTTGTCGAACGGGCTGATCCGGACGAGCCGGTGCGTGCCTTGCTCGACCGACAACGTTCCGTAGGTGTACGGGGCCTTGACGGCGAACGTCGCGCTCTTGATTCCGGCCTCTTCGGCGTAGGACGTGTCGTAGACCTCGACGCCGTACCCGTGCTTCTCCGCCCAGCGGATGTACATGCGCATGAGCATTTCCGCCCAGTCGGCGGCGTCGATTCCGCCGGCACCGGAGCGAATGTTCACAAGGGCGTCGCGGGCGTCGTACTCACCGGACAGCAGAGTTCGAACTTCCATGGCAGCGATGTCCTCTCGGAGCGAGGCGCGTTCGGCGTCGGCGTCAGCGGTGGCGGACGCGGCGGCCTCGCCCTCTTCGCCCTCGGCCAACTCGTACAGAACCGGCATGTCCTCGAGCCGCTGCCGGAGCTCCTCGACGCGGCGCAGTTCGGCCTGCGCATGGGAGAGCTGACTGGTCACCTGCTGAGCGTGTTCCTGGTCGTTCCACAGGTCGGGTGAGGCGGCCTGATGTTCCAGCTCGTCGATGCGTCGCCGCAGCTCCTCGACGTCGAGAACGGACTCGACTGTGGACAGAGTGGTATCGAGCTCGGCGAGGTCTGCAGAAACGTCGGGATGCACGAGAGTCAAGGTTACCGGCACACGAACCCGTCCCCGACCGCCCCCGAAGACGGGTGGTCATCCAGGGGTTCGAACCGTGCTGATTCGAACCCTGTTCGGGCACCTCGTCCGCTGTTAGCTTTCGACGAGTCGGCATATGCGCACGTCGACATCCCTGCCGCCGCACGGTGCCAGCGACATTCGATGGACAGAGGAGTCTCGTATGACCGTCACCGACCAGTACCTCGAGAACAACAAGGCATACGCCGCCCAGTTCGACGGCCCTCTACCGCTGCCGCCGTCGAAGCACGTCGCGGTGGTCGCGTGCATGGACGCCCGGCTCGACGTCTACCGGATTCTCGGCCTGGCCGACGGGGAAGCACACGTGATCCGCAATGCGGGTGGGGTGATCACCGACGACGAGATTCGTTCACTGGCCATCAGCCAGCGGCTGCTCGGCACCAAGGAGATCATCCTGATCCACCACACCGATTGCGGCATGCTCACGTTCACCGACGACGAGTTCAAGAACGACCTCCAGGAAGAAACGGGTCTGAAGCCCAACTGGGCTGCCGAATCGTTCCCCGATCTGAACCGCGACGTTCGGCAGTCCTTGGCGCGCATCGAGCTCAGCCCGTTCGTCACGAAACACGAGTCGCTTCGCGGGTTCGTCTTCGATGTTGCCACCGGAAAGTTGAACGAAGTCACCGGATAGGCCCGGCCACCCATATTGCCGCGTACGAGCAGGCCCGTGCGCGGCGATAGTCTTCTGCGGTGACCGACTACTCTGCCGATCTGCATCTCGCCCTCCGGCTCGCCGACGAAGCCGACATCATCACTCGTGGACGATTCCTCGCCATGGACCTGACGGTGGACTCGAAGCCGGATCTCACACCGGTCAGCGACGCAGACCTGGCCGTGGAAACGATGATTCGGGCGCAGCTCGGATCGGAGCGTCCCGACGATGCTCTGCTCGGCGAGGAGTTCGGTGGCACGGCTACGTTCAGCGGCCGCCAATGGGTCGTCGATCCGATCGACGGCACCAAGAATTTCGTGCGCGGCGTACCCGTGTGGGCCACGCTGATCGCGCTGCTCGAGGACGGCGTTCCCACCGTCGGAGTGGTCAGCGCCCCGGCGTTGCATCGCCGATGGTGGGCCGCCGACCAGCTGGGATCGTGGACGAGCGTCGGCGACGAAACCGCCCGTCGAATCCACGTGTCGAAAGTCGACTCACTTTCCGCGTCGAGTCTGAGCTTCTCCAGCCTGTCCGGCTGGGCCGACCTCGGAACGAGAGACCGCTTCGTCGGACTGACCGATGACGTGTGGCGAGTTCGCGCCTACGGCGACTTCTTCTCGTACTGCCTGCTCGCCGAAGGAGCCCTCGACATCGCCGCCGAGCCGGAGGTCTCCCTGTGGGATCTGGCGGCACTCGATGTTCTGGTGCGCGAGGCGGGCGGGACGTTCACCTCGCTCGACGGACGCGTCGGGCCGCACGGCGGGAGCGCGGTAGCCACGAACGGGCTGCTGCACCAGGACATCCTCGGCCGCCTCTCCCCCGCTGCGTGAATCGGTCGGCACTCACCGGAGACGGACGGTGAGAACAGCGAGGCGTCAGAGGACTGCGGCCAGGACCAGGGCCAGGAGCGGGGTGATTCCCTGCACGAACGCGGGCCGGAAGTACTTCGCTCCGCCGGTGGCGAGCACCAGAGCCGCGCCGACGATGCTGGCGCACGCGAAGTAGACGATCGCGTCGCCGGCCGAGCCGCCGACGATGAGGCCGACCACGATGCCGATGCCGAGAAACAGGTTGTAGAAGCCCTGATTGAAGGCCATCGGCTTGGTGATGTCGGCGTCGCTCTGACTGGCGACACCGAACTTCGCCCACACGGCCGGCTTGGACCAGAGCACGCTTTCCATGACGAAGATGACGACATGGAGTACCGCGGCGAGGGCGGCGAAGATCTGAGCTATCGGATGCACGGGAAACAGCTTGTCACATCGGTACGACGCAGGATACGAAAGACCCGCCACGGTGTCGTGCGCCACCAGTACTTACTCGACAGTAGACAGCTAACTTACTCGGGAGTAAGATCTGTGAAGTCCGTGCCCGACGCCGAGGAACTGGTAATCATGAGCAAGCAAGACAGTGTGGTCGACGCGAAGGCCCCTAAGGTGCCCCGCGATACTTCTGCGGTTGGCCTCAACCCGTTCAAGAGAGATGCGATCGGAACCGCCATGCGCGTTCTGACGGCCATCACCGGGTCCGAACTGGCGGAGAAGTACAACCTCCGACAGACGATCGACCGCGTCACGTACGAGAGCACCAAAACCGGTTTCAAGACTCTCGGTGCCGCCAACCGTACGTTCGCCAAGGTCACCGGAGGCGGCAAGCCCAAGCGTCTCGACGACGGTGCCGCGAAGAACCTGAGCTACTTCGACCTGACGCCCGACGACGAGCAGCGCATGATCGTCGAAACGGTCAAGGAGTTCGCCGAGGAAATTCTCCGGCCGGCCGCCTTCGAGGCAGATCACAACGCCTCCTCCCCCGAGGACCTGGTTCGTCGCTCGGCCGAACTCGGCATCACGCTCATCAACGTTCCCGAGGAACTCGACGGTGCCGCCAGCGAGCGCGGTGCGGTCACCAATTCCCTCGTCGCCGAGGCTCTCGCCCACGGCGATATGGGCCTGGCCCTGCCGATCCTCGCGCCCAGCGGTGTCGCTGTCGCCCTCACTCAGTGGGGAACGGACGCGCAGCAGAAGACGTACCTCCCGGCATTCGTCGGCGAGAAGGTGCCGAACGCAGCAGTGGTCGTCAACGAGCCCCGCGCACTGTTCGATCCGTACGCGTTGCAGACCAAGGCCGTTCGCTCCCCCAGCGGGTACAAGCTCAACGGAGTCAAGAGCCTCGTGCCTGCGGCCGGCAGCTCCGAGCTGTTCGTCATCGCCGCTGAACTCGAAGGTCGCCCGACTTTCTTCATCGTCGAGTCCGATTCCAGGGGCCTCGTCGTCGAAGCGGATCCGAGCATGGGTCTGCGCGCCGCGGGACTGGGTCGCCTGATCCTCACCGACGTGGCAGTGCCCGAGTCGGCTCTGCTCGGTGATGGTGACGCCGACCAGCGCGCCGCCGAGTACAGCGCCGCCATCGGTTTGGCCCGTCTGGGCTGGGCCTCCTTGGCCGTCGGTACGAGCCAGGCCGTACTCGACTACGTCGTTCCGTACGTCAACGAGCGCGTTGCGTTCGGCGAGCCGATCAGTAACCGCCAGGCCGTGGCCTTCATGGTCGCCAACATCGCCATCGAGCTCGACGGCATGCGGTTGGTCACGCTGCGTGGCGCGTCTCGCGCCGAGCAGGGACTGTCGTTCACTCGTGAATCGGCCCTCGCACGCCGCCTGGCGTCCGAGAAGGGCATGCAGATCGGCTCCGACGGTGTGCAGTTGCTCGGTGGACACGGCTTCACCAAGGAACATCCGGTCGAGCGCTGGTACCGCGATCTACGGTCCGTCGGCGTCGCCGAAGGCATCGTTCTCATCTAGCTCGCCGCCCCGAATTCCATGGCACTCACCCAAGGACACACACGATGATCAATCTTGAACTTCCCAAGAAGCTTCGGGCGCAGGCGAATCAGGCTCACCAGGTCGCTGCCGAGATCTTCCGCCCCATCTCCCGCAAGTACGACCTCGCCGAGCACGAGTACCCGGTGGAACTCGACACCATGGCGTCCATGGTCGAGGGCATGTCCGACGCCGGTGGCGAAATCGGCGGAGCGGCCGGTGGCCGTGAGAAGGACAGCGAGTCGGCCAAGCCCAGCAAGACCGCCAACTCCAACGGCGGCAACATGTCCGCTCTGGTGAACGTCATCGAGACCTGCTGGGGCGACGTCGGCCTCACACTGTCGATCCCGTACCAGGGACTCGGCAACTCCGCTATCGCCGCGGTCTCCACCGACGAGCAGCTCGAGCGCTTCGGCAAGGTGTGGGCCTCGATGGCCATCACCGAGCCCAGCTTCGGCTCGGACTCCGCGGCAGTCACCACCACCGCTGTCCTCGACGGCGACGAGTGGGTGCTCAACGGCGAGAAGATCTACGTCACCGCCGGTGAGCGTTCCACCCACATCGTGGTGTGGGCAACGGTCGACAAGTCTCTCGGCCGCGCGGCCATCAAGTCGTTCGTCGTCCCGCGTGACGCTCCGGGCCTGTCGGTTGCCCGCCTCGAGCACAAGCTGGGCATCAAGGCGTCCGACACCGCAGCCCTGCTGCTCGAGGATTGCCGCATCCCGAAGGACAACCTGCTCGGCACCGCCGAGGTCAACGTCGAAAAGGGCTTCGCGGGCGTCATGCAGACGTTCGACAACACTCGCCCTCTGGTTGCTGGAATGGCGATCGGCGTCGCCCGTGCCGCACTCGAGGAGTTGCGGTCCATCCTGGTCGATGCCGGAGTCGACATCTCGTACGAGACTCCCGCCTACAACCAGCACGCGGCGGCCGCAGAATTCCTGCGACTCGAAGCAGACTGGGAAGCCGCGCACCTGCTCGCACTGCGCGCGGCATGGATGGCAGACAACAAGGAGCCCAACTCGCTGCAGGCGTCGATGTCGAAGGCGAAGGCCGGACGCTCCGCAGTCGACATCACCCTCAAAGCAGTCGAGTTGGCCGGTACCTACGGCTACTCCGAGCGCCCGCTGCTCGAGAAGTGGAGCCGTGACTCCAAGATTCTCGACATCTTCGAGGGCACGCAGCAGATCCAGCAGCTGATCGTTGCCCGTCGCGTACTCGGAAAGTCCTCGGCCGAGCTGAAGTAAGCAGTGGCTCGTCATCGAGTCGGCACGTGATCGACAAGCGGCACCGGACTGTGCGTCCGGTGCCGCTTTCGTGCGCTTGGAAGAAATGTCGAGGGTCCGTGTCGATATCGTGATGTCTCGATCGTCGTCTTCGTGTACGGCGAATCGCGCCGCGACACCGAGGTACCGAACCAGGGAGCGCACCATGAAGTACATCCTGTTGATCAACGCCGACACCTCCCCCGGTGCTGCACCCGGCTGCAGCAGTGTGGAGGACTGGATGACGTACGAGAAGGAACTGAAGGAGGCCGGGGTCTACGTTGCCGGGCACGCGCTGGCCGACTTGACCACTGCTACCGCGGTACGCGTCGATCCGAGCACGGGCGAACGGACCGTTACGGACGGCCCGTATGCCGAGTCGCACGAGGTACTCGGGGGTTACGACGTCATCGACGTTCCCGACCTCGATGCTGCGCTCGAGTGGGCGGCCCGCTGCCCCGGCTCCAAGGACGGCGGCACCGTCGTCGTGCGCCCGCTCGCAGAATTCTGACGCGCGGGATCGTTGGGTGAGCGAGATCGAGGTCAGTCGAACGATCGGATCGGTCTTCCGTGCCGAGCGCTCGATGCTGCTTGCGTCGTTGGTGCAGCGCTACCGTGACCTCGACCTCGCGGAGGAGGTGACGTCGGATGCCATCGAGGCGGCTCTGACGCATTGGCCGATCGATGGCATACCGGCCAAGCCAGGGGCCTGGTTGCTCACCACAGCCCGGCGCAAGGCAGTCGACCGCCTCCGACGCGATGAGACACTGGCTGCGAAAGTGGCCTTGCTGCAGATCGACTCGGACCGCGGCAACCCGTCTGGCACGAATGCGCTCGACGACCGTGTGCCCGACGATCGCCTCCAGTTGTTCTTCACGTGCTCCCACCCGGCTCTTGCTGCCCAGGACCGACTCGCCTTGACGCTGAGGTGTCTCGCGGGTCTGTCCACGGCAGAGGTGGCGCGCGCGCTGCTCATCCCTCCCGCCACGGCTGCACAGCGAATAGTGCGGGCCAAGAACAAGATTCGCACTGGTCGCATTCCGTTTCGTGTTCCAGGACCGGACGAGCTGGCGGAAAGAGTGCCGATGGTGCTCGAGGTCGTCTACTCCATCTTCACCGAGGGGTACTCGGCGACATCCGGCGATGGAGTCGGACGCGTCGATCTCTCGGACGAAGCGATCGGTATGGGCAGAGTTCTGCACGCGGCTCTGCCGGGCACGTCCGAGGTGACCGGCTTGCTGGCGCTGATGTTGCTGACCGACGCCAGACGCCGCGCCCGGATCGACGAACACGGCGAGATCGTGCTGTTGGCCGATCAGGACCGGCGCGTATGGAATGCCGCGTTCGTCTCTGAGGGAACGGAACTCGTGAGCGAGGCCCTGACCCGCGGGCCGGCCGGCCCGTACTCCGTTCAGGCCGCCATCGCGGCATTACACGACGAGGCTGCTGACGCCGCGGGCACGGACTGGCCTCAGATCGTGGCCCTGTACGACGTGTTGATGGCACTCACACCATCACCGGTGGTCGCGCTCAACCGGGCCGTCGGCGTCGCAATGACCGAAGGGCCCGAGGCCGGGCTCGAGTTGTTGGACGCCATCGCCGCTGAGCCGGTCCTGCGCCGGTACCACCCGTTCGCGATGGCGAAGGCCGATCTGCTGCACCGACTGGGCCGGATGGACGAGGCCGCCGTGCACTACCGGAGAGCACTGGATTTCGCGCGAACGGCACCGGAGAAGCGTTTGCTGAGAAGACGACTGGCCGAGGTTGCCGACGCACGGGATCAGGCGGACAGCACAGCATCCACCTGATCGGCCGTCAGCGGTCGCTCTGCGTACACCAGTCGGATGGCCTCGGGATCGGGGTTGCCGATATCGGGTCCACGGGATACCAGCTTCAGGCCGGCGCGCTCTGCCACGCGAGCGGAGGAGAGGTTGTGTTCGAGAAGATATGCCACGACCGGCATTTCGGGCCGAGTTCGGTACGCGCACTCGACTGCGGTTCGACACATTTCTGCGGCGTACCCCTTGCCCTGCGCGTCGGGATGGAGACGGTAGCCGAGATTCCAGAAGGCATTCTGTCGGATGGAACACCCGCCGTAGCCGCTGATCATGTCGCTGCCGTGCTCACGAACGATCCATGTGCTCAATCCATCTCGACGCCACTGCGCAGTCCAGTTCTGCACCATACGTTGGGTCGTACCGATGTCGTTGTGCCGCAAGCTCGGAAAGTGTGTCCACGACTGCGGATCACTGCAGATCTCGTACAACGCGTCGAGATCCGCATCTGCAGGCTCGTCGAGAACCAGTCGTGGGGTCTTCATTCGCACACCGATGATCCTAGAGGGCTCGAGTCTGGTAGACCGGTGGTAGACGATCGAGCGAAGGGTGACAGTCATGGCCGAGTGGATCAAGAAGGTCGAAGAGAATGCAAAGGGCCTCATCGCAGAGGCAGAACAGGAACTGACGGCTCTCGAGGGCGCGGACACCGTCGACCTCACCGCAGACGAGCCGGAGGATGCTGCGACCACCGACGACGATGACATCGTCACCAGTGACGATGCACGGGAGCAGGTCTCGGACTGAAGCAAGCGCCGGCGTTCTCTGCGCCCAGTCGGCGCAACCGGTCGTCGACGGCGATCGAGATCGACACCCAGTCCTTCACGGTCACGGTTCTGTAGATCTACTCGAACACGTACCAGCAGATGCTGTTTCTCCTGTGCTGGTCCTCCAACACCAGAGCCCGCACGCTGTCCGGCAGCTGTTCCCTCTGCCAATCATTTTCCGCATACGCCGCGGCTGCTGCGCTCGACGACGGTGCCGCAGCTCGAACTGCCTTGATGGCGTACGCCGCTGCTCCGAGCTCGTGTTCGGCCACGTGCGCCACGCATGCGGCCTGGCCTGCGGCGTAGGCGGCGAATCGAGCCGCTCCGCGAAGGGGACGCGCTGCGCCCATCGCGTGTCCGCCGAGGGCGCGGGTCTCCATCATCGGCAGCTCACCGCGTACCCACGCGCCGATCCCGTCGATGGCTTCCCGCGGTCTGGCGTCCGACGGAACCGAGCTCTCGAACAGAGGCAGCACGTGTTCGGCACAGGCAGCAGCCCAGAGTGCCAGGGCCCGATGATCGTCATCGGACAGCAGTCCCCCGCGCCGGGCGGTGACGAGCCGGGGATCTCGAACAGCGGGCAGGATCGTCCTCGGTCGCCCTCTTCGCACGGGCATCGGGCAGTCCAACGTGATTGCACGGTGACTATCAGAGCACAAAAAAGCCCGAGACCGTGTGGTCTCGGGCTTCTTCGAGTGGTAGCGGGGACAGGATTTGAACCTGCGACCTCTGGGTTATGAGCCCAGCGAGCTACCGAGCTGCTCCACCCCGCGTTGCATCTACGAAGTTACCCCTGCGTGTACGACGAATGCAAATCACGTGACCACGGGGTGCTCGGTCCCAGCCGATCAGGCTCGACGCGCGGCCGAGCCGACCCGAACAGCACGTTCGCAGCCCCTCGAAATAGTGCTCCGGGTCTCTTTTCTTGCGTGTTTCGAGTCACATAACGGTCGGGTCACGAAGGTGAAACATTCCCGCCACAATGCGGCTCGAGCTGCACGAACAGGGGGCCCAATCCCACTATGTGGACGGTCGGCATCCCATATCCGCTCAGTGACGGTGAGTGAATCCTCGACTACCTTCACGGACGGCCCTAAACCGCTGGGCTTGCACCACCCCGCCGCTTCTTTCGCTCTGCCCCGCGGGTGTGGTCCCCAATACGTACGGGGGCAGAGCCGCGACGATACGAAGTGCCTGGTCGTCATCGCCATCACCACCGGCGTAACGATTCGCAGGCCAGTCGCGCCAGTCGAGCGCGGAGAGGATTCACCCCGCATGACCACTCAGAACAACTTCGGTAAGCGCGCACTCGGATTGGCCGCCATCGCCGGCGCAGCCGTCGCCATTCCGCTCGGCGTTTCTGCCGGAACCGCCAACGCAGCCCCCCACAACTGGGACGGCGTCGCACAGTGCGAGAGCGGTGGCAACTGGAGCATCAACACCGGAAACGGCTACTACGGCGGCCTGCAGTTCTCGCAGAGCACCTGGACGGCCAACGGCGGAACCGGATCCCCGGCCAACGCCTCCAAGGCCGAGCAGATCCGCGTCGCGGAGAACACCCTGCAGAGCCAGGGACCGGGCGCATGGCCCGTTTGTGGTCAGCAGCTGACCACCGGCACCTCGGCAGCCGAGCCCGAAGCGGCACCGGCACCGGCTCCTCAGGCAGCACCGGCACCGGCACCGGCCCCTGCGCCTGCGCCTGCCGTCGCACCCGAGGTCGCAGCAGCTACACAGGCCGCTCAGGGCGCATTCGATGCAGCATCCAAGCTCGCAGACCAGTACGGCCTGAGCACCCAGTTCCAGCACTTCGCTGCTGCGAACGCTCCAGTGCTCGCGCCCATCGGACGCTGATTCACCGGCAGTTCGCTAGAACTGCCTCGTTCCGCTCGCAGTGGATGCCCAGCGCATCCGATGTAGCGAACAACGACAGAGCCGCCTCACCGATTCGGTGAGGCGGCTCTGTCGTTGCAGTCAACCCGGTGGAACAGTGCCGATCAGCTACCGGCCCGGTTGTACGCGTCGACAGCTGTCTGCAGGTTCTCCAGCGCGGTGCCGAGCTGCGCCAGGTTGCCGCTCTGCTGTGCGGTGCGCACGGCGGAGAGTGCGTCGTTCAACCCGGTGACAGCGGCGTCCCTGGTGGTCGACCCACCGGTGGACGGAGCCGGATTCGCCGGCGTCGAACCGCCCTCGGACGGGGTCGTCTCGGGTACGGCACCCGGCTGGGTACTGCCGTCGGTCTCCCCCGGCGCCGTGACGGTCCGTCCGGCACCGGCCCCGAATACCTGCTCGATGGCCTCGGGCAGCGTGGCGGCGTAACCGACACGACCCTCGTACGAGACCAACACCCGGATCAACTGCGGGTACGCCGACGCCTCGTTGGTGCGCGAGGCGTAGACCGGCTCCACATAGATCAGACCGCCGTTGCCCACGGGCAGGGTCAGAAGATTGCCGAACTCGACAGTGTTCTCCCGGCGCACGATGCCGAGGCTTTCGGAGACGTCCGTCGTGGTCGTCATCTGGTTCTGTACCTGATTCGGGCCCTGAGTGGACGTATCGGTCGGCAGCCTCAGCACGGTGATCTTGCCGTAGTTCTCCGGATCCGAATCCGCGCTGACATACGCGCCCAGCACTTCTCGGCGATACCCCACCAGCGCACTGGTCAGCTGGAACGAGGCCTGGTTCTCCTCGTTGGAGATATCGGACGCGACGACGTAGTACGGAGGCTGCTTGGCGGCAGTGTTCTCCGCGGTCGGGTCGGTCGGAACCTCCCAGAACGCGTTATTGGTGAAGAACTCTCGCGGATCGTTGACGTGGTATTTCGTCAGCAGTTCACGCTGAACCTTGAACAGGTCCTCCGGGTACCGGAAGTGATCCCGCAATTCCGGAGACACCTCGCTCTTGGGGATGACCGTTCCGGGGAACACGCCTTCCCATGCCTTGAGCACCGGGTCGTTCTCGTCCTGCTCGTACAGCTTGACAGTGCCGTCGTAGGCGTCGACGGTGGCCTTGACCGAGTTCCGGATGTACGAGACTTCCCGGCTCGGCAGTGCGCGCGTCGTCGTCGACTCGATGCTGTCGGCAGTGGCATCCTCGAGCGACATCCGCTGGGCATACGGGAAGTTGTCCAGCGTTGTGTAGCCGTCGATGATCCAGACGAGCTTGCCGTCGACGATCGCTGGGTACGTCGAACCGTCGGTGGTGAGCCAGGGCGCGACCTTCTGCACGCGGTCTCGGGGATCACGGTTGAACAGAATCTTCGATTCGTCACCGATCACACTCGAGAACAGGATGTTGCGCTCGGCGTACTTGCTCGCGAACACGAGTCGGTTGAAGAAATTGCCGACGTCGACACCCGCTGCACCGGTGTAGGAGTAGCTCTTGCTGTCCGTGTCGTACTCACGGGGTTCGCCGGCCGAGCCGACGATGGAGTAGTCGGCGTCGGAATTCGCGATGACCGGGCCGAAGTAGATGCGCGGCTGATCGAGGTCACCTGGGCCGTCCTTACGCACGGTTCCCTCGGCGTTGTTCTCGATCCAGTTCACCTGGTAGTTGGGATAACCACCACGCCCGCCGCTGGACTCGTCGGCGACAGCCTCGTCGACGGAGTTGGCAGGAGCAGCAACGAAGCCGTTTCCGTGAGTGAACACGGTGTGGCGGTTGATCCAGTCACGCTGGTTCGCGTCGAGAGTCTGCGGTGAGATCTCACGCGCGGCGACGACGTAGTCGCGGAGGTTGCCGTCCGCGTCCGGGTAGCGGTCGACGGCCAGTGTGTCGGGGAATCCGTAGAAGTTACGGATCTGACGCTGCTGAGTGAACGTCGGCGCGAGGATGTTCGGATCGAGCAACCGGATGTTCGACATCGTGGCCGACTCCGATGCCACTTCGCTCGGGCTCAACGACGCTTCACCCGAATAGTCGCGGTACGAGACCACGTCATCGGTCAAGCCGTACGCAGACCTCGTTGCCGCGATGTTGCGCTCGATGTACGTGCTCTCCTTGTCGGCCGCGTTCGGACGAACCGAGAACTGTTCCATCACCAACGGCCAGACGGCACCGATGAGGATCGACGACAACACCAACAGGGCTGTGGCCAAGGCGGGGATTCTGAGGTCACGAAGGAAGATGGCCGCAAAGAAGGCAACAGCACAGATGACCGCGATGGCCAACAGAATCAGCTTCGCCGGCAGCACCGCATTGATGTCGGTGAAGCTGGCACCGGTGAACGTCGGCTCCTTACGACTGCTCGACAACAACGTGTATCGGTCGAACCAGTAGGCGATGGCCTTGAGCAGGACGAAGGTGCCGGCCAGCACAGCGAGCTGAATCCGCGCCGCGCGAGTGAGCGCTCCTTCTCGGCCGGCGAGACGAATGCCGCCGAAGACGTACTGCGTCACCAGATTTGCGAAGAATGCAACCAGGATGGCAACGAACAGCCAGTTCAGGATGAAGCGGTAGAACGGCAGATCGAACGAGTAGAACCCGACGTCCAGGCCGAACTGCGGGTCGGTCTGGCCGAAGTCGCCGCCATGCAGAAACAGCTGCACGGTGACCCAGTTCGTCTGCGCGATCATGCCGGACAGGAAACCGAACACGACCGGGATTCCGATGCCGAACAACCGCAATCGGCTCATCACCGTGGTGCGGTATCGAGCGATCGGATCGTTGGGTCCGGCCACCGGAACGAACACCGGGCGATTGCGGTACGCGACGACCAGCGCGCCGAAGACGATGAGCCCGACGACGACCGAGACGACGAGGAAGATCACCAACCGGGTCAACAGAGTGGTGGTGTAGACGCCGCGGAAGTCGACTTCTCCGAACCACAACCAGTTCGTGTAGATATCGATCAACCGCGGACCGATGAGCAGCAAAGCTGCTACTACCAAGGCCAATACGAGCAAGATCCGGCTTCGCCGCGACAACGACGGCATACCGGTGGGGGGCCTCATGCCCACGTGCCACACTCCAACTTCGGGCGACGCCGATGGCGCCGCAGATGACTGTCACGGCGCACCTCGCGTGCGCCGCATGTCCGTTTCGCCCTACTGTACGTACGTTGATCCTACGGCTGTGACGCCCGTACTGCGGCCCCGCCGGATCGCAGGTCAGGAGCATCGACATTCGTGGAACCATTCGGATGCGAGGATAGTGCGGTGAGCAACGACAGTGACGGACTGCCCGGCCAGGAACATTTCGGAGACGACTTCGACCCCGAGTCGGGCGGACCCGGCATCGCCGAGGCATTGGCGCGGTGCGCGCGTGAGGTGGCGGACTTCGTCGACGCGGGCGGGTGGGGCCAATCGCCCCAGATGTTCGCGCTGGTGCCCACCGCTGCCCTCGCCGCGGCAGAACCCGGCCTGCTCGACGATCTGGCCGACGGTGCTGCACTCACACCGATCCAGCAACATTCGTTGCCCGAGGACATCACCGGCGGCTCCCCCGCCCTCGACGAATTCCTCGCCACGTCGACGTGGCCCGAGGGCGTCGTGGGATGCGCACTCGTCCAGGAGATCGTCGTACTCCCCCCGGCGGCGGAGTCGGCACTCGACGATGCGCTGATGCCGCTTCTCGCAGATCCCGACGCGGCCGACAACGCGGCGCGATCGGCCGCCGAGAACCATCCCGAGAAGCGTGACGCGCGGCTGATCGTGGCAGTGCTCAAGGACGGGCCGTCGTTGACGTTGTTGCAACTGCATCCGGACGAGGACGCCGATCCGTTCGCTCCCATCGACCTTCGCATCGCCGAGGACCTGGCACCCAACGTCGTCCACGGTCTGTACGCGACGTTCGATGTGGTCGACGACGAATAAATACGACCGAGCGGGTCAGCTACAGGTCGGAGCGTCTTCGCCCGACCCGATCGCTCGGAGCGAGTCGATCGCGTTGTCCAGCGATTCGACTCGCACCAAGCGCAGACCGTCGGGCACGTTCTGTTGCGCCTCACCACAATTGGCGTCGGGCACCAGGAACGTGGTGGCCCCTGCCTCACGAGCTGCTATCAGCTTGTAGGGAATACCGCCGATGGGGCCGACCGTTCCCGCTGCGTCGATCGTGCCGGTTCCCGCCACGAATTCGCCGTTGCTCAGCTCGCCGGGACTCAGTTTGTCCACCACCGCGAGGCTGAACATCAAGCCGGCGGACGGACCACCGACGTCGGCGAGATTGAACTTCACGTCGAACGGAACGTCGGGCTGCTCCTCGGGCGTCACACCGAGATATCCCTTGGACGGGTCGTCCGGCCTGGCCCCGAGCACAACGGAACCCGTACGAGGGGCACCATCACGCACGTAGTCGATGTCGAGCGAATCGCCGGGTGCCTTGGCGCTGACGGCCTCGCGAACCGCGCCTGCCGTCGAGACGGGGGTGCCGCCCACCGCAACCAGAGTGTCTCCGATGTTCAGCACGCCTGCGGCGGGGCCGTCCTGGGCCACGCTCGTCACCGACAGTGACACAGGGAGGTCGAGGTGATGCAGAGCGGCGAGTTCGGCACTGGATTCCGATTGCTCGAAATCGGCCTGATTACCTTCCTGCACTTCCTCTTTCGACTTGTCCGGTGGGTATACCTCCTCACGAGGGACCAGTCCCTGACGCCCACTGGCCCAGAACCCGAGAGCCTCGAAAAGATTGAGCTGATCCCGCACGGCCACCGTCGTCATGTTCAGATGGCCTGCGGTGGGGTCGACGTCGGTGCCATCGATCTGGACTACGGGCACGCCGTCGACGTCACCGAGAGTGTTGTAGGTCGGCCCGGGGCCGAGTGCCGCGAACGGAACGGTGACGACCGAGCCGGTGACGCCCAGCACCACGACCGGTACCAGCGCTGCGACGAGTGTGGCGATCCTTCGGTTCACTCGGTAGACACTAGATCCGAACGTGCGGCGGCGTGGATACCGCCCCTGCCGGAGCCCGACGCACGATGCGACGAAGCCGTTCTGTTCGCCGTCAGCGTGACGATCTTTCGCGCTCCGAGTGCTCATGGCTTGTACCGTTGAGCCATGAGCAATTTTGGTTTCGGTGCTTCCGACGACGACCCGGACAAGAAGAAGGATCCGGACGGGTCGGGTAACCCCGCCGGTTTCGGGTTCGGGGCCGAGGGCTTCGACCCTGCACAACTGGGCCAGATGCTCACCCAGTTCGGCCAGATGCTCAGCGGCATGGGTGCCGCGGGGTCGGGCGGATCGTCGGCCGGACCGGTCAATTACGACCTCGCCAAGCAATTGGCCCGACAGCAGATGGGCGATTTCAGCCCGGTGTCGGCCGGGGAGCGTGAGGCCATCACCGAGGCCGCCCACCTCGCCGAGCTCTGGCTGGACGGTGCCACCACATTGCCTGCCGGTGCCACCAAGACTGCAGCGTGGACGCCGGTCGACTGGCTCGACAACACCATCGACACCTGGAAGCGGCTGTGCGATCCGGTCGCCGAGCAGATTTCGGGCATGTGGACCTCCGGGTTGCCGCCGGAGGCTCAGCAGATGGCCGGACCGATGATGGGCATGCTGACCCAGATGGGCGGAATGGCGTTCGGCTCGCAACTCGGTCAGGCACTGGGCCAACTGTCGAAAGAAGTCCTGACCTCCACCGACATCGGTCTCCCGCTCGGCCCGTCGGGCACGGCCGCGTTGCTACCGTCGGCGATCGCGTCGTTCAGCGAAGGTCTCGAACAGCCCGAGCGTGAGGTGCTGGTGTTCCTGGCCGCCCGCGAGGCTGCACACCAGCGGCTGTACAGCCACGTCCCGTGGCTGCGCCAGCGGGTTCTCGCCACTGTCGAGGAATATGCTCGCGGCATCCGCATGGATTTCTCGGCAATCGAGGAAGCCGCTGCCGGGCTCGACCCGTCGGCGCTGACGGATCCGTCGAAGATCGAAGCGCTGCTGCAGCAGGGTTCGTTCGAGCCGCAGACCACACCCGAGCAGAAGCACGCTCTCGAACGTCTCGAAACGTTGCTGGCACTGGTGGAGGGCTGGGTGGAGACCGTGGTCACGGCCGCACTCGGCGACCGTCTCCCCGGCGCGGTTGCCCTCGCCGAGACCATTCGCCGTCGCCGCGCCTCCGGCGGCCCGGCAGAGCAGACGTTCGCGACGTTGGTCGGTCTCGAGTTGCGTCCCCGCAAGGTGCGCGAGGCCGCCGATCTGTGGCGCCAACTACTGGCCGCCGCGGACGTGGAGGGCCGCGACGGGGTGTGGGCACACCCGGATCTCCTGCCCGACGCATCCGACCTGGACAATCCGGCGGCGTTCATCGATCGAGTCGTCGGCGGCGGCACCTCCAGCTTCGACGACCCCATCGCGCAACTCGAGGCGATGGAGGCAAAGGAGGCCGCCGAACGAGCGGAACACGGCACGGACGACGCCTCGGAGGACGGCGACGACCATCCGGACAAGGGCTCTTCCACACCCTGAACCCGGACGGCGCACACCAATGCCGTCAGTCCCGTCGAACGCCTGCTCGAAGCCTATTTTCCCCTGTGGATAACGTGCTCCGAGCGGGCGTTTGCCGTCGGACCGAGTGTCACAGTGTGGTTCATGATCACATCGACCGTTCGACTCGATCCCGCGGTGGCCATCCTGCCGCGACGGGACGGAACCGTTCAATTGGGGTGGAGCCCCGAGACCAGCGTCGTCGTCACTCCCCCTCCCGGTGCGGAACCGGGCTCGATACTCGAGATCCTGCGGCTTCTCGCGGCAGGACGTTCCCGGCCTCACATCGTCTGTCACGCAATGACGTTGGGTTTGTCCGCGAACCGAGTGTCGTCGATGCTGGCCGAATTGGACGATTCGGGCCTGCTCGTACACGGCACGAGTGGCCCGGCGTCGAGCAACGCGGACGCTCCGTCGAGTGAACTGCGCGACATTCGTTCCGTGCATCTCGTGGGCCGCGGGCCGCTCTCGGATGCGCTGACCGCCGGGTTGCGGCGCACCAGTGTCGCGGTGACCAGAACGAGCCTGACCCCGACACGCTATCCGCACCTCGCCGTGAACTCGTGGCAGTACGACGTGGTCGTGCTCACCGACGACCTCGTCGCCGAGCCTCGCCTGGTGACCGATCTGGTGCGGAAAAGGATCCCGCACCTGCAGGTGCGACTGCGGGACGGGAAAGGAATCGTCGGCCCGTTCGTGGTGCCCGGACAGACGAGTTGCCTGCGCTGCGCCGATCTCACCCGCTGTGATCTCGACCCGGAGTGGCCGCACCTGTCCGCACATCTGCTCGGCACGGTGGGCCAGGCGAGTACCGCCACGGTGTTGGCCACGGCGGCGTTCGCGTTCGCGCAACTCGAAACCCTCATCGATCGCACGGACGGAACGATGCCCGAAACCACCGACTGCACGATGGAGCTGAGTTTCGCGGCCACCGGTACGTCCGTGCACAAAAGACAGTGGACGCGACATCCGCATTGCGATTGCTGGTACTGACGACACGGTCACTCGACCACCCGCCCACCTCGGCCGTCGAGGCCAGGGTTTCACCGGTCCGAGCATTTGTCGGAAGGTTCAGCCATGATGGAGCTGTGTCAGACATACCGCGCCGTGGATCCACTCGTACCGCGAAACTAGCCAGCATTCCCCTGGGAATGGCCGGACGTGCCGCGATGGGCTTCGGAAAGAAGCTCGCCGGCGGAAACCGCGACGAGATCGACGCGGACATGGCCGCCAAAGCAGCCGAGCAACTCTTCTCCGTACTCGGAGAGCTCAAAGGCGGGGCCATGAAGCTCGGTCAGATGCTGTCAGTGATGGAAGCCGCCGTCCCCGAGGAGTATTCGGAGCCCTACCGTGAGGCACTGACGAAGCTGCAGGCTCAGGGCCCGCCCATGCCGGCCAAGACGGTGCATCGCGTACTCGATCAACAACTGGGTACGGCGTGGCGATCACGGTTCGAGAGTTTCGACGACACCGCTATCGCCTCGGCCAGCATCGGCCAGGTCCACCGAGCTACGTGGGCGGACGGGCGCGACGTCGCGGTCAAGATCCAGTATCCGGGTGCGGACGACGCCTTGCGGTCGGACCTCAAGACTCTGTCTCGTTTCGCGAATCTGTTCAGTACGGTGCTCGCCGGTACGGACGTCAAGCCCGTGCTCGAAGAGCTGACGGCGCGCACCGAGGACGAGCTCGACTACCGCATCGAGGCAGCCAATCAGCGCGCCTTCAGCAAGGAATTCGCGGGCGATCCTCGGTTCGCGGTACCCAAGATCGTCGCCAGCGCCCCGAAAGTGGTTGTGAGCGAATGGATGACGGGCAGACCCCTGGCCGATGTGATCGCGCACGGAACTGCGGACGAGCGTAATCGAGCCGGCGAACTACTCGCGCGGTTCGCGTTCGAGTCTCCCGCACGCGCGAAGTTGTTGCACGCGGACCCACATCCGGGAAACTTCATGATGCTCGACGACGGCCGAATGGGCGTCATCGATTTCGGGGCATGTGCTCCGATGCCCGACGGCCTGCCTCCGGTCCTCGGCCGGATGGTCGCACTCGCTCGTGACGACAAGTTCGACGAACTGGTCGAACTGTGCACCGAAAGTGGCTTCGTGGTGCCGGGTCGCACGGTGACGGAGAAGGAAATTGCCGATTACCTTCGCCCGTTCACAGACCCGATTCACACCGAGTCGTTTCACTTCACTCGGGCGTGGCTGCAGAAAGCGGCAGGCACCGCAGCCGATTTCAACAGCGCACAGTTCCGCACCGTTCGCTCGCTGAACATGCCGCCGGAGTACGTGATGATCTTCCGGGTACTGGGTGGCCTGGTGGGAATCTGCGCGCAGCTCGACGCCTATGCGCCGTACATGGCAATTCTGACGGAATGGTTGCCCGGCTTCACCGAGTGAATCACTCGGTGAAGCCGGACCTCCGGATCGAGCTTCATGCCGCGTTCTTACGTGGCCGTCCGCGAGGACGCTTGCGTGCGATGACAACACCCTGTTCCAGGATCTCGCCACCCCATACGCCCCATGGCTCGGCGCGATCCAATGCGGCGCTGAGACAGGTTCGGCGGATGGGGCATTCGGCGCACAGCGCCTTGGCCTGCTCCAATTCGGCAGGGGTGTCGGCGAACCACATGTCGGGGTTCGCCGCTCGGCAAGGCACCGACAGCTCGAGCTCCGCCGATTCGGCGAAACTTGTTGCTGCGTAGGCGGTTTCGGACTCTGGTCGGCATGTCGTCCGGATCGTGGCGGTTGACACGTCGGTCTCCTCTACTTTTCGTGCGGCGTCGTTATCGGTTCGAGGGGTGATGCGAACCATGTCGGCCTCACGCTCGGGTAGAGGATCTACCTGAACGACAAAGGCCACGGTCCGCGAGTGCGGGTCCGTGGCCTGGTGGGCAAATCGAAGCGTCTACCTACAGTGAAGTCGGTATCTGCTGTCGAACACGGACGCGCGTGGTGCGCGGTGACGTCGATGGGTGTACACAGCGGGTGCTGCCAACGCCAGGACGCCGGGGGCGGAATTCGACCCGAGGGCTTCCGATGCGGACTGGTGCATCGGGCCGAAAGCGGTGGGACGAATCCACGTCTGCGCAACCGAGCCGGCGGCTACGGCCGCAGCAGCGGGCGTACCGACCAGCGCATCGCCGAAGGGCGTTGCACCGCAGACAGGGCTGAGCACGACGGTTGCTCTTGCACCGGCGATGTCGAATGTGTCGATCATGTTCTTCAGCTCCTGTTCTGGTCTCGTGGGCGGACTGGGCAGTGTGCGGTCTCCCGCGACACGAGAAACAGACTAAGCCCCCCGCCGAGATCTGCACAAGTTATTTTTGACCAGCAGTTTTACGGCGTCTGTTCGGTAGACGGTTACCGGTCGGAGGACCGCACCACCGTGAGCACGTCCTCGCCGAAGCGCTCGAGCTTCTTGGCCCCGATTCCCGGTATCGCAACGAGTCCACGCTCGTCCTGCGGTTGCTGTTCCGCGATAGCAGTCAACGTGTTGTCACTGAACACGACGTATGCGGGCACCTTGAGTTCACGAGACTTGTCCAGGCGCCACGACTTCAACGCGTCGAGCAGGGCGATGTCCACGTTGGACGGGCAGCTATCGCATCGTCCGAGCATCGTGGCCGACGTCCCGATCAGCGGCTTACCGCAGATTCTGCACTTGGGCCCCGACCTCTTGGCCGCGGGTGCCGCGATGCGCGACGCGGGCGAATCCTCGGGCACCAATCCGACGAGGAATCGGGAGCGGCGACGCGACTTGCGCCCACCCTCGTTACGGGCCAGGGCCCACGACAGGTGCAGGTGGACCCGCGCCCGGGTGACACCCACGTAGAGAAGGCGACGCTCTTCCTCGACGGCGGCCTCGTTGTTCGCACTGGGATCGTTGCCGATCGCGTGAGATATCGGCAGCGTTCCGTCGGCAAGCCCGACGATGAACACTGCATCCCACTCGAGCCCCTTCGCCGCATGCAGCGAGGCCAGCGTCACGCCCTGCACCGTCGGTGGATGTCGCGCCTCGGCGCGAGCCGCGAGTTCACCGAGAAGTGAGTCGAGGGTCAGTTCGGGGTCGTGCACCAACAATTCCTCGGTGAGTTGCACGAGACCTCCCAGGGAGGCCCACTTCTCCCGCGCCTGCGCACCGGTCGGCTCGGTAGCGGTCAACCCCAGTGGAGCCAGCACGGCCCGAACCAGACCGGTCAGGCCGTCCCCGGAACGAGACCCGTCGGGTAGATCGTCTCGGCCAGCAGCCTGGCGCAGTGCATTGACTCCCTGCCGCACTTCGGGTCGAGTGAAGAAACCCTCGCCGCCGCGAACCTGATAGGGAATCTTCAGCTCGGTCAGGGCCTGCTCGTGCGCCTCGGACTGCGCATTGATGCGGTACAGAATTGCGATCTCGGCAGGCTCGACGCCTTTCGAGATCAACCTCTTCACCGCGCGTGCCACTCCGTCCGCTTCGGCGGGCTCGTCGTCGTATTCGAAGAACTCCGGCTCCGGACCGGAATCACGCTGACCGATCAGCTGCAGCCGAGTGCCCGCAATGCGACCCCGCGCGGCACCGATCACGCGATTGGCCAACGACACGACCTCCGGTGTCGATCGGTAGTCACGTTCGAGACGGACAACGGTGGCCTCGGGATACTTGCGAGAGAAGTCGAGCAGGTAGCGAGGGGACGCTCCGGTGAACGAGTAGATCGTCTGATTCGCATCACCGACGACGGTGAGGTCGTCACGATCGCCCACCCAGGCGTCGAGAACCCGCTGTTGGAGCGGCGTCACGTCCTGATACTCGTCGACGACGAAGCAGCGATAGCGTTCGCGGAATTCGTCGGCCACCGAGGAGTGCTCTTCGAGCGCCGCGGCGGTGTGCAGCAGCAGATCGTCGAAGTCGAGCAACATGCCGTCGCCGCCGCGAGATTTGAGTTCTTCGTATCCCGCGTACACCGCAGCGACCTTGGCTGAGTCCATGGGCACGTCGCGTCGGTTGCTCGCCGCTATGCGCGGGTAGTCCTCGGGAGCGATCAACGAGCCTTTCGCCCACTCGATCTCGCCCGCGAGGTCGCGGATGGCGTCGGTGGAGGTGGACACGCCGGCCCGGTTCGCCGCCTGCGAGACGACGGTGAACTTACGGTCGAGCAACTGCCACCCGGTGTCACCGACGACCTGTGGCCAGAAATATTTGAGCTGGCGCATCGCGGCAGCGTGGAAGGTACGAGCCTGCACCGGAGGTCCCTCTCCCCCGACTCCGAGTTCTCGAAGACGGCCGCGCATCTCACCGGCCGCGCGCGCGGTGAAGGTGACCGCCAACACCTGGCCGGAGGACACGTGCCCCGCGGATACGAGATGCGCGATGCGTCGAGTGATCGTGCGAGTCTTGCCCGTTCCGGCCCCGGCGAGCACACAGACCGGACCGCGAGGGGCCAGCACTGCCGCGGATTGCTCCGGATCGAGACCGGCAGTCATCGCGTCGTCAGCCATGGGTCCATTGTGTCAGTGCCTACCGACAGCGATGTCCGGGCCCGACGCCGCCGAGACTCGCCGAGGCCGCCGTCACGGAACAATCACCTGCGCCCTGCTGTTGACTGTCTGCGTGACCACTACCGAGAACACCCCACAGATCCCGGCCGCGCTGACCGTCTACTCCACCACCTGGTGCGGGTACTGCCGCCGGCTCAAGACTCAGCTCGACGAGGCCGGAATCGCCTACTCCGAGATCGACATCGAGCAGAACCCCGAGTCCGCCGAGTTCGTCGGCAGCGTCAACAACGGAAACCACATCGTGCCCACCGTGCAGTTCGCGGACGGATCGACGGCAACCAACCCCAGTCTCGCCGAGGTCAAGCGCGCTCTGTCGCTCTGATCGGGCGTCAGGTCGTCGCTGCCCACGCCTCCAGCATCCCGCGAGCGATCGAGATGGATCCGGGAAGCAGCAATCGAGACGTCGACTCCGATCCCCAGTCGCCCAGTTCGAGGGCGGCGACGACCTCGGTCCGCTCGAACCAGTGCGCCTCGGCGATCTCGCCGTCCTGGAACGCGAGCGGCTGATCCGGGTCGGCGACGGCCGAGAAGCCGATCATCACCGAACGCGGAAACGGCCACGGCTGACTGCCCAGGTATTCGATGCCGGAGACGTCCAGCCCCACTTCTTCCTTGATCTCTCGCGCGACGCAGGTCTCCAGCGATTCGCCGGCCTCGACGAATCCCGCCAGCACCGAGAATCGACGTTCGGGCCACATCGGCGCGCGCGCCAACAGCACTCGATTCGCGCCGTCGTGAACCAGGCAGATCACCGCAGGATCGGTGCGCGGAAACTCTTCGTGACCCGAGGACGTGCTGGTCCGCGACCAGCCTGCAGCCGACGGAACGGACGGAGCGCCGTCGAGCGAGCTGAACCGCGCACTGGCGTGCCAATTGAGGATGGCCAGAGCCCCGGTGACCATCGACAGCGACACACTGTCGAGGCGCTCGCCGTCGGTTCGCAGGTCTCCCAGCGTGCCCTGAAGTAGTTCGACGCGTCGGGTCCACAGGTGCCGGTCGCCATGAATTCCGAGGAAGACCGCGTCCTCGGTCGGTTCCGTGGCCACGTCTGCGGCGTCGACGAAGACCAGACCGCCGTCGTCCACTGCGAATCTGCCGCGACCGTCCACGTCGAGTATGCGAGCCGTGGACCAACCGGCGGCCAGTGCCGCTGTGTCGCGGCGCAATTCCTCGGCCCGGTCGAGCGGTGATCGAGACAGTCGAGGTGGATGGACGAGCTGAAAATTCGGCACGCTCACGACCCTACTGGGCCTGCTCAGTCGGCCACGCGACGGATGTACAGCAGTCGGTCGGTTGCCTCGATCGCGTCGACCTCGGGTGATCCGACCCGGAACAGCTTGCCGCCCCGAACCACTCCCAACACGATGTCGGCCAGGTGACGCGGTGAACCGCCCACCTCGTCCCGCTCCACCTCTCGCTCTGCGACGGCGAAGCCTGCCTCCGGGGTGAGAAGATCCTCGATCATCTCCACGACGGACGGTGTGGACGTGGCAATTCCGAGCAGCCGACCCGCAGTTTCGGACGAGACGACCACCGAGTCCGCGCCGGATTGGCGCACCAGGTGCGTGTTCTCGGCCTCTCGGATCGCCGCGACGATCTTGGCCTTCGGAGCGATTTCTCTGGCCGTCAGCGTCACCAGGACCGCCGTGTCGTCGCGATTGGTCGCCACGATGATGGCCGCGGCATGTTGAGCGCCCGTGAGCCGAAGCACATCGGACTTGGTGGCCGAGCCGTGGACGGTGACCAGACCCATCGCCGAGGCCGCGTCGAGCACGGTCTGGTCGGTGTCGACCACGACGATGTCCGAGGCCGACACTCCGTCACCGAGCATCGCGTCGACTGCGGTTCGGCCCTTGGTACCGAAACCGATGACCACGGTGTGATTGCGCACGCTGCGTCTCCATCGCTGAATTTTGAATGCCTGTCGAGACCGCTCGGTGAGAACCGACAGCGTGGTGCCGACCAACAGAATGAGGAACAGGACTCGTAAGGGGGTGATGACCAGAATGTTGACCAGCCGCGCAGACGGACTCATCGGCGCGATGTCACCGTATCCGGTGGTCGACAACGACACCGTCGCGTAATAGAACGCGTCGAGGAACGACAGCTCGCCGTTCTGATTGTCGCTGTAGCCGTCGCGATCGAGGTAGACGACGAACGCCGCGAGAAAGAGAATTCCCAGCGCCATCAGAACCCGCTTGTAGATCGCGCTCCACGGGCTGGATTCGATTTCCGGAACCCTCAGCACACCTACCAGCGCGAAATCGGGCTTGTCGGTCAACGCGCCGCTGTCCCCCAGGCGCGTGCGCAACCTACCTCCCACGTCGCCCACCGAGGTGCTCACCGAAGTCGAGATCATTCACGGCACGCAGCGTAACCCCATGCCGCGCTTCTGCGTCGACAACCGACCGCTTCGAGCGGACCGGATGGGCGGATGCAGCACCGTGTGGCACGGTGTGTGCATGACACAGAGACCGAGTCAGGCCGCAGCGCTGCGTCTCGCGGGATTGCTCGCCGGCGCCGGAGTACTCCATTTCGTCACTCCCCAATTCTTCGATGCGCAGGTACCGACCGCCCTACCAGGTTCGGCGCGGACGTACACCCAGGTATCGGGAGTAGCCGAGCTCGCTGTGGCTGCCACGTTGGCCGCACCCCGCACCCGTCGAGTGGGCGGTGCGTTGGCAGCGGGCCTGTTCGTCGCGGTCTTCCCCGCCAACATCAACCTCGCATGGAAGTACGTACGCAGCTCCAAGACGTCACCGGCCTTGAAGGCCGCCATGATCGCTCGTCTCCCCCTGCAGATCCCACTGGTCACCGAGGCTCTGAAAGCTCGTCGACTGGCACCGTAGTGTCGATGTCGTCCACGACGGATCGGCCTTCGAGCAGCGCCGCCAAAGCTGTTGCGTCAGGCAGCTTTTCGGGCGAGATGGTACGACCGCTGCGGACGTAGTGGAACGCCGCACGGACGCGATCGAGCGGTACCGGCTCCGCACGACCGACGGACATCAACTCCGCCCACGCCAGCCGGTACGCCGCCAGCTGCATCGCCACCGCCTGCTGCTCGGACGCAGACGGTTCGGCTCCGGTCTTCCAGTCGACGACGGTCCAGCCGCCGTCCGGGTCGGCGAACACCGCGTCGATCCGACCGCGCAGCACTGTTCCTGCCACCGACGTCTCGAACGGCACCTCTACCTCCACCGGACTGCGCAGAGCCCAATCGGAGGCCTCGAACGCCCGCTGAAGAGTGTCCAGGTCCACATCGGCAGAAGCACCGGTATCGGCGGAGCCCGGTAGTTCGTCGAGATCGAGCAGGCGGGTCGCGCCGAACCGTCGCTCGATCCACGCGTGAAACGCTGTTCCACGGCGCGCCAACGGATTCGGGGGAAACGGAAGTGGCCGGCGCAGTCGCGAGGCGAGCGCATCCGGATCTGCCGCCAAGTCGACCAGCTGAGTCACCGACAGGTTTTCGGGTAGTGCGACATCGACCCCGGCAACGGCCCGCGCCGAGCGCTCGGCCAGCAAGGTCCGGACGTCGAAGCCCCACTTCTCCGGGTCGTCCTCGTCCTCGTCCTCGTCTTCGTCCGAATCATGGTGGGAGTCGGCCTTGTCGGCCAGGGCCCGCAGAACGTCGGCCGCACCACTCTCGATCGCGCCTCGCCTCGGCCCGAGCGGATCTCGCGGCCAGGATGCCGTATGCGGCTCTGCCCCCAACGGGTTGACGGCTCCGGCTTCGGGGGCCGGTGCCCACTGCTCGACCACCGCGACGGCGTCCTCGGCCGTCGAGGTGTACCGGTGGAGCTCGTCGAGAAACTCGGACGGGCCACGAGGCTTCGTGGACGTCTCGTCCCACTGATGCGCCGAGACCAGCAGCACCCGTTCGGTTCTGGTGAGTGCAACGTAGAACAGTCGACGATCCTCCGCGAGCCGACGCCGAGCGAGTGCATCCTTGTGCCGCTTGACGGCGTCCTCGAGGTCCTTTCGGTTGTAGAGGTCCTCGAGCTCGAGTACCGGTACCCCCTCGGAACCCTCACCGTCGAGAGCGCGGTCGCCGCGCAGGGACGGCGGCAGTTCGGCCATCGCCCCGAGCCAGGTCGACGAGGCGTTCGAGGACGGGAACACTCCGGTCGCCACGTGCGGTACGGCCACGACCTCCCATTCGAGGCCCTTCGCCGAATGCACCGTCAGCACCTGTACTCGATGCGGGGCTACCTCGACCTCGCCCGGAGCCAACCCGTCCTCGACAGTCTCTGCCGCCGCGAGGAACGACAGGAATCCGGTGACCGTGGCCGTTGGATTGTCGGCGTAATCGGCCACCACATGGGCGAATTCGTCGAGATGCTCGCGCCCGACTGCACCATCGACACCGAACGGTGTCCGCGCCTGCGCTTCGACCCCGATGCCCATGATGCGTTCGATGTCGGCGACCAGTTCCGTCAGCGGCTGCCCGATACGGTCGCGCAACAGATGTAGTTCTCCGGCGAGCGCAGTGATGCGTCGGTGCCCGGCCTCCGAATATCGTTCGGCCGAACCTGGATCGGCGATGGCGTCGGCCAGACCGGCCTGCTCCGACTGTTCCCCCGGCAGGGCACTTCCGAGCGCGGCGTCGAGCGCCTGTGGGTCGTCGACACGGCCCGCGGTGCCGTAGCCGCCCCGAATCTCGAGCTCCCTGGCGCGCTGAGCGAGCGCCCGCAGATCGGCGGCCCCGATCTGCCATCGGGAGCCCGTGAGGATGCGCATGGCCGAGCTGCCCGCAGTCGGATCGGCCACCAGACGCAGCATCGCGATGATGTCGGCGACCTCCGGCACATGCAGCAATCCGCCGAGCCCGACCACCTCGACGGGTAGGCCACGGCTACGCAGCACCTCGGCGATCGGCTCGGCATCGGCGTTGCGCCGCACGAGTACCGCGGCACTGGGCGGAGGCCGGTCCAGTTCGAGGGCGTCGCGGTAGCGCTCGGCTATTCGGTCGGCGATCCATTCCCGTTCGTCGAGGACGGTGTCGGTGACGGCCAGCCGTACATCGCCGGGCACCGCGCCCGGCCGGGCCCGCAGGGTCGGCACCGGTACACCGACACGGCGCAGGGGGTCGGTGATCAGATTGGCGAGAGCGAGTGCCTCGGGCGGGTTGCGCCAGCTGGTGAGGAGTTCGAGCCGCGGTGCGGGACTGCCGTCCGCCTGCGGGAAATCGGTGGCGAACCGCGGCAGGTTCGCCGCTGACGCCCCTCGCCACCCGTAGATCGACTGCATCGGATCGCCCACGGCTGTCAGCGCCAGGGTGGCATCGCTACCGGATCCGAACAGTGAGGACAGCAGCACCCGCTGGGCATGACCGGTGTCCTGGTATTCGTCGAGCAGAACGAGCCGAAAGCGTTGCCGCTCTGCGATTCCCACTTCGCGATGTTCGGCCGCGACCCGCGCCGCCATCGACATCTGCGAACCGAAATCCAGTGCCCCTTCGTGCCGAAGCGTCTGCGCGAGTCGTTCCACCAAGGGCAACAACGTGATTCGTTGATGTTGGGCATCGAGGATGTTGAGCAGCTCCTTGGTCGGCCCGCCACGTTGACGTGGACCGGGGCCGAGTGTGTGCACCAGTTTCTCGAGTTCCACGTGCGCCTCGCGCAGCTGGTCGGGGTCCACCAGATGTTCGGCCAGCTGACCGGAGAGGGCGAGTACCGCCTCCGTCACCGACGTGGGATTTCGGTCGGTGTCGAGATCGCCGTCCCACGTGCTGACCACACGATGCGCGAGCTGCCACAGTTCGGTCTCCGACAGCAGCGTCGCGGAGGGCTCGATGGGCAGCAACAGGCCGTGCTCGGTGAGCAGTCGCCCGGCATACGAGTGGTAGGTGCTCACCTCCGGCTCCGCGGCGAGAATCCGTTCGCGCAGTGCCAGACTCGGATCCAGCGCGCGCACCAGATCCGACCCGGCGAGCCGCGCCAGCCGAGCGCGGATTCGGGACGTCAGTTGCTGCGCGGCCTTTCGGGTGAACGTCAGTCCGAGTACCTGATCCGGATCGACGAACCCGTTGGCCACCATCCACACCACTCGCGCGGCCATCGTCTCGGTCTTCCCAGCCCCTGCGCCTGCCACGACGAGCGTCGGACCGGGTGGGGCGGCGATCACCGCCGCCTGCTCGTCGGTGGGTGGGTGCTTCTGCCCGAGGGCGCGGGACAGTTCGACGGGTGAGACCCGCACGGTTGCGCTGCGCGTCGCCGAGGCGGTCACTGCTCGGTCACCTGCCGTCCTGTCTCGTGGGCCGGGCAACTGGATTTGACGGGGCAATGTCTGCACCCGTCGTTGACTCTGGCTTCGAAGACGGGACCCTGCGTCGCCGAGGCCGCCCGGTGGACGGTGTCTCGCCATTCCTCGAGTTTCTCCGGTGTCGGCACCTCCTGGATCCGCTGCGTCGCGCCGTCCTTGTTGTGCGGTTTGGCCACGAACACCAACCGAGCACCCCCGGGTTCGCCCGCGGGCTCACCTTCGATCGCACCCGCGGCAGCGGCGACCTGATACGTGGCCAATTGATGGTGGTTGCGCGCGTCTTCCTTGGACATCACCGTTTTGGCCGTCTTGACGTCGATGACGACCGGGCGGCCGTCCGGATCGTGTTCGAGCCGATCGATCCGGCCGCGCAGGGCGACCGCAGGCTCGTCCTCGGATCGGGCGGCCAGAATGCCGTCGACCTGTACCTCGACGCCCGCCTCGGTGAGCTCGCCTCGGGTGCCCTGCAGCCAATTCTCGAACGTGTCGAGCATCGCCCCGGTTCGATCGAGCTCGTGACGCGAGAACCACTGTGATCCGAGATCGACTGCATCCCACGCCGTCTCGAGTGCCCGCCTGAGCTGGTCCGGTGGGATCCGGCCTGCCACCGCCTGCACCAGAGTGTGCACGAGGGTTCCGGTGACGGCGTGAGTGTTGGTGCCGTCGTTTCCTCCGTGACGTTCGAGCATCCAGCGCAGCGGGCAGGTGGTGAGCTGTTCCACCGTCGATGGCGAGAGCGGGACCGGCCCGTCGCCGAGGTGCCACAGGGGCTCGCTGGTGCTGAGCCCCGCAATCCCGAACCACTCGTCGGGATGTGCGCCTCGGACGCCGGCCTCGGCGAGTGTGGCCAGGTGCCGCGCGGCGCGTGCTCGCTTGTCCGGATCATGTTCGGCAACAACGGGATCGCAGACGACCCCGCGAAGCTCGGCGACCAACATCGGTAATGCCAACACCCGGTGCGGGGTCGGCGGCTCGGAAACTTCGGGCAGCGGGACGGGATCTGCGTCGCCGTCGACTCCTCGGAGTTCGTCGACGAATCGGGAGCGAACCAGATCGGTATCGCCGGTGCTCGAGTCCACGGCAGTGACGAGCAGAGTGGAGCGCGCGCGACTGCACGCCACGAGGAAGAGCTTGCGTTCCTCGGCGAGTAGCGGTGCAGCTTTCGACAGTCGTCCGTCGAGGGCCGCAGCCGCGTCGACCTTGCCGGACACCAGATCGACGAGGGTGTCGGTTCCGAGGAGGCTGCCGCGCGCTCGCAGACCCGGCCACAGCCCCTCCTGAACCCCGGCGACCGCCACCAGTTCCCATTCGCGACCGGCTGCCGAGTGCGCGCTGAGCAGCGTCACCGCATCGGCCGGCGCGGTCGAACGATTCGAGCTCGAGGTAGGAATCTGTTGCTGCGCAATGTAATCGAGAAATCCGCCCAACTGGGCGCGCGGCAACCTGTCGACGTAGGCCGCCGCGGCGTCGAAGAGTGCGACCACCGCGTCGAGGTCTCGATCGGCTTGAGCACCCGCGGATCCACCCCACGCGGATGCGGCGGACCAACGCCGCTCGAGTCCTGACGCCTGCCACGCAGCCCACAGCACATCCTCGACTCCGCGGCCTTCCCGAGCCACCGCTCGCGCCTTACGAACGACGCTCAGTGCTCGTCGCAGCGGTGCCGCTTCCACGTCCGACAGACCAGTGATCCACCCGAACTTCTCTCGCGTCTCGCCGGTGAGAACGACTCTGAGCAGTTCGGCCGAATCGCGCTCGCCACCCGAGGCCAGTTCGAGTCTGCGGACACCTCGGCGCAGCCGCCGCAGACCTACCGGATCGGCACCCCCGATGGGGCCGGAAAGTAGAGCCAGCGCATCTTCTCCGTCGAACGACGGGTCGGAGATCGCCCGCAGCACCAGCAGCAAGCCCACCGCTCCGTGCTGGCGATGCAACGGCAACTCCGAAGCCGGGGTGATCATGGGGACACCGGCCGCGTGCAGAGCGCGACGCAGCGGCGCGACGGTGCGCGGGACCGACCGCACGACGATCGCCATCTCGGACCAGGGCATTCCGTCGATCAGGTGCGCGCGTCGCATGGCGTCGGAGATGATCGCGGCTTCCTTGGCAGGCGACGACACGACGTGCACCCGGGCCTCCGGCTCGCCGAACCGAGCCGTGGCCACCGGCTCGGGACTGCGGTGCCGACCGAGCCCGGGCAGTCGCCCCGCCACGATGTCGGTCAGTTCCGCCACTGCAGGCACCGATCGAAAGTTCCGCGTCAGGACCACCCGTCGAGGCGAGTCCGCATCGAGCAGATCGGCCACGAACGTGGGATCCGCTCCACGGAACGTGAAGACGGATTGATCGGGGTCCCCGGCGATCACGGTCGATTCGGTATCGGTGCCGATCAGCCGAATCAGCTGCGCAGCTTGCGGATCGAGGTGCTGTGCATCGTCGACGACGAGGTGCCGGATGCGGGCGCGCTCACTGCGCAGCAGATCCGGGTCGGTGGCGAACGCCATCAGTGCGCTGCCGATGAGCTCGGCCGCGTCGAGGCCCGGTGCCGTGGCCCCTGCGGCTTCGACGCCGACTGCGCCGCGCAGCAACATGGCTTGTTCGTATCGAGCCGCGAACTTGCCGACGGCGATCCATTCGGGTCTGCCGTGCGTGCGGCCGAGCTTGACCAGATCCTCGGGTCCGATTCCGCGCTCGGCGGATCGGAGCATCATGTCTCGCACCGCGGTGACGAATCCTGCGGTACCGAGAGCCGGGCGCAATCGATCCGGCCAGTCGGTCGCTCCGTCCTCGATGTCGCCCCGCAGCATCTCGCGGACCACCGCGTCCTGCTCGGCACCGGTCAGCAGTCGAGGAGGCGGATTGCCGTAGAGGGAGGCCTGCAACCTGAGTACCGCGAACGCATACGAGTGCACCGTGCGTACCAGCGGTTCGCGCGTGGCGCGCAGCGCGTGATCGCCGCTGAACAGACCGGCGGTGATCTGCTCGCGGAGCGTGATGGACGCGCGCTTCGACTGAGTGAGCACCAGGACCGATTCCGGATCGCCGGACACGATTCGGGAGACTGCGTAGTCGGCCACGAGCGCTGTCTTTCCCGAGCCGGGCCCGCCGAGCACCTGCCAGGGGTTCCATCGAGGAGCGCCCTGAGCCGCCTCCGCCGCCGAATCGGGGGTCCACGCCAGCAACCGGGCAGCGGAATCGGTCCACCGGCGGGCCGGCTGCGCCACCCTGGGTGCACGGACGAGGGTGACCGTCGCGCCGTGTCTGCCGTCCGTGCTCATGCGGGACATGCAATCACGACCCACCGACACGAAGGGCCGTGCCCCGATCCGGCGGCCCGGGGGCGGCAGCCGACCCGTCCCTTTCGAAACCGGGGCCTTCGATGCGGCATAGTGGTTCACGTGCCCGAGTTGAATCTGCATACGTTCGGACCCGCAGACGGTCCCGAAATCCTCGCCGTTCACGGTGTGACCGGCCACGGTGCCCGTTGGTGGGACCTCGCCGAGAATCACCTGCCCGAGGCCCGCGTTCTGGCTCCCGATCTGATCGGCCACGGCCGTTCTCCGTCCGTTCCACCGTGGGACATCGACGCTCAGGTCACCGCACTGAAGGCCGTGCTCGACGCCCATGCGCGCGGTCCGGTCGTGGTGCTCGGACATTCGTACGGCGGCGCGTTGGCCGTGCATCTCGCACAGCGGTTCCCGGAGGTGGTGCGCGCGCTGGTGCTGCTCGATCCTGCGATTGCCTTGCCGCCGGAGGAGCTGCTCGAGGTCGCCGAGGCCACTGCGAAGTCCCCCGATTACACCGACGCCGACGAGGCGCGTTCGGAGAAGATCCACGGGGCTTGGGCGGACGTGCCCACCGAGTTGCTCGACCGCGAGGTCGCCGATCACCTGGTCCCTGCCGACGGCGGGAAGGTCGCGTGGCGAATGTCGATTCCGGCCATCGTTGCGACGTGGGGCGAGCTCGCTCGTCCGATCGTGGTGCCCGCCGAGAGCGTCCCGACCATCGTGGTGCGGGCCATGCGCGTCGAACCTCCTTATGTGACCGAAGAATTCGTGTCCGCGCTAAGAGACAAGCTCGGCGAGAACCTGCGCACCGTCGAACTCGACTGCGATCACATGGTCGGCCAGGCCAAGCCGGCCGACGTGGCCGAGCTGGTGCGATCCCTGCTGTAGATGGCTCCGATCACCGAGGCGCAGGTGGAACGGGTGCGCGCGTTGGTCGCGTCAATTCCCGTCGGTTCCGTTGCCACCTACGGGGACATCGCAGCGGCGGCCGACCTGTCCAGCCCCCGCATCGTCGGGTGGATCATGCGGACCGACTCCGCCGATCTGCCGTGGCATCGTGTCCTGGGTGCTAGCGGAAAGCCTGCGGCGCATCTGGCGACGAGACAACTCGAGACGCTGCGCGGTGAAGGTGTCGAGATCCGCGACGGGCGAGTGTCGCTGAAGTCCGTTCGCTTCGACTTCGGGGCGCTCCCCCAGCCTCCGACGTCGACCACTAATCTCGAAGGATGAACATCGGAGATCGGCTCGGGCAGTTCGATCCACGCCCTACGGCGAAGTTCGCCCTGTCCAAGGCGAGCACTTTCGTCGCCGCGGCCGGCCTGGTGATCGACGAGGTCTCGGGCACGCGGGTAGCGGGGCACATCGAGTTGACCGAGGAACATTTCACGCCCTGGGGCGTCGTGCACGGTGGGGTCTATACCAGCGCTGTGGAAAGCGCCGCGAGCATCGGTGCGAGTGAGGCGGTCAAGGATCGCGGCGAGTTCGCGGTCGGAGTGCACAACGGAACCGATTTCCTGCGCGCCAGCAAAGGCGGACGGGTGGATGTTCTCGCGGAACCGTTGCAGCAGGGCCGCGTTCAGCAACTCTGGCTGGTCACGATCACCGCGACCGACAGCGGTAAGACCATCGCGCGCGGCCAGGTTCGACTGCAGAACGTGCCGCTGCCGACGTGATGGGATCGCACCGGTGAGCGGCTCGTCGACCGAGCCGATCTGCGACGCCATCGTGCTCGCGGGTGGTCGCGGATCGCGAATGGCAGGCCTTGCCGGCTCGCCATCTGCAGAAGTCGACAAGCCCGCGCTCACCGTCGGCGGACGACGACTGGTCGACATTGCAGTGTCGGCCGTCTCGGACTGTCGCCGAACGGTACTGGTGGGCCCCACACGCGACGCAGTACCGGGTTCGGTCGTGCAGACCCGAGAGTCCCCCGCCGGCGGCGGCCCGGTGGCAGCTCTGGCCGCCGGGCTCGAAACACTGGACGGCACAGCCGATCTGGTGGCAGTCGTCGCGTCGGACATACCGCTGCTGAATGCTTCTGCGGTGCAGTCTCTGATCGATCACTTCGACCGAGTCGAGACCGATGCAGTGTTCGCGGCCGACGCCACCGGTCGCATCCAGTTCCTGCTCGGAGTCTGGCGCTACAGCGCGCTGCGCTCGGCGGTGGCGGCGCTCGATACCGTCGAGGGCGCCCCGATGCGCGCACTCGTACCGAACGAGCACCGCGTCGTCACGGTTGCCGATATCGAGGACTGCGATACCCCTGCCGATCTGGTAGCCGCGCGCGCCGCAGCCGCGTCGAGATCGGAGGACGTACTCGACATCGACGCCGCGCACGAACGAATTCGACAGCGAGTAGCCGCCCTCCCTGTTCATCGAATTCCGTTGCAGGACACGGCGGGGACCGTGCTCGCGCAACCGTTGGTGGCGGCAACGGCACTGCCTGCGGTCGATATCTCCGCGATGGACGGATTTGCCGTGAGCGGACCCCCTCCGTGGACGCTGCGGCCCGATATCGCCTACGCCGGGACGTCCGGCATCGCGCGACTCGCCGACGGCAGCGCGGTACGCATCGCGACCGGCGCAGCGCTTCCTCCCGGTGCCACTGCGGTCGTTCGCGACGAACACGCGGTCACGACACCGGCCGGCGTCGTAGAACGCGCACCGACGGCGACGTCGGGAGACGACACGCGTCGCCGCGGCGAGGACTGGCTTCCCGGAACGGAGTTGGTTGCCTCGGGTACCGCGATCGACACTGCTGTTCGGTCACTCGCCGCGAGCGCGGAGGTGACCGAACTCGACGTGCGGGGGCCGGTTCGCGCACGAATTGTGATCAGCGGAAACGAGATTCGGGTATCGGGTCCACTGGCACCCGGGGAGACCAGGGATGTACTCGGATCGGCGCTGCCGGAGTATCTGGCGCACTGTGGAATCGCCGTCGTGGACGCACTGCTGCTCGACGACACGGCGACCGCGTTCGCCGACCTCTTGGGAAGTACCGAGAACATCGACCTCGTGGTCGTGGTCGGAGCCACCGGAGGAGGTGCCGCCGATCAGCTACGCTCCACGCTCGCCGCCCTCGGTGCCGAAACCGTCGTCGGGCGAGTGCGCGTGCGACCCGGCGGATCCCAGATCACCGCGACCCTGCCCGACGGTACGGTTGTCCTCGGCCTCCCCGGAAATCCGCTCGCGGCAGTGAGCACGGCGCTGCTGACCGCACCGGCGATCGTCGACGCGCTCACCGCTCGCATTCCGCGTTCACCGCGAACGGGGTTGTTGTCCAATGCATCCGAGGTTCGAGCCCCGATCCCTCGAATCGTTCCCGTGGTGGCCGACGGTACCCGCTGGCGAGCCGACGTCAAGGTCCGGACAGCTCATCTGGCGCACCTCGTCGGCCGTGATGCTCTCGCCGTGATACCCGCCGACGTCAGCGACGACGAGCCGGTGACAATTCTTCCGTTACCGTACTGAATTCCGAACCGGCCAGCAGCCGAACACCCTCGTGGTACCGCTCGACGACGAGATCGACGATGGCCGGATGCACCCCGAGCGGCGCACCGACGCCGTCGGCTCCCACGTCGGCCAGCCGATTGTGGAAGAGCCCACGAGCCAGCAGATAGCTCGCCACGAACACTCGATCGTGCGCGGCTTCCCGCAGTCCGGACACCGCCTGCGCGACGGTCGGCGTACTGGTGGCCACGTATCCGATCTTCACCGGTGCCCGAGCGGCGTCCGCGAGCATGGCCGCCGCGATCCGATGTTCCTGCAACGCACGAGGATCGGACGATCCTGCGGCCGCGAGCACGATGCTCTGGCCGGCTCGCCAGCCGGCGTCCCGGAGCCGATCGACCATCACTCGCGCGAGCACCGGGTCCGGCCCGAGGGCACGGGTGACGGCGACCGACGAGTGCGCACTGTCCGTGATCTCGCGCGGCACGTCGGTGTGGACGTGATAACCCGATGCCAGAAATGCCGGAACGACGACCGCCGATTCCGGAGTGTCGCGCAGCACCTCGGACGGGGACGGTCCCAGCACGTCGACGAAGGCGACACGCGTAGTACCGATCTGCTTCGAGACGGCGTCGGCAAGCGCGGCGACCATCTCCACACCGCGCGGGTTTCGAGTGCCGTGTGCGACCAACACCAAGGTGGGTTCCATCAGTACTTACTCCCCTCGCTCACGGCAACAGCCCCCGCGGATTCGTGTGCATCACAGTCGGATTCGGTCTCGATATAGTCCAACGCGATACGGTAGCCGCGTTTGACCACGGTCTGGATCGCCTTGGGTGCCCCCAGTGAGGAACGGAGTCGGGTCATGGCGGTCTCCACCGCGTGGGTATCGCCACCCCCTCCGGGCAACGAGGCCAACAGGTCTTCACGGGAGACCACGCGCCCCGGATTACGACTCAGCGTCTTCATCAGCGCCATCCCGGCCGGGGACACGGGCCGCACCTCCCCGTCGACCACCACACACCGTCCCCGAACACTGACCACATGCCCGCCTGCGTGCAGGCGACCGGTTCTCCTGGGCAGCTCCTCGGCGATGTGACGGGCGAGCGCGCCGAGCCGCGCACGCGCAGGCGCAGTGGTGGCAACCGACAGCTGTTCGAGCGGGGCTGCGGTGACCGGCCCCACGCACACCGGAAGCACTCGCGTACGCATCGACTGCAGCAGAGGCTCGAGTACGCCGTTCTCGTCGGCACGCATCAGCATCGACGCGACCGCCGGTGCCGAGGTGAAGCTGATGGCGTCGAGATCACCGACGACGACCGATTCGATCATGCGATCCATCGGACTCTGATCGTCGGGTGCCGTCCAACGGTAGACGGGCACCGGCACCACTTCGGCTCCGGCGCAACGCAGTACCTCGCAGAAATCCGGAACCGGCTCCCACTCGGTGGTCGCGCCGTGAAGTTGTACCGCTATGCGTTTGCCCTCGACGCCCTCGGCGAGCAGATGTTCGAGCACTTCGGCGGACGACTCGGAGGCAGGCGACCATTCTTCACGTAGATCCGCCGCGCGAATGGCACCGGTAGCCTTCGGACCGCGCGCCAACAGTCGCGACGCACCCAGAGCACGACCGAGTTCTTCGGCTCGCCCCCAACCGTCGGCGGCCTCGATCCAGCCACGAAAACCGATTCCCGTGGTGGCGACGGTGATCTCGGGTGGTGCAGCGATGATCGCCGCGGTGACGCGTTCCAACTCTGCGTCGTCGGCGAGCGGGATGATCCTGATCGCAGGCGCGTGCATCACGCTGGCCCCACGCCGCTCGAGCAAAGTCGCGAACTCCTCGGCGCGACGCGACGCCGTCACCCCGACGGTGAACCCGGCCAGAGGCATGTCCGCCCCGGCATTTTCGGTCACGTAGATCCGCCGCGCACGAGCACGACACCCTCGACCGTGGCGACCTCGAACGAGCCGAGCGAGACCTCCGCATCGTCGAGGCAACGTCCGTCGACGAGAGAGAAGACCTGCTTGAGCAGCGGAGACGCGACGGTGGGCTCGCCGCCGCGGTCGCCGACCAGACCACGCGACATCACTGCAGCGCGGCCGTAGGGATCGATGTTGCCGACCGCGAACAGTCGTCCGTCGTCGAGCAAGAACAGTGCCGCCTGGGTGCCGCCGCGCAGCAGCACCGCTACCCCGCGACCCGGGATGAGAGCGTCGAGGGTGCAGGCCGGGGTCCAGTCTCGCGAAAAATCGTTCGGTACCGAAGTATGTGAATCGATGACAGTCATGGCGTACCTCCTGGTCAGCTATTTGACGCTGCCCGTGTTTCTTGGCCGTTAAGCGGCGATTACCCACCTGTGCACATGCGCTCAGGTTCGTGACCTGTCGGTTGTCAGGAATCCGTCACTCGAGCACGTCACGCTCCGATGCGCGGCATCCCCATCAGCACGGGCACCTTGCGTGCGCCGGACTCGTCGAACGCGATGGTCGGATCGGCCTCGGCCGGAGCGTTGACGAAGGACACGAACCGGCCGAGCTTCTCCTCGTCCTCGAGCACCCCTGCCCATTCGTCCTTGTAGCCGGCGACATGGCGTGCCATGTCTGCCTCGAGTTCTGCGCCGATGCCCAGGCTGTCCTCGCAGACGACGGCTTTGAGGTGGTCCAATCCCCCATCGAGCGATTCCAGCCACGGTGCGGTGCGTTGCAGGCGGTCCGCGGTGCGGACGTAGAACATCAGATAGCGGTCGATGTAGCTGACGAGTGTGGCGTCGTCGAGGTTGGACGCGAGCAACTGGGCGTGCTTGGGCGACTGGCCACCGTTGCCGCCGACGTAGAGATTCCAGCCGCCTTCGGTGGCAATGATGCCGACGTCCTTGCCGCGGGCTTCGGCGCACTCACGTGCGCAACCCGACACTCCGAACTTGATCTTGTGCGGCGAACGCAGTCCGCGGTACCGGTTCTCGAGGTCGACGGCCATTCCCACCGAGTCCTGAACACCGTAGCGGCACCAGCTGGACCCGACGCAGCTCTTGACCGTACGCAGCGACTTTCCGTACGCCTGACCCGATTCCATGCCTGCGTCGACGAGCCGCTTCCAGATTTCGGGAAGCTGTTCGACGCGGGCACCGAACATGTCGATGCGTTGCCCGCCGGTCACCTTGGTGTACAGCCCGAAGTCGCGGGCGACCTCACCGATGACGATCAACTGCTCGGGCGTGCACTCCCCTCCCGGCATCCGAGGCACCACCGAATAGGTGCCGTTCTTCTGGATGTTGGCCAGGAAGTGGTCGTTGGTGTCCTGCAACGACGCCAGTTCACCGTCGAGAATGTGATCCGACGAGGTGGACGCGAGAATCGAGGCCACGACGGGCTTGCAGATGTCGCAGCCGGCACCCGATCCGTACTTGGCGATCAACGACGAGAAAGTTCGGGTGTTCGTCGCCCGCACGATCTCGAACAACTCGGCCCTCGACTGAGAGAAGTGCTCGCACAACGACTTCGACAGCACCACTCCCGATGCCGCCAGCAGCGATTTGATCGACGGCAAGCATCCTCCACAGGTGGTGCCTGCCGTGGTGCAGCTCTTCACCGCGGCCAGATCGCACGCACCGTCGGAGATAGCCGAGCAGATCGCACCCTTCGTCACACCGTTGCACGAGCAGATCTCGGCGTCGTCGGGAAGCGCTCCGATGCCGACCTGCTCGGCCGCCGGAGAGATCAGCGAACCCGGATCGCCCGGCAATTCGCGTCCGACGAGCGGCCGGAGCAACGAGTACGCCGATGCGTCGCCGACGAGGATGCCGCCGAGCAACGTCTTGGCGTCGTCGGTGACGACGAGCTTGGCGTAGGTGCCCTTGGGTGCGTCGCTGAAGACCACCTCGAGCGCACCCGGAGTTGCGGCCATCGCGTCACCGAAGCTCGCCACATCGACGCCCATGAGCTTGAGCTTGGTCGACATGTCCGCTCCGGGGAATTCCGCTGCGCCGCCGAGCAATCGGTCGGCCACCACCTCGGCCGTCGAATATCCGGGCGCGACGAGTCCGTAGCATCGGCCTTCGACCGCAGCACATTCGCCGATGGCGTAGACGTCGGGATCGGATGTGGTGCAGCCGATGTCGACCAGAATACCGCCGCGCTCGCCGACGTCGAGGCCGCTTTCGCGAGCCAGCCGGTCCTGCGGTCGTACCCCCGCGGAGAACACCAGCAGCGCCGCGTCGATCGTATCGCCGTTGCTCAGCTCGACCGTCAATCCGGCGCTGTCGTTCTCGGTGATCGACGACGTGCCCACTCCCACATGCACGTTCAACCCCAGATCGGTGACGAGGCGGGCCAGTAGCGCACCGCCGCCTTCGTCCACCTGAAGCGGCATCAATCGCGGCGCGAACTCGATGACGTGCGGCGTCATGCCCATCTTCTTCAACGCGTTCGCCGCTTCGAGGCCGAGCAGGCCGCCACCGACGACCACGCCCACGGCTCCCGGTCCAGCGGCGTCGGCGCGTGCACGGATCCTGTCCAGGTCGTCGAGGGTGCGGTAGACGAAGCACGCGGGCAGGTCGTGTCCGGCGATCGGCGGGACGAACGGGTAGGAGCCGGTGGCGAGGACCAGCGCGTCGTATTCCACGGTGTCGCCGGCCGAGGTGACGACGGTTCGGTGGTCACGGTCGACGCGTTCGGCCCGCACCCCGGTACGCATCTCGACGAGGGAGTCGCCCGGATAGTCGTTGCCCGCCAACGCAAGTTCCTTGTGGTCCCAGGCACCGACGTAGGACGACAGACCCACCCGGTCGTACGCAGGCAGAGCTTCCTCGCACAGGATCGTGATCTTCCACTCGGCACCCTCGTCGCGCGCCCGCAGCGCCTCGACGAACCTGTGCCCTACCATTCCGTGCCCTACCACTACCGCGTTCTTCATTGCGGGTCCTTCCGATTTCGTTGCCGTGCAGAGTGTTTTGAGTGCGCCTACACCGAGCGTCAGACGGCTACCGGTGCGTCGGCGTCGGCGGAATTTGTCCTGCGCAGGTAGATCGCCCACGTGACGATCGCGCAGACCACGTAGAAGCCGAGAAACACCCAGAACGCTGTGGTTGCCGACTTCGCACTACCGGAGTACGACGCCCGCAGCACCAAGTTGATGGCGACACCGCCGAGTGCGCCGATGGCACCGGCGATCCCGATCAGTGCGCCGGACATCTTGCGGGACCAGTGCTGCTGTTCCTCGACCGTCATGCCCTGCAGTGCAACAGATTTCGCAGCGAAGATCGCGGGAATCATCTTGTACACCGACCCGTTGCCGAGGCCCGAGAGCAAGAAGAGTGCGATGAATCCGATGACGAAGAGGACCATCACAGTGCCGCTGGCCGCCCCGGGCGTCGAGTCGTCCCAGGTGCTGGCCGCTACCAGAATTCCGGTGGAGAACGTCATGGCCACGAACGTGTACAGGGTGATCTTTCCGCCGCCGATCTTGTCGGCGAGCTTGCCGCCGAACGGACGCGACAGCGACCCCAGCAGTGGCCCGAGGAACGCGATCTGTGCAGCGTGCAGCGAGGCCTGGGCCTGCTGAGCCGCCGTGGCGGGTGCCCCGTCGGTCAATCCGGCCAGGAAGTTGATCTGGAGTACCTGCCCGAATGCGAAGCTGAAGCCGATGAACGATCCGAACGTACCGATGTAGAGGAAGGCGATCCACCATGCGTCGGAGAACTTCAACACGTCGATCATGGAGCGGCCGTTGGTCTTCTGGTTGTCGAGGTTGTCCATGTACAGCGCGGCACCGACGGCGGCGATCGCGATGAACACCAGGTACACGGCGCAGACGATCTCGGGTGCGGTGTTGCCGATGGTAGCGATGACCAGCAGACCGATGAGCTGGATGACCGGTACGCCGATGTTGCCTCCGCCGGCGTTCAGTCCGAGGGCCCATCCCTTTTCGCGCTGCGGATAGAAGGCGTTGATGTTCGTCATCGACGAGGCGAAGTTACCGCCGCCGACTCCGGCGAACGCCGCCACGATGATGTACGTGGTGTACGAGGCCGGGTTCAACATGAAGTACATCGTCAACAGCGTGGGAATCAACAACACCAGAGCGCTGAAGATGGTCCAGTTGCGCCCGCCGAATTTCGCCGTGGCGAACGTGTACGGAATACGCAGGACAGCACCGACGAGAGTGGGGACTGCCACCAGGAAGAATTTGCCCGCGGCATCGATGCCGTAAACCGACAACGGCATGAACAGCACCATCACCGACCAGATCGACCAGATCGAGAAGCCGACGTGTTCGGCGACGACCGACCAGATCAGGTTTCGTTTGGCGATCTGCTTACCGCCGCCTTCCCACGCCTGCACGTCCTCGGAATTCCAATGCGCGATCCGGTGATTCACCGAGACGGGAACGGTCCCGGGCGGAACGGGTGCGGTGGCAGCAGAGCCGGTTTCGGCTGAAGCGCTGCGAGAAAGGCTGGTCACGTATGGCCTCCTGGTTCGGTGAGTGACACCAAGATAGGAAAGCCATGTTGCAGCGGCGCTGCGTGCGGTGACCCGCTGATTAACTCGTTCTCACCCGCTCGTCGGCGCGTACGTGAGATCGAACGCGTCGACGAGCCGGGTCACCAGGAGTCTTCGAGCATCCGAGGTCGACAGCACAGATAGCCGCCGACCAGCAGAATCACAACGCATCCGGTGAGCAGCGTCAGCGGCAATCCCCAACCGCCGGACACGGTGTGCAGGAAGCCGAACAGTATCGGTCCGGTGGCCGACACCACGTAGCCCAGCCCCTGGGTGAAGCCCGAGAGCGAGGATGAGCCCACCGCGGTGCGGGTCCTGAGATTGATCAGCGTCAGCGACATCGGAAAGGTCATCGTGCCGAGGCCGATCAGGCACACCCAGATCACCGTTCCGGCGGCAGGCGAGAAGTGCAAGCCGGAGAACCCACAGAGGTAGCACACCGCGGCGACCAGGACGAGGCCGAACGGATTTCGCAGTTTTGCGCAGAGGGTCGGCGTGGCCAGCGACGTGACCAGGCCCATCGCTCCGAACGCGGCGACCGAGGCTCCGGCCAACCCCTCGCCGATACCCGAGTCGATCAACAGCGTCGGCAGCCACGTCAACATCGAATACGTGATCAGCGACGTCATCGCGAACATCATCACCATTCCCCACGCGAGCGAGGATCGATGGATGCGGCCGCCGGATCGGGTGTGCACGGCCGCCGAACCGGCCTCGGCAGAGACGTCCTTCTCGTCGCGACCACGTCGGGCGATCACGACACCGAGCCACGGCAATGCTGCGGCAACACCGACGATCGCCCAGACCCCGATGGAGAGCCGCCACCCGTGGGCATCGGCGACCGGAACCGCGAGCAGCGGCGGAATCATGGTGCTGATCTGGAGTGCACAGATGTAGATGGTGCTGACCACTGCGAGTCGATCCGAGAAGTACCGCTTGACCAGAGGTGGGATGACGACGTTTCCGATACCCATGCCGGCGAGGGCGATCGCGGACAGCGCCAGCAACGACGCCGTGTTCTGCGCGAATGCCCGGGTGGCCATCCCGATCGTGGTCAACGCCATGGCGAGCAGGGCGGCGCGCTCGAGACCGGTGCGCTTGGCGAGAAGCGGTGTCGCCAACCCGAACACGGCGAACATCGCCGGTGGCAGCATCCCGACGACGCCGATGACGGCATCCCCGAACTGCAGATCCGTTGCGATCCTGCCGAACAGAGGGCTGATGGACGTCACGGCGGCGCGCAGCGTCAGCGCAGAAAGAACGATGGCAGCGAACACCAGCAGTCGGCCGCGAACGAGTGATGTACCGGTCTGGGTGGTCTCGGAAACGGTAGGCGCACTCACCGCGTAATCATAGGATGACCGGATCATCGGGTGCAACGCAGTATCATCGTCGGCGCAGCACCCCGAGCACTGCACCGCCCCCAGAACGAGGAGCCTCCGTGCGCCAGGTCCACCGATCGAGCCTGATCACCCAGGTCACTGCAGCCCTGCGCGACGAGATCACGTCGAAACGATGGCCGGTCGGCAGCAGAATTCCCACCGAACCGGAGCTGTGCGAGATGACCGGCACCGGGCGAAACACGGTTCGTGAGGCCGTTCAGGCACTCGTCCACGCCGGCATGGTCGAGCGACGGCAGGGGTCGGGAACGTTCGTCATGACCTGCTCGGACCTCGGCGGCACCCTGGGCAAGTACTTCTCGGACGCCCGTTATCGCGACGTCACCGAGCTCCGGGAAACTCTCGAGGTGACCGCAGCAGCATTGGCTGCGGATCGACGCGACGAGCACGACATCCGAGAGATGAACGACGCCCTCGAGAACCGCAATGTCGCCTGGTCGAGCGGCGACGTGCCGTTGGCCGACGCCGTACGAATCGACGCGCGCCTGCATCGGAGCATCGTCGCCGCCAGCCACAACGCGATCTACCTGGAGTTCTACGACTCGTTGCTACCGGTGATCCACGAGACGATCAGAGAACACGCCACCGCTCACGACGACGACTACGTCGCCGAGCACACAGCCCTCGTCGACGCGATCGTGGACGGTGATTCGGCCCGGGCAATCGCCTCCGCCCGGTCGCTGTTCCGCGAACTCTCCGCCGCTCCGGGCCACGCGCCCGAACCTACAGAATGAGACGCACCAGATCTGCCGTGCGCGCGAGGCCGGGAAATGCCTCCGACGTCGACCGCGGATGAAGTGCGTGCACAGCCAGACGAAACATCAACGCGCGCAACAGCATCTGCGGCCATTCCGGTAGATCGTCCCACCGGCCCACCAGACCGTCGTCGGCGTCTCCCCACGAGAGCGCGTCCACCACGGCGACGCCGGCAGCCCACGACGCCGGACGCCAGTACGGGGTGATATCGCTGATCCCCGGAGCATCGCTGCCGGAGAACAACACCGTCCCGAACAGGTCGCCGTGTACCAATTGGTCCGGCGATTCGACGGGCTTACGCAGTGTCGCAAGCTGTTTGACCAATTCGAGGCTGCTCTTGCCGTCACTCGACGACGGCTCCGGCGCACCCGCACCGCGAGCGGTCCGTAGCGGAACGGCCTCCCAGGCGGCCCGGTCGGCCGCGACGAACACGTCGACGTCGGCCCACGGGGCGACGGGTGGCTGCACCAAGAAGCGGGGACGTTCCAACTGCGCGGTCGCTGCGTGCAACCGCATGGACAACGAGACCACTTCGTCGTGGCGAGGCTCGGGTTCGCCTGCGACGAACGTATCTGCACGCCAACCGGACACGACGTATCGACCATCGGTCGAGCGCACCGGTCGAGCGAGGCGCACACCGTCCACAGTCAGTGTTTCTCGCACCTTCGCAGACCAGGCTGCGCGAGCGTGATCGGCGACGGGCGAGAGCACGACGTCACCCAGACGCCACCCTCCGTCCCAGTCCGCACCCAGTGGCGCAGGTTCGACATCGCGCAGCCCGAACGTAGAGATCACGTGCTGAGGAGGTTCGACAGAGCTCACGAACGCCACGGTACCGCCGATCGGGCAGAGCTCTGCGGACGACGCGCGCATGCGGCCCAGCCGCCACGTCAGTAGATGGGCAGGCCGGGCTCGATCTGCTTGGCCCACTCCACGATTCCGCCGTCGAGATGGGTTGCGTCGGTGAAACCGGCACCGACGAGAGCGTCGAGAACCTCCGCGGACCTGATGCCGGTTTTGCAGTACAGAACGATCGGTACCTGCTGTGGCAGTTCGGCCAACGCCGCCCCGGACAGAATTCGCCCGCGCGGTATCAGCCGAGCGCCCTCGATCCGCACGATGTCCCACTCCACCGGCTCACGCACGTCGATCAAGGCGACCTCGCGTCCGGAATCCAACATCGCCCGTAGCTGCTCGGGGCTGATCGAGGCGTCGTCGGATTCGACGGCCGGCACCACCCCGCAGAAGGCGTCGTAATCGATCAGTTCCGTGATCGGGGTTCGGTGCGGATCACGGGCCAGTCCGACGGTTCGGTAGCTCATGGCCAACGCGTCGTAGATCATCAGCCGTCCCAGCAGCGTCTCGCCTATTCCGGTGATCAACTTGATGGCTTCGGTCACCATGACCGACCCGATCGAGGCGCAGAGCACGCCCAGGACGCCACCCTCGGCGCAGGAGGGCACCATTCCCGGCGGCGGAGCCTCGGGGTACAGATCTCGATAGTTGATCCCGACGCCGCCCGGAGCTGCATCCCAGAACACCGAGACCTGCCCCTCGAACCGGTAGATCGAACCCCACACGTACGGGATACCGACCAGTGCGGCCGCGTCGTTGACGAGGTATCGGGTGGCGAAGTTGTCGGTGCCGTCGAGAACGAGATCGTAATTGCCGAAGATGTCGATCGCGTTGGACGAGTCGAGGCGGACCCTGTGCAGCACCACCGAGACGCCGTCGTTGAGTTCGAGGATCGAGTCCCGTGCGCTGTCGGCCTTCGGTCGTCCGACGTCGGACCGCCCATGGATGACTTGTCGCTGGAGGTTGGACAGCTCGACGTCGTCGAATTCCACGATGCCCAGAGTTCCGATGCCGGCGGCCGCGAGGTACAGCAGCGCAGGCGAACCCAGTCCGCCGGCTCCGACCACGAGCACGCGGGCGTTCCGCAACCGCTTCTGGCCGTCCGTTCCGACGTCCGGAATGATCAGGTGACGGCTGTACCTGGCAACCTCCTCGGAGGTCAGTTCACCGGTGGCTTCGACCAGTGGCGGTAGGTGGACCACGCTCAGCGACACTCCTCGACTCGACGGGGCGACCACATAACTGCGTTCGCCGCCTTCGAATCTAATCCGCGATCGCTCACCCGCGCGGATAGGGCCACGGGTTGAACCGGCAGGTCTTGCCGTCCATGGGCACGACGCCCTCGGGGTCGAGCCGCGCGATGTCGTCGTTGGCCGTTCCGAACGTCTGCTGCATCATCACCGGTGCCAGCCCGCCGTCGGTTTCGCACGGCTGATGCTGCTGGTAGCCGATGGCGTGCCCGACCTCGTGGTTGATCTGATACTGACGGTACGAACCGATGTCTCCCTGGAAGGAGATCGCTCCGCGTACCCATCTGGGTTCGTTGAGCACGACCCGTTCGATGCCGGGGTTGTAGCAGGACACCTCGAGTTGGATGTCGTATCCACACGCCTGCCGAATGGACATCTGCGACGTCAGGGAGATCCGGAAATCCGGGTCACCCTGATCGATACGGCGGAACGCGAAACGTGGGTCGTTGGTCCAGCTCTTGGGGTTGGCCAACGTCTGATCCACCAGACGGCCGAACGACTCGTCGCCGCCGAAACCGACGGTGTCCACACCGTCCTCGACCTCGACGGTATAGGTGAACACCCGCTCGGTTCCCTGGCCGACCTGCTCGGTGCTGCCGGCGACGGTGTGCCAGGTGCCTGCCCCCTGCACCGCGAACGGTCCACCGTCGGGCAGCTCACCGGACGAGATCGTTTCCGCGAAGTTGCCGTCGGCCTGCGGCGGGACCCCGATGATTCCGGTTCCGGACGTATCGGAGCTCAGCGTGCCGAACCCTGGGTCCTGGGAGGTGCCCTGAGAGGCGGTGCCGACGACCGGGTCACCGGCCCTAACGGCATCGACGACCACGAGCGCGGTGACGGCGATCAGGATCGGTACCGCGTACGCCCGCCAGCCGTAGGTGGCGGCGAACTTTCCCAACTTGGTTTGTTTACGCACGTCACGCTCGGGGCGGCGACTGCGGTCCTTGACCTCGCGCTGCGTCGGGTCCCACTGCGCGCGCAAGGGCTGATGCGACCCACGACCACCCACGCCTCGTGGAAGATCGTCCGACCGCTCGTCGAACCCGCCGGACTGCACACCGCCGCGAATTCGCGGCTCGCCTCGGTCAGTCACTCGCTCACGATCTCACAATCCTGCTCGCTCGCCGCTCGGCACGCCGATACCGGGGACGGATCTATCGGGCTCTCGGTACGACAAACATCGTACAAACAAACCATGCGATGTGATTCGAGATCGCCCGTTTCCGACAAGGATCCCCCAGGATCCCAGCGGTGCCGACGGCCACGAGTATCGTTGCCCGTGATCTGCGCTACGAGCGGTCCGAACCGAAGGCCACCCGCCGGAAGTTCACGCCGGACCGCACGTTGTCGAACCAAGACGAGCGCAGCTGTCGACGCGATGGGAACATATTTGATGACAGATCTCGACGACCGGAGGTCCTCCGACCGTCCGGCCACCACCGGCAACCGCCGCAGCGCCAGGCTGCCGCGTGATGCCCGTCGGGCGCAACTGCTGGCTGCTGCGAGCGAAATCTTCGTGACCCGCGGCTATCACGCGTCGGGAATGGACGAGATCGCCGAATGCGCCGGAGTCAGCAAACCGGTTCTCTACCAGCACTTCCCCGGCAAACTCGAGCTGTACCTGGCGGTACTGCAGAGCTACGTCGACACCCTCATCGCCGGGGTTCGTCAGGCTCTGCGTTCGACGACCGACAACAAGCAACGCGTCCGCGCTGCGGTTCTGGCGTTCTACGATTTCGTCGACACCGACACCCAGGGTTTCCGCCTGGTCTTCGAGTCGGATCTGATGGGTGACCCTCAGGTCAACGCCCGCGTGGAGCAGGCGACCGAAGCATGCGTCGACGCCGTCTTCGACCTGGTCGCCCACGATTCCGGACTCGATCCGTACCGAGCACGAGTGCTGGCCGTCGGCCTCGTCGGTGCCAGCCAGTTCACCGCACGCTACTGGCTCGAAGCAGATCGGCCGATCTCCAAGGAAGACGCCGTCGACACCACGGTTTCACTGGCCTGGGGCGGCCTGTCGCACGTTCCGCTGCAGTCTCCGTAACCAGCCGGTCGGGCATCCCGCCCACATACGCCACACGCCCCTCGTTCGAGAAGAACGAGGGGCGTGTGGTGTTACCGGCCGTCTCAGGTGGTTGCGAACCCGACCTTGCGAGGATCGGACGGGCCGATCTCGACGTACGACACCTTGGCGGTCTGGATCAAGAACTTGCGTCCCTTCTCGTCCTCCAACGACAGCACTCCGTCCTTACCTGCGAAGGCGGTCGATACGAGCGCTTCGACCTCGGCCGGGGACTGCGCACTGTTCACGACGAGCTCACGGGAACTCTCCGACACACCGATCTTGACCTCCACGGTCAACCTCCGAACTCTCGACAACTGACGCTGTTCTCGCCAGGCTAGTGCAGCCCGCGTGCCGCAGCCGCTTCCAGGCCTGTGCTGTCAGCGAACACCGGGCGGGGACCCGCCCCGCCCGGTGCCCGATCGAGCCGATCAGTCCAACCCGAGCGAGGACATCCGTTCGGCATGCTGCTCCTGCATGCGATCGAACAGAGCGACGACCCCGTTGAGGTCGCCCGACGCGGTGATGACGAGATCGGTCAGCGACTCGCGCTGCGCGAGCACGAACTGGGCCTGCGTGATCGCCTCGCCGAGCAGTCGACGCCCCCACAACATCAGGCGTGCCTTGTCCTGGGAGCTCGCCCGGACCCGTTCGGACACCTCGTGGACGACGAACTCCGAATGCCCGGTCTCGGCCAACACGTCGCGGACGATCTCCGCGACGTCGGGGGCGAGGCTGTGCGCGATCTGCCGGTAGAAATCAGCGGCGATTCCGTCACCCACGTATGCCTTGACCAACGACTCCAACCAGGTCGACGGCGTGGTGGAGGCGTGGTACTCGTCCAGAGCCCGCACGAACGGATCCATCGACGAATACACGTCGAGGCCACGGTTGGACAAAGCCTGTTCCAACGTCTCGAAATGACTCATCTCGGCGGCGGCCATACTCGCCAGCGCCACCCGGCCTTCCATGGACGGAGCCATTCGAGCGTCCTCCGCCAACCGGTAGAACGCAGAGATCTCGCCGTAGGCGAGCACGGCGAACAAGTCGGGAACGCCCGGGTGATCGTGTGCGATCGCGGGCTCCCCTCTGTTCGGATCGCTCGACCCGACGAGGGCGGTGGATGCAACTGCGGGCGACGACGACTCCGACGAATGGGCTCCCATTCCACGAATCGTAGACCCGTGTCCGACGCCCCGTCGCGGGGCGCGTCACACCTGCCGCGACCCGTCGACCGTGGAGAATCGGGCCGGGCAAGCTACCATGGTGTCGATCGTTGCTCGCGGACCTGTCACACGGACCGAAAGCCGATGCGGCGATCATCGATAATGTGTGCGCACCTGATCCGGGTCGCCTCGAGAGCTTCGCCGCAGCGAACGTCACAGTTCGCGGCCGCGCTGAGGCTGACGGCGACATCACATCGGATTGAGGGCATCGACTTCGGCCGGCAATAGGCCTGTGCCCTTCCTTGTGCGTACGTTCGACCACGAGGAAGGCCAGTCCCCTGAGCAAGATAGTCGTAGACCAAGAATCCGAGACCGGCGACACGACCCTGTCGGCCCAACTGGACGACACGCATGTGCCGCCGACGTTCGCCGAGTTGAACGTCGACGCCGACATCGTTCGTGCACTCGCCGACATGGGTATCGAGCGCACCTTCGCCATCCAGGAGCTCACTCTTCCGCTGGCGATCGCGGGAGACGACCTCATCGGGCAGGCCAGGACCGGAATGGGCAAGACCTTCGGTTTCGGTGTGCCTCTGCTGCATCGTCTCGCCACGGAGAATTCCGGAACGACCCCGCTCGACGGCACGCCACGCGCGCTGATCATCGTGCCGACCCGTGAGCTGTGTGTTCAGGTCAGCTCCGACCTCGAGAATGCATCGAAGTACCTCAGCGGCGCGAACGGCCCGGTGAAGGTTCTTTCCATCTACGGCGGCCGCCCGTACGAATCTCAGATCAGCGCGCTCCAGAACGGCGTCGACGTCGTCGTCGGCACTCCCGGCCGTCTACTCGACCTCGCCAAGCAGAACCACCTGATCCTCGGCAAGGTCGGCGTCCTGGTTCTCGACGAGGCCGACGAGATGCTCGACCTCGGGTTCCTTCCCGACATCGAACGCATCCTGGGCATGGTCCCCGACAAGCGTCAGACGATGCTGTTCTCCGCGACGATGCCCGGCCCGATCATCACGCTGGCGCGCACGTTCCTGACGCAGCCGACGCACATCCGGGCCGAAGAGGCGGAGTCCTCCGCCGTGCACGATCGCACCGCCCAGCACGTCTACCGGGCGCACGCACTCGACAAGGTCGAGATGGTCGCCAAGGTGCTCAAGGCGGAAGGCCGCGGCGCGACGATGGTGTTCACCCGCACCAAGCGCACCGCGCAGAAGGTCTCCGACGAGCTCGCCGAGCGTGGCTACTCGGTCGGCGCGGTCCACGGAGATCTCGGGCAGGTCCAACGCGAGAAGGCTCTCAAGGCGTTCCGCACCGGCAAGATCGACGTGCTGATCGCCACCGACGTCGCGGCCCGAGGTATCGACATCGACGACGTCACCCACGTCATCAACTACCAGTGCCCCGAGGACGAGAAGACCTACGTCCACCGCATCGGCCGTACCGGCCGTGCAGGGCGCACCGGTATCGCCGTCACCCTCGTCGACTGGGACGATATCCCGCGCTGGCAGCTGATCGACAAGGCCCTGAATCTGGGTATGCCGGATCCGGTCGAGACCTACTCGAGCTCGCCGCATCTGTTCGCCGAGCTCGATATCCCCACCGATGCGACCGGCACCGTACGCAAGGCGGCACCCGCGCGAGCCGCAGAGCAGGCCGCTGACAAGGCCCCCGACACCGAGTCCGCAGCACCGTCGGCAGAGGCGTCCGCACCGAGCAAGCCGCGCCGCTCACGCAGCCGCCGTCGCACCCGCGCGGGACAGGACGGGGACCAGGCCTCGACCTCGACCGACTCGGCCAACGCCTCTGCATCGACCGCGAACCCTGTTGCGGCACAGTCGGATTCGACCGATTCGTCGACACCGGAAGCGTCGACCAAGACCGCTCCTCGTCGCCGACGCCGTCGCCGCACGAGCGGATCGTCCGCCGAGACCGGACCGTCGACGGCGAGCGCGTCGGAGTAGTCTCCAGCCGTGCTGGCTCCAGAACGTAGGTCGAGAACCGATCTCGTCGTCGCGGCAGTCATCGCGGTGACGGTGGTCGTGGCCGCGAGCGTCGCTTGGCTCACGGGTGACGCTCGGGGCACCACCTCTGTCACGGCCGACAATCCACTCGCGCCGTCCGAGGCGGCCGCCTCCGTGCCCGCCGCCCTGTCCGAGTTGTGGCGGGCACCGAGTTCGGCGACGGATTCGGCGCATACGCCGGTTCCGGTCGTGACCGGTTCGGCAGTCGTGACCGCCGATGGCGGTTCGGTCGTCGGCCACGACCCCCGTTCCGGCGACCCGGCGTGGTCGTACTCGCGAGACCTACCCCTGTGCTCGGTGATCGCCTCCTGGAACACTGCCGTCTCGGTCTACCGCGACGACCGCGGTTGCTCGCAGGTGACCACGCTCGACGGATCGACCGGCGTCCGCACAGCACAGCGCACGTCCGACGCAGACGACTCGGTGTACCTCTCGTCCGACGGCACCTACGTGACCTCGCGAGGTGACACTCGGATGGAACTGTGGCGCTCGGACATGGTGCGCACACTCGAATACGGGCGCGTCGATGCTCCGGTCAACCCGGGTACTCAGCCGAGAACCGGATGCACGCTCCTGTCCACCACGTCGTCCAATTCGCGGACGGCGGTACTCGAACAGTGCCCGGGTGAGCCGGCCGCACGACTGTCTCTGCTCAACCCTGCCCCCAAGGATGCGAGCGAACCCGAGGAGTACGGATCCTCGGTGGTCCCGGATCTCGTCACCTCGGAGCAGGAGCCGACATCCGGACGCGTCCTGGCTCTGACGGGAAGCCTTGTCGCGCTGTATGTTCCGTCCGCAAACGGTGCCCCTGCGCGCATCGCGCTCTACGACGACACCGCCACGGCCGTCTCCGAGTTCGCTCTCCCCGCGGGCCTCGGCCCAACATCCGCACCGCCCGCCTCGCCGGCAGCGAAACAGGGTTCGGTGTTCACCTGGTTCACCGGCTCCGGAGTGCAGGCACTGAACTCCACCGACCTGACTCCGGCGTGGTCCATGCCCGGGGCCCTCGGCAGCGGTGCCGTCATGGCCGGCAGGCTGCTGGTTCCCGTGCCCGACGCGATCGCGGTGGTCGAGCTCGCCACCGGCACGGTGATTGCCGAGATTCCGATCGATCGCGGCGACTACGACGGACCGGTGCAGACCTCCGTGATCGGCGATGTCGTCGTCGAGCAGCGCGGTTCCGACCTGGTCGCGCTGGGTTGATCGAGGACGGCCGATCGGAGGAGCTACTCCGCAGGGTCGTACGTCTTCAGTTCTGCTGTGCCCTCCCAGTGGGCCAACAAGTTCTCGGCCAGCTCGCGATACGCCTGCGCGCCCTTGTTCTTTCGCCCCGACAGCACCGTTGCGCCGGATGCACTCGCCTCCGCGAAACGCACCGTCCTGGGGATCGGCGGAGCGAGGACCGGCAGCGAGTACCGATCGGAAACATCGCCGAGCACGTCTCGGCTATGGGTGGTACGGGCATCGAACAGGGTGGGCAGTGCACCCAGCAGTGCGAGGTCGGGGTTGGTGATCTGCTGCACCTCGGACACCGTCCGCAGTAGTTGTCCGACGCCGCGGTGAGCGAGCGTCTCGCACTGGAGCGGGACCAGAACCGATTGCGCGGCCGTGAGACCGTTGAGCGTGAGAACACCGAGCGAGGGTGGGCAATCGATGACGACCACGTCGAAATCCTGCAGAATCGGTGCCAGACCACGCTTGAGCGCGAACTCGCGACCGGCGCGCATGAGCAGCAGCGCCTCCGCACCCGCGAGGTCGATCGTGGCGGGCAACAGCACGATCCCCTCTGCCGTCTCGATCAGTACGTCCTCGACCTGTGCGTCCCCGGTCAATACCTCGTGCACCGACGAGTCGAGCTTGTCCGGGTTGTGACCGAGCGAGAACGTCAGGCATCCCTGCGGGTCGAGATCGACCACCAGAACGCGTCGGTCGAGTGCGTGCAGCGCGGCTGCCAGCGAGGCGACCGTAGTGGTCTTGGCCACGCCGCCCTTCTGATTCGCTACCGCAAGAATTGTCGTCACGCCCTGATCCTTGCCTAGATTCGCCGCTCGAGCGAGGTTTGTCGGTTCCGGGCGCGTCAGTGCATCACGATCGGCGGCGCGGATTCCTGAGAAACGTGCTTGGTTCGGGGCAGGAAGAACGCGGGCACGAACGTGATGACGATGAGCACCAACGCGACCATGAAGGTGGTCCCGAACGCGCGCGCCGAGATGTCGAATGCTTCGAGCTGGCTCGAGGCCGTCAGCGCCGGCTTCTGCTGCGCGGTCAACACCACCGACATCAACGCGGTGCCGATCGATCCGGCGGCCTGCTGGACGATGTTCATCAATGTCGAACCGCGAGCGACTGTTTCGTTCGTCAACGTCTGCAGCGCAGCAGTCATGATGGGCATCATCGTCGAGCCGAGCCCCAGCCCCATGACGAACAAGGCTCCGATCAACAACGTGTACGACGTGCTGGTGCCGACCTGGGTGAACACCGCCATGCCTGCGGTGATCAGGACCATGCCCATCAGCACGATTCGTCCTGGACCGGTCTTGTCCGCAATCACTCCGGCGATCGGCATGGCTATCATCGCGCCGATACCCTGCGGTGCGAGAAGCAGCCCGGCCGTCAGTGTGGACTCGCCGCGGAGCAGAAAGTAGCTGGGAAACAGCAACCCTGCGCCCATGAACGCGACCATGAAGAAGGTGGTCGTGATGACTGCGACGGTGAGTGAACGGTTCCGGAAGAGCCTCAGGTCGATCAACGGATGCTCGACGCGCAGAGCGTGGAAGACGAACAACACGATCAGCACCAGGCCCACGATGACCGGAACCAGCACCTTGACGGCCAGTACGGTCTCGGTTTCGACGACCGACGACGCACCGTAGAGAAACAGGGCCAGACCGGGCGAGAGCATCAGCATGCCGCGGAAGTCGAACGATTCCGACGGGGTCGGATTGTCTCGCGGAAAGATCACGATTGCGGCGATCAGCGCGAGAATGCCGATCGGCAAGTTGATGAGGAAGATCCAGTGCCAGCTCGCGGCCTCGATCAGCCACCCGCCGAGGATGGGGCCCGCGATGGGCCCGATCAGCATCGGCACACCGAGCACGGCCATCACGCGGCCGATCCGTTCGGGGCCGGCGGCACGCGTCATGATCGTCATGCCCAGGGGCATCAACATGCCTCCGCCGAGGCCCTGCAGTACACGGAACACGATCAACGACGTGATGTCCCAGGCGAAACTGCACAGCACCGAACCGAGAACGAACAGCACCAGTGCCGTGATGTAGAGACGCTTGGTGCCGAAACGGTCCGCAGCCCAGCCCGTCAACGGGATGACGGTGGCCAAGGCGAGGGTGTAACCGGTCATCGTCCAGGCCGCGTTGGCATACGTGGTCTCGAACACGTCGGTGAACGTCCTCAAGGCCACGCTGACGACGGTGACGTCGAGAATCGACATGATCGCGCCGAGAACGACGACACCGGCGATCTTCAGCAACGCTCCGTCGAGCTTCTCCGGGGCACCGGAGGGCGCGGGCTTCTGCAAGTCGGTCATTGTTCTCCAGATCGATGAGAAGAGCTACGAGGTCAATGCAGTGAGCACACTGACGGGCAGGACTGCGTTGCCTGCGACGGTGAAGATCCAGAAGAGAATAACCGTCCGGTAGGTCTGGACTCAATCGCGTTTTCGGACACATCCACCGGTTCGGTATGACGAAGGCCACACCCGACGGCAGGCATGATCGTGTGCATGACCAACCACGGAGCCGTCGAGGCCGGCCGAGTCGTTCTACTCCGTCACGGGGAAACCGAATGGGCCCTCGCGGGTAAGCACACCGGAAACACCGATGTTCCACTCACCGCGCACGGTGAGCAGCAGGCAGTCGAGGCCGGCTCACTGCTGACTCTGCTGAATTTGCGCGACCCGGTGGTCATCAGCAGCCCGCGCGAACGGGCCCGTCGAACAGCCGATCTCGCGGGGCTCCAGGTCGATCGAACATGGGATGCGCTGTCGGAGTGGGACTACGGCGACTACGAGGGCATCACGTCGTCGGAGATCCACGAGACAGTGCCGCACTGGACCGTCTGGACGCACCCGTGCCCGGGCGGAGAGTCGATCGGTGACATCGCTGTTCGCGTCGAACTGGTGTTGTCCGTTGTTCTTCCACTGCTCGAAGGCCGGGACGTGGTGCTGGTGGGACACGGCCATTTCTCGCGAGCACTGATCGCCGGTTGGACGGAAGCGTCCATCACCGAAGGGAAGCGCTTCGCATTGTCCCCGGCCGCCTACTCACTGCTCGGTTTCGAGCACTCCTTTCGACAGCTCATCGCCCACAATGTTCACCCCTCGATTCTCTCTGCAGCCACCGATCGCTCGATCGGCACCGACCCGACCGGAGGTCCACGATGATCCGCCGCGCCACCGAAGACGATGTATCCGCCATCTGCGGGTTGGTCCACGAACTGGCGGAGTACGAGAAGGCGTCCTCGTTGTGCACGGTCCGAGACGACCAACTTCGGTCGGCTTTGTTCGGTGAGAATCCGTCGGTATTCGCGCACGTCGCCGAGCGCGACGGCGTGGTGGTGGGGTGCGCTCTGTGGTTCTTGAACTTCTCCACCTGGGACGGGGTCAACGGAATCTATCTGGAGGACCTCTACGTGCAGCCGGACGCACGCGGCCATGGGTTCGGAACCGCACTGCTGGCAGCGTTGGCGGCCGAGTGCGAAGCCAACGGCTACACGCGGCTGACCTGGTCGGTGTTGGACTGGAACACCCCGTCGATCGGGTTCTACCGAGCGTTGGGCGCGCAGGCTCAGGACGAGTGGACCACATTCCGATTGACCGACGGTGCCCTGAGGGACCTGGCAGCGACAGCGTCCTAGAGACGCGGTTCGTCGTCGACGTCGCTGTACTCGGCCGCCATCCACTGCGACGAGGGTGGACTGAACAGCAGCACCAGCACGGCAACCACAACGATTCCCAGAACGATGCCGTAGACGGTCTGATGTGAACCGGTGAGCAGCGACCACACGACGGGAAGCAGCAGTAGCTGGACGACGGTTGCCAGTGCTCTCCCCCACCGTTTGCCGAGAATCAGGGCGACGCCTGCAGCCCCGACGCCGAGGCCCAGCACGCCGAACCACCCGGCCGTGCCGTACCCGTTGGCGACAGCGTTGTCGCCCTCTCCGGAGACCGCGCGTACGACGAGAACGAAGGCCGCGACCAGCGAGACGGCACCTTGTGCTGCGACGAGGACCCCGGCGGATCGAAAAGTGGCCGGTGGGGTGAGGTTCTCGGGTTGGGTGGACACGCGACCAGCCTAGGCAACCGGGAGTGGAGCCTGCGGAACGACCCGGGGGCGGGAGTGGAGCCTGCGGAACGACCCGGGTGGTGCCGGTGGAGCCTGCGGAACGACCCGGGTGGTGCCGGTGGAGTCCGCCGAGCCACCCGGTTAGTGTTTGTTCCTGTGCGTGCGCTGCTGATCGTCAATCCCAATGCGACTTCTACGACGGCTGCAGCTCGGGATCTGTTGGCTCATGCATTGTCGAGTCGGTTGCGCGTGACGGTGGCGCAGACGACGCATCGTGATCATGCGTCGGAGTTGGCTCGGGGTGCCCGTGAGGACGGGGTCGGCCTGGTGATCGTTCACGGGGGTGACGGCACGGTGAACGAGGTCATCAACGGTCTGCTCGGGGTTCCGTTGCCGACGTCGATGCAGGCGGTGACGATCGGCGCGATTCCGCCTATTGCGGTCGTTCCCGGTGGTAGTGCGAATGTGTTCGCGCGCTCTCTCGGAATCGAGGCGGACCCGGTAGCGGCCACGAATCAGTTGATCGGTCTGCTGGACGCGCGGGCGCGGAGGACGGTCGGTCTGGGGCATTGCGACAACCGGTGGTTCACGTTCAATGCCGGGATGGGTTTGGACGCGGAAGTGTGTCGGGCCATCGATGCGAGCCGGAAGGACGGTACGCCCGTGTCGGCGACGCGTTATCTCCGGTTCTCGGTGCAGGAGTTCTTCAAGCACAAGCGTCGTCCGGCGCAGTTGACGATGGAGGTTCCCGGGCGGGATCCGTTCGAGAACGTGCACTATGCGTTCGTGTCGAACTCGAGTCCGTGGACCTTCTTGAACGATCGTCCGGTCCATACCAATCCCGGGACCGCTTTCGATTCGGGTCTCGGTGTGTTCGCGATGCGCTCGACGGCACTGTTCCCCACGCTTCGGGTGTCGCGTCAGCTGCTGGCCAAAGGTGCAGAACCGAAGTCTCGCAAGTTGATTCGAGTCGACGACGTCCCGAGTGTTCGAATTACGTCTACAGAACCGATGGGGCTGCAGATGGACGGGGACTACCTGGGTGAACGCACCGAGGCGGAGTTCTTCTCGACTCCCGACGCATTGGATGTTGTCGCGCCCGTCACGTGAGACCCACTGTGACCTGCGCGCGAAGATGCTCGATGGGCAATTTCCTGCGAAATCACGAGCAATATCTGCCGAGTCGGGGTACAAAGGAGCGCAGAAGGCTAAAGCGAGCCTAACAGAGTGAGCTTGACCACGGTCACGCGCGTATCCCTTGACTTCACCTGAGTTCGTGAAAGCATTCACAAGCAACAGTGCGGAAACATTGGTTACCCACTCGTGAAACAGAAGAGAAACGAAACGGCGCTTCGGCGCCCGGTAAGGAGCAGAGGATGGACTGGCGCCACAAGGCAATTTGTCGCGATGAAGATCCGGAACTATTTTTCCCGGTGGGAAACAGTGGTCCGGCGCTCGCGCAGATCGCCGATGCCAAAGTCGTCTGTACTCGGTGCCCCGTCACCGCAGAATGCCTGTCCTGGGCACTCGAATCCGGCCAGGACGCAGGAGTATGGGGCGCAATGAGCGAAGACGAGCGCCGTGCACTCAAGCGACGCAACGCACGTACGCGCGCACGTAGCTCCGTCTAGGACGCAGACACACAACACTCGGTAGGCCCGGTATCCGCTCAGCGGATACCGGGCCTTCTGCATGTCGAACTGCATAGCGGCGCTACCACAGATCGGGCGTTCTCACGTCACAGTGCGGCCGGTTCGTAACGCACTGTTCACGAGCGGCCCGTCAGGCTCGCGGCACCCGACGGCCCAGTGGCACTCGCAGCATGGCGTCGGTGCCACCTCCAGGAGCCGGATGCAGGCCCAGAGAACCGTTCAGTTCGACCGACACCAGAGTGCGCACGATCTGGAGCCCCAGTCCGTCCGAACGCTCCAACGAGAACCCTGCGGGCAATCCGCGGCCGTCGTCGTGGATGACGACGTCGAGCCATTTCGACGAACGGTCGGCACCGATGCGCACCACGCCGACCGATCCGGCGTCGAACCCGTGCTCCATCGCGTTCTGCACCAGCTCGGCCAACACCATCACCAGCGGCGTCGCCCGCTCGGCGGAGAAGACACCGAGTTGGCCGTCTCGGACCACCCGCACCCGAGGGTTGACGGTGGCGATGTCGAGCATGATCGGCACCAACCGGTCGACTATCTCGTCGAGATCCACTTCTTCGTCGACCGACATCGACAGCATCTCGTGCACCAGCGCGATGGACGTCACGCGGCGAACGGATTCGGACAACGCGGTGCGAGCTTCCTCGTTCTCGAGCCGACGCGACTGCAGTCTCAGCAGAGCCGCCACGGTCTGCAGGTTGTTCTTCACTCGATGGTGGATTTCGCGGATCGTCGCGTCCTTGCTGAGCAGCGCACGGTCGCGGCGCTTCACCTCGGTGACGTCTCGGACGAGTACGGCTGCGCCCGCGGATCGACCGTGCGGCTGCAGTGCCAACGTGCGCACCAGAACCGTCGCGCCGCGGGCGTCCACTTCCATTCGGTGCCCGACGTTGCCGGACAGTGACGACCGGATATGGTCGGCCACTTCTTGCGAATCGAACGGGTCGGTCACCAGAGACCGCGTCACCGACGCGAGGTCACGGCCCGACAGTTCCGTCGTCAAACCCATCCGGTGGTACGCCGACAGCGCATTGGGGCTCGCGTAATCCACCCGTCCCTCGGTATCGATGCGAATGAAGCCGTCGCCGGCCCGCGGCGACGAGTTGACGTCGGTTCGCTCCTCCGGCGTCGGAAACGTTCCCTCACTGATCATCAGGCACAGATCGTCCGCGCATTCCCGATACGCGACCTCGAGCGCACTCGGCGGACGAAGCTGGGCCGGATTGGTGTCGCGGGTCAGCACGGCGATGACGTGCTCTCCACACCGCACAGGAATGCTCTCGCTGCGGGTCAGAACACCACCCTGCACGATCTTTCGCTGTTGCAACGCGACGAGCACTTCGGGGTGCTCGGACTCGGAGATGGTCGTCCCCACGATGTCGTGGGTGAACACCGTCGGCGCGGTGGTGGGTCTGCACTGGGCGACACACAGCACGTCCGCCGACCCGTCCGAGACATCGTCGGTACCGACCCAGAGCAACACGTCCGCGAACGACAGGTCGGCCAGGAGCTGCCACTCCCCTACGACGCGCTGCAGATGGTCCACCGCGGCACCGGGCAGATCGGTGTGTTCGGCCAGCAGGTCACTGAGGGTCGACACGGGTTCTCACGCAGCCGTCGGTCAGGACACCACAGCGATGAGATCGCCCTGTTGAATGACATCCCCCACTGCGACGTCCACGGACGTGACGGTGCCTGCGGTCTCGGCGAGCACGGGAATCTCCATCTTCATCGACTCCAGCACGACCAACGTGTCACCGACCTCGACGGCATCACCGCGGGCCACGACCACCTGAAACACCGTCGACACCATCTCCGCACGAACATCCTCGGACACCGGCGAACCCCTCTCTCACGACACCTCGAACCGCGGCGGGCACACACCGGAGACCATGCCCGTCACAGTAAGCCAATCACACGTGGGAGACTGTAGTGAACAAACGAGAGGAGCCCATCATGGGAAAGCGTGGACGTAAGAAGCGTGCTCGTAAGGGCAACAAGGCCAACCACGGCAAACGTCCCAACAGCTGACGTTCTGCCACCAGCCACGAAGGGCCGAGAAGCACTGCTTCTCGGCCCTTCGTCGTCGGTACGATCAGGTTATTCGGAGTCGACGCTACGGGTCAGCACCGTACGTCGGATTTTCACGCTGAGTCGCTCGCGAAGCCCGGCGGGCGCTTGATCTCCGCCACATTTACGGGAGATCAGCCGCTTGACCTTCTCCTCGATGCCGTACGCCTCGAAGCACGATCCGCACTCGTCGATGTGCTTCTGCAACCGTCGCCTGCTGGCCTCGTCGCACTCGTTGTCCAACATGATCCATACGTCCGCGATCACGGCCGAGCAATCCAGTCGCTCGAATTCGGCGTCGGCTCCGCCGTCGCCCACAGAACCGCCGCCGATGATGTCATCGCCGGAATCACCGGTGCGCGTCACTGGACTACCTCCTGCTCGTGCCGGTCGACTGCGCCGTCCCGGTTGAATCCACGGTCGCGGGCCACACCCGCCAGCAAACCTCGAAGTTGCTTACGCCCACGATGCAAGCGCGACATCACCGTTCCGATGGGCGTTCCCATGATCTCCGCGATTTCCTTGTACGGGAAACCCTCGACGTCGGCGTAGTACACCGCCATCCGGAATTCCTCGGGCAACGACTGCAGAGCGGCCTTGATGTCGTCGTCCGGCAGTGCGTCCAGCGCCTCGACCTCGGCCGAGCGCAGTCCGGTGGACGTGTGTTCAGCGGTCGCGGCGAGCTGCCAGTCACTGATCTCGTCGGTCGGGTACTGCGCAGGCTGACGCTGCTTCTTGCGATAGGAGTTGATGTAGGTGTTGGTCAGGATTCGGTAGAGCCACGCCTTCAGGTTCGTGCCCTCACGGAACGACCGGAACGCCGAGTAGGCCTTCACGAACGTCTCCTGCACCAGGTCCTCGGCATCTGCGGGGTTGCGCGTCATCCGCAGCGCGGCACCGTACAGCTGGTCGAGCATCGGCAACGCGTCACGCTCGAAGCGTTCGGTCAGCTGGGCCTCGGTTTCGGCTGCCCGCTGCTCGGCGATCGCCTTCTCGTCCGCTTCGGTGGGAGTCCTGGCTTCTGTCACGCTGATCCCTTCGGTAGCTTCCACCACCCAGGCTACCGCGCCCGAAGTCGGCTTCTGCGACGAGATCACCCCCTTGATCGCCAAGGGACGTCCCGCGGTCAGCACTGCCATTCGTCATTCCTTCCGCCTGCATCCGTATCTGCCCTGTCACAACACTGCCGCGCGCCGCGGTGTTCCCGCCGCAGTCGATAGAGTCCGACGAATGGCTGCGTCGACTCCCGCTCTTGCGCTGCTCACCGCACGGAAGGTGGCGCATACCGTGCACACCTACGAGCACGATTCGCGCACGCAGTCGTTCGGCAGCGAGGCCGCCGAGATTCTGGGCGAGCGCCTCGGCGTGCGCCCGGAGCAGGTGTTCAAGACCCTGGTCGTCGAACGCGCAGATCGTTCGCTGGCCGTCGCGGTGGTCCCCGTCACCGGAATGCTCTCGTTGAAAGCGGCAGCAGCCGCTCTGGACACACGGAAGGTCGCGATGGCCGACAGAGCTGACGCCGAACGGTCGTCCGGCTACGTGTTCGGCGGAATTTCGCCGCTCGGCCAACGTAGATCCCTGCCCACCGTCATCGACGACTCGGCACTCGAGTTCGACCGTGTGCTGTGCAGCGGGGGTCGCCGTGGCCTGGAGATCGAACTCGCTCCGGCCGATCTCATTCGCCTCACGCGCGCCGTCACCGCGCCCATCGCCGCACACTGACCACCGATGAGCGAAGATGGACCAGTGAGCACTTGGACAGCCCCCGCCGCCGATGGACCCATCGACGCGACAGTCACTCTGCCCGGATCGAAGTCGATCACCAATCGCGCGCTGATCATCGCCTCGCTCGCATCCGGCCCGTCGACCGTCACCGGCGCGCTTCGCAGCCGCGACACCGACTTGATGATCCATGCTCTGGAGACACTGGGCGTGCAGGTGGCCGCCGACCGCAACGATCCGACGTCTCTCCGTGTGACGCCGGGAACGCTGCACGGTGGATCCGTCGAGTGCGGCCTGGCCGGAACGGTCATGCGTTTCGTCCCGCCCCTGGCCGCGCTCGCCGACGGCGTGGTGTCCTTCGACGGAGACGAGCAGGCTCGCATCCGGCCGCTCGACACCATCCTCGACGCACTGCGCGCTGTGGGCGCCGACGTCGACGGCAGCGCGCTGCCGTTCACGATGCGCGGTACCGGTTCGCTGCGTGGTGGATCCGTCGAGATCGACGCCTCGGGGTCGTCGCAGTTCGTCTCGGGTCTGATGCTCTCGGCCGCGGCGTTCGACGAGGGAATCGAGATCCATCACATCGGTAAGCCCGTCCCGTCCATGCCGCACATCGACATGACCGTGGAGATGCTGCGCCGTGCGGGTGTCCGAGTCGACACCCCGGAATCGAGCGGAGACGCGAACACCTGGCGCGTGCATCCCGGTTCGGTGACCCCCGTCGATTGGAGCATCGAGCCGGACCTCTCGAACGCCACCCCGTTCCTCGCTGCCGCCGCTGTCACCGAAGGTGTTGTGCGAGTGCCGAATTGGCCTGAGTCGACGACTCAACCCGGCGATGTGTTCCGCGAGATCCTCACGCAGATGGGCGCGGTGGTCGAACTACGCGCAGGGGTGCTGACCGTCGAAGGTCCGAACACGTTGCGTGGCATCGACTTCGATCTGCACGACGTCGGCGAGCTGACCCCCACCGTCGCAGCGCTCGCCACCCTGGCCGAGGGGCCGTCCATCCTGCGCGGCATCGCCCACCTACGCGGTCACGAGACCGACCGACTGGCCGCACTGACGACCGAGATAGTGCGCCTCGGCGGGCGAGCAGTCGAAACCGACGACGGCATTCGCATCGATCCCGCACCGCTGCACGGCGGCACCTGGCACTCCTACGCCGACCACCGCATGGCCACTGCCGGCGCGATCGTCGGGCTCCGCGTCCCGGGCGTCGAGGTCGACGACATCGGCACCACTGCCAAGACTCTCCCCGGCTTCGAGAACCTGTGGGACACGATGTTGTCCGCTTCCACACCCAGCGGGGTCGGATCCTGACCGCGCGCCGCTACGACGAGTCCGACGTCCGCATCCGGCCGGGCAAGAGTTCTCGTCCGCGCACCAAGACTCGACCCGAACACAACGACGCCGAAGCCGGCATGGTGGTGTCCGTGGACCGCGGCCGCTGGGGCTGCGTACTCGATGGTGACCCGTCTCGGCCGGTCGTGACGATGCGGGCCCGCGAGCTGGGTCGAACCCCGATCGTGGTGGGCGACGAGGTCGGCATCGTCGGAGATCTGTCGGGCAAGGTCGACACTCTGGCCCGAATCGTGCGCGTGGCCGAGCGGCGAACGGTGCTGCGCCGCACCGCGGACGACACCGACCCGTTCGAACGCGTCGTGGTGGCCAACGCCGACCGACTGCTCATCGTCGCAGCGCTCGCCGATCCACCTCCCCGCACCGGCTTCGTCGAGCGCGCTCTCGTCGCAGCGTATGTCGGCGGGCTCGAACCGGTGCTGTGCCTGACCAAGAGCGATCTCGCTGCACCCGACGAGTTCACCGCGTCGTTCGCCGATCTGGACGTCCCGGTGGTACTGGCGGGCCAGTCCGAGGACCTGACCGAACTGACCGCCATGCTGACGAACAAGGTCACCGCGCTCATCGGACACTCCGGTGTCGGCAAGTCGACGCTCGTCAACAGACTGGTGCCCGACGCCTATCGCGCGACCGGGGTGGTCTCGGGCGTCGGCAAGGGCCGCCATACGTCGACGCAGTCGGTGGCGCTGCCGCTACCGGGCGGCGGATGGGTGGTCGACACTCCCGGCATCCGATCGTTCGGATTGGCGCACATCTCGCCGGAGAACGTCGTGGCCGCATTCTCCGACCTCGCCGAGACCATCGAGGACTGCCCCCGCGGCTGCACTCACCTGGGTCCGCCGGCAGATCCCGAGTGCGCTCTCGACACGCTCACCGGGGATGCAGCACGACGGGTGGCTGCCGTACGGCTCCTGCTGGAAGCGGTCCGAACGAACGAAACCTGGTAGAGACCCACGGGGTCTGTACCAGGCTTCGCTGCTCGAAATCGGAGTCGGTCAGGCTGCTTTGCCGACCAGTCTGCGAATCCCCTTGCGCTTCTTGGTTTCTGCGATCGCGGTCCGAAGGCCACGCCGCTTTCCGGTGTCGGGGTCGACGGCGAACAGACCTGCAGGTGCCTGTTCCCATTTACGCTCGGACGCGGTTTCCGGCGCGTCGTCGCTGGTCGCCTTCAAGTACTTGTTCGGAAGCGACAGCTTGGCGATGGTTCGCCACGACAGGAAGTACTGGTGCACGATCGAACCGGTCGTGTACGGCAGGTCGTACTTCTCCGCGAGCTCGAGAACCCGAACCTTGATCTCTCGCAGACGATTGCTGGGTAGATCGGGGAACAGGTGATGCTCGATCTGGTAGCAGAGATTGCCGCTCATGAACTCCATGACCGGACCGGCGTTGAAGTTCGCGCTGCCCAGCATCTGACGCAGGTACCACTGCCCCTGCGTTTCGCCTTCCATGTCCGACTTGGTGAACTTCTCGGCACCGTCGGGGAAGTGCCCGCAGAAGATGACGGTGTTGGTCCACACGTTGCGCATCATGTTGGCGACGATGTTCGCCGTCAGCGTGCTCTTCCAGGCAGGTCCGGTGAGCAGTGGATGCAGGACGTAGTCCTTGCCCATCTGCTTGCCGACCTTTTCGAGGACCTCGCGACGCTTCTGCTCGAATTCCTCACGTGGGACGCGGCCCTTGGCCACCTTGCCCAGTTCCAGGTGCTGCAGCGCCACGCCGTACTCGAAGAACAGCTGCAGCAACAGGTTGTAGACCGGGTTGCCGATGTTGAACGGCTTCCAACGCTGGTCGCGGGTGACGCGCAGCAGGCCGTAACCCACGTCGTCGTCCATGCCCAACACGTTGGTGTACTTGTGGTGGATGTAGTTGTGCGTCTGCTTCCAGTGCGCCGAGGGCCCGGTGTTGTCCCACTCCCACGAGGTGGAGTGGATCTCCGGATCGTTCATCCAGTCCCACTGGCCGTGCATGACGTTGTGGCCGAGCTCCATGTTCTCGATGATCTTCGCGACCCCGAGCATGGCGGTGCCGACCAGCCATGCCGGGCGGCGGCGACTGGCGAACAGGACTGCACGTCCGCCGATGTCGAGCGAGCGTTGCAGCCGAATCGTGTTCTTCACGTACCGGGCGTCGCGTTCACCACGGGACGCCTCGATGTCTCGCCGAATCGCATCGAGCTCGTGGCCCAGTGCTTCGATGTCGGCGTCGGTCAGATGCGCGTATTCCTTGATGTCCGAAATCGCCATGGGAAACAGCCTCCTGGCAGTTGTGAACACACAGCGTGCGGTAGTGAGCCGTGTGCATTTCCGTCACCTACCGTATCGTAACTTACGGTCGCGTAGGTTACGGGCGCGAATCTGTGTGACGATTCACAATCAGGCGGTGACGTCCGATCGCCGGAGCGCCTTCGCCTGTCGTTTGGCTTCTTTCTTCGCGTTGCGCAGAGCTCCTCGCGCCTCCTGCATCGCCGAGCGCAGTCCACGGCGCTGGCCGGTGAGCGGGTCGATCCGAAGTGCGTGCACGGTCGGAGAATCGCCGACGCGCCAACGCCGCTCCGACGATGTCTCGGGCGCGTTGTCCGAGGTTGCGCGCAACCACTTGTCGGGCAGCGACAGCTTGTGGATGGTCCGCAGTGCCAACAGGTACTGCTTACCGAGCGACCCTGTCGTGTACGGCAGGTCGTACTTGTCGCACAGCGCGTGCACCTTCTCTGCGATCTCCGAGTACCGATTGCTCGGCAGGTCCGGGAACATGTGGTGCTCGATCTGGTAGCAGAGGTTTCCGCTCATGAACGCCATGACGGGGCCGGCCTCGAAGTTGGCACTACCGAGCATCTGCCGCAGGTACCACTCGGGACGGGTCTCGTTCTCGAACTGACCGATCGTGAACTTCTCGGCACCGTCGGGGAAGTGACCGCAGAAGATCACGGCGTAGGCCCAGAGGTTTCGAACCAGGTTGGCCGTGGCATTGGCGGTCAACGTGGACTTCCACGCCGGGCCGGACAGGGCGGGGAACAGGACGAAGTCCTTCCCGACCTGCTTGGCGATCTTGCGCGCGAAAGCGCGGGCCGCCGGTGACTTGAAGAGGCCCTTTTCGTGGTCCCCGTCGAGCTGCTTCTGAGCGTCGTAGTCGTGCAGCGCGATGCCCCACTCGAACGTCGTCGCCAGCACGATGTTGGCGAGCGGCTGAACGAGGTTGATCGGCTTCCACGGCTCGTCGCGGGTCATCCGTAGGATGCCGAACCCGATGTCGTCGTCCATTCCGACGATGTTGGTGTACGTGTGGTGCGAGTAGTTGTGCGCCCGCTTCCACTGCTCCGACGGTCCGGTCTGGTCCCACTCCCACGAGGTGGAGTGAATTTCCGGATCGTTCATCCAGTCCCACTGGCCGTGCATCACGTTGTGGCCGAGTTCCATGTTCTCGATGATCTTGGCGACGCTGAGCATCGCGGTCCCCACGAGCCATGCCGGCCGGTACTTGCTGCCGAGCAGCACGGCGCGTCCGCCGAGCTCGAGCATGCGCTGAGCTCGGATGGTCCGGCGGATGTATGCGGCATCGCGTTCACCGCGACTGTCCTCGACGTCGCGGCGAATGGCGTCCAGTTCGCGCCCGAACGCTTCCATGTCTTCTTCGGTCAGGTGAGCGAACTCTTTGATGTCGGTGATGGCCACCGGGTCCTCCAACAGTTGTGTGCGGCGCCCGAAATACCGGGGTTCAGCGTGGGCAACCTACGTGAGCGTAACCCAGCAGCCTGAGAATGCAGTGTGCGAAAAACAGACCTACAGTTCCAATGTGCAGTCGCCCGCGGCCGCGGAAATGCACGTCTGGACGCGGTCACCCTCGCTGTGTTCCTTACCGGAACGCAGGTCGATCACATGCCCTGCGGTCAACGGCACCACACACGTCTGGCAGATACCCATACGGCAGCCGAACGGCATCCGAACACCCACATTTTCGCCCGCTTCGAGCAGCGTGGTCGCCCCGTCCGCCGCCGCTTTCTTGTCGGACTTGGAGAACGTGACGGTTCCGCCGGAACCGGACGTATCGGCGCGCGAGATCTCGAACCGCTCGAGGTGCAGCTTGTGCTCGATGCCCTCGCGCTTCCACGTCTTCTCGATTTCCTCGAGCAGTGCCGCGGGACCGCAGGCCCAGGTGTCGCGGGTACGCCAGTCGGGGTAGAGCTCGTCGAGCGAGGACAGAGCGAACTTGCCGTCGGAACGCGTCAGCTGCACGTGAGAGGTGAACTCGGGATGCGACTTCTCGAGGGCTGCAAGTTCGGCCGCGAACATCACCTCGTCCTCGGTGGGGGCCGAGTGGATATGCACGGTATCGGGCATGTCGCCGTGGCGATCGAGTGCTCTGAGCATCGAGATGACCGGGGTGATGCCGCTACCTGCGGTGACGAAGAGAATCTTGGCGGGCGGCGGAACGGGCAGTGCGAAATTGCCCTTCGGTGCCGCCAGTCGCACGATGGTCCCCTGCGGCACGCCGCCCACCAGATGTGACGACAGGAACCCTTCGGGCATCGCCTTGACGGTGATGGAGATCAGCTTGTCTTCCCAGTTCGGCGGCGAGGTCAGTGAATACGAGCGCCAGTGCCACCGACCGCCGAGATGCAGTCCGATTCCGATGTACTGACCCGGCTGATAATCGAAATTGAAGCCCCACCCGGGCTGGATCACCAGTGTCACCGCGGTAGCGGTTTCCTTCTCGACGCGTACGACGCGGCCGCGCAGTTCACGGGCCGACCACAACGGGTTGGCGAGGTGCAAGTAGTCGTCTGGCAGCAAGGGAGTGGTGATGCGGGTGAAAGCACCACGCAGCATGTTCAGCCTCGGCCGCTTGGGTGCCGAGACACCGGCCACCGGGGCCTCCAACCACTTCTTCAGATCCATCGGGTGTTCCCCATCCCCTCGATCGTCGTACCGAACCGCGTGCGGGCATCGAGGTTACGCTACCGTAGGTTGAGTCCCCTGGTCACCTCTGCAGGCAGCCCAACCGTGGATATCGCCAGGTCGTGGCCGAGAGCAGGATCACAGCAGATCGAGCAGAAACGGTAGTTCCTGGGGGGCGTACCACGCCAGCGTGTGGTCTTCGGCATCACCGAGAACGAATTCTGCATCGGCGTCGCCCATGTCCGCTGCGTCCACGGCGGAGACAGCCTTGGCAACTGCTTCCTCGGCCCCTTCCAGATCGACGTGCACCGACGCGACCTGATCCATTCGCAGCGGTTCCTTCAGCCGAACCACAGCGTCGTCGAGATCGGGACGCAGGGTGGGATCGTCGACGTCTGCGGCAATCACCGCCCGTCGGTAGACCACGCCGTCGGCCACCGTCCCCGTGTCCGCCTCGTCGTCGACGGCCGCGGCGATCAGGCGCAGCGAGGCACGCGCGGCCTCCCCCATCGCGACCTCGGACAACTCCTCGTCGTCGCCCGACGAGTACGCCTCACGCAAGGTGGGCGTCACCGCGAATGCGGTGCGCGAGACCGGACTGAACTCGCCCTCGGCTGCGAGCACTTTCAAGAATTCCAGTGTCGCCGGAACGTAGACACGCATTGCAGAAGACCTCACACTCTCGATTCGTTGCTGGCGTCGACCAACTCTTCCAGCGCCTCGTGCAGTAGCGCTGTCACCACATCCACATCGGGCATCGCTCCGCGGTCGGCGTTGAGCCCGAAGAACACGAAACCGTCGTACGACGTCAGCCCGATACTCAACGCCTGATTCTCGAACAGCGGCGACACCGGGTACATCTCGAGCATCCGGGCACCACCGACGTACAGCGGAAACTGCGGGCCCGGCGCGTTCGTGACGATCAGGTTGAACACTCGTTGCGAGAGTCGGCTACCCGCCCGCGCACCCATGGCATGCAGGCTCGCCGGAGCGAACCCACTGATCCGCATCAGCGTTTGAGCCGTCACACCGCGGCTCTGATGAGAATGGGCCTCGGTCGCGTGCGCGATGTGAGACAGCCGAACGACGGCGTTCGACTCCCCCACCGGGAGGTCGACGAGGAACGAGGACACCTCGCTGCGATCGTCCTCGGCCGGCCCACCGGACATGTCACTGCCCTCACCGAAGCCGACGCGATCGGACGAGACGTACACCGACATCGGCACCATGGCCCGCACCGTGGACGATGCCGTGACGGGTTCGCCGCGCGAGAGCAACCAATTTCGCAGCGCGCCGGTGACGACTGCGAGCACGACGTCGTTGATCGAGCAGTCGAATCTGTCGTGGATCCTGCGGTAATCGGCCAGCTCGGTCTTGGCCACGGCGAACCGACGATTTCGTGAGATCGGCGCGTTCAGTGGGCTGGACGGGGCGCTCTGTGTCGCGGTACGCAGCACGGCCGCGACCTTGCCCGCGGCGCGCAATGCGTCGCCCGCGAGACCGGCAACCCCGTTGACCGCGCCGCGCAACGTCTCGATGCTCTCGCCCGGACGCACCACCAGTTCGGTGAGCGCGTCGAGCACCAACACCGAGTCCTTGGGCTCACGGGCAGGCATCCACAGCTCCTCGGCCATCGGCGCGGGGTTCTTGCTCGCGTCCAGAATGACCTGACCGATGTCGAGCGCATTTTCGCCGTCGACGAGGGCCGAATGAGACTTGGTGAAGATGGCGAAACGATTCTTCGCGAGGCCCTCGACCAGGTACATCTCCCACAACGGTCGGGTGCGATCGAGCGGCCGTGAGGTCAGTCGCGCGATCAGGTCGTGCAACTGATCGTCCGTCCCCGGCTTGGGTAGTGCCGAACGACGGATGTGATAGGTGATGTCGAAATCCGCGTCGTCCACCCAGACCGGCCGCGCCAAACCGAACGCGACTTCGCGGACCTTCTGCCGGTAGCGCGGAACCAGCATCAGTCGCTGTTCGACCAACGACAGCAGTCGGTCGTAACTGAAACCGCTCCGCGGGGTCCGAAAGACGGCGAGCGAGCCGAGGTGCATGGGACTGCTGCCGGCCTCGAGAAAGTAGAACGACGCATCCTGCGCCGTCAGTCTGGTCGCCATCGCGTGTCTCGGTCCCCGTCCTCGCACGTGGTGCGCCCCGATCGATACCGCCTGTTGCACGGTGTGCTCGAACTCAGAGTACGTGGGTTCGCGACGTGAGTCCCAGTGCCGGGTGGGCACCGACGTGTCGCCGATCTCGGGAACCGAAATTCGATCGCGACCGTCAATGTCGGTGTGAGCGTCATCGAATCCAACGATCCGCCGGACACCGGGGACGACAGCCCGATACCGTCGCCGGCGGACTCTCGGCTGCGCGCCGAGCACCATTGCTTTCTGTCGCGGCCGACCCAGTTCGAGCCGCTACTCTCGGCAGGCGCGGTGCACACCTGGGGACGGGGTGAGAGCCCGCAAAGGCCACCGGAACGCCATCCGGCATCGGTACGCAGCACTCGCCCCCGCCGCCGGGCCGAGGCACCCCATCGACCGATCGTGCAAGTGGTGCCCGCCGATGCGCGGGCGAGCGCCGAACGCGCCATGCGGTTGCTCATCGAGGTGATCGACCGCAGGCGCAGTGCCGAGCAACTGTCCTCGTTGTTCACTGCGCCCGTGATCGACCTGATTCGCACCATCGTCCGCACGCCCCCACCGGGACGGCGACTCGGATTCGCCGCGGTGCGTCGCGTGCACGTCGCCTATAGATCGGACACGTCGGCCGAGATATTCGGCTCGTACACCCGCGGCCCACGCACCTTCGCCTTCGCGGGCCGAATCGAGCAGGCGGTCGACCCACGGCGGCCAGGATGGACGGTCACCTCGTTGCGAGTGGGTTGAGGACACGGGTCGCCCGGCTAGGTCGCGCCGGATCGACCCGGCCGACTACTTCTTGCGCTTGGAGCGCGCCGACTTCTTCGGTGCTTTGCTCTGCGCTCGCGCTGCTTCGCGACGCTCGCGTCGGGTTCCCTCGGCCGCCGACTCCGCGCTCGCTGCAGCATCCGACCGCTGCACAGCCGTACCGCCCCCCTCGGCCGGGCCGGAGAACGTCAATCTCTGTTCGTCCCGCTCGTCGAGTCCTTTGGCACGCAGAGCTGTGGGAGCTGCCTGAGCTGGAGCGGCAGGGGCCGGGGCCGCCTTGGCCGCAGGCCGATCGCCCGTGGTTGCAGGTGCCGACGTTGCCGCAGCTGCCGGGCGACCGGATCCGACGGGTGAGGCCAACCCGGGGGCAACCGCGAGACCGGCGGACGCGGCCGGACCTGCCGGGGCAGGGGTCGCCTCGACCTGGAGGTTGAACAGAAAGCCCACCGACTCCTCTTTGAGGCCGTCGAGCATGCCCTGGAACATGTCGTAGCCCTCCCGCTGGTACTCGACCAGTGGATCTCGCTGGGCCATCGCACGCAGTCCGATGCCCTCCTTGAGGTAGTCCATCTCGTAGAGATGCTCGCGCCACTTGCGATCGAGGACGGACAGCAGAACCCGACGTTCGAGCTCCCGCATTCCGTTCTCGCCTGCGATGCCGTCGATCTCGGCCTCGCGAGCGGCGTAGGCCGAGCGGGCGTCCTCGAGCAGCGCCTCGCGCAGCTCGTCGCGGCTCAGGTCACCCTTCTCGCCGTCCTCGTTCTCGCCCGAGAGAACCTTGTGGTCGATACCGACCGGATACAGAGTCTTCAGAGCCGTCCACAACTGCTCCAGATCCCAGTCCTCGACGTAGCCCTCGCTCGTCGCACCATCGACGTAGGCGGTGATCACGTCGGTGATCATGCCCTCGACCTGGCCCTCCATGTCGGCACCTTCGAGGATGCGCCTGCGCTCCTCGTAGATTACGGTGCGCTGCTGGTTCATCACCTCGTCGTACTTGAGGACGTTCTTGCGGATCTCGAAGTTCTGCTGCTCGACCTGGGTCTGTGCGCTCTTGATGGCCTTGGACACCATCTTGGCCTCGATCGGGACGTCGTCGGGCAAGTTGAGCCGAGTCATGATCGATTCGAGTGCGCCGCCGTTGAATCGACGCATCAACTCGTCGCCGAGCGAAAGGTAGAACCGCGATTCGCCCGGATCACCCTGACGACCGGAGCGCCCTCTGAGCTGGTTGTCGATACGACGTGAGTCGTGGCGCTCGGTTCCGAGAACGTACAGGCCACCGGCCTCGCGCACGGTGTCCGCGTCGGCCTTGACCTGTGCCTTGACCTCTTCCAGAGCAGGCTCCCAGGCGGCCTCGTACTCCTCGGGAGTCTCCACCGGGTCCAAGCCCTGCTTACGCAGCTTCAGGTCGGCGAGGATGTCCGGGTTGCCGCCGAGCACGACGTCGGTGCCACGGCCGGCCATGTTGGTCGCCACCGTCACCGCGCCCTGTCGCCCGGCCTCGGCGATGATCGTCGCTTCCTGCTCGTGGAACTTCGCATTGAGCACGTTGTGCGCGACGCCGCGCTTGGTGAACTGCTTCGACAGATACTCCGACCGTTCCACGCTCGTGGTGCCGATGAGAACCGGCTGGCCCTTCTCGTGCCGCTCGACGACATCGTCGACCACCGCGTCGAACTTGGCTTCTTCCGTCTTGTAGATCAGGTCGCCGTTGTCGACGCGGACCATCGGGCGGTTCGTCGGGATCGGAATGACGCCCAATCCGTAGATCTGATGCAGCTCCGCGGCCTCGGTCTCGGCCGTACCGGTCATGCCGGAGAGCTTGTCGTACAGGCGGAAGTAGTTCTGCAGAGTGATCGTGGCGAGGGTCTGGTTCTCGGCCTTGATCTCCACCTTCTCCTTGGCCTCGATCGCCTGGTGCATGCCCTCGTTGTAGCGGCGTCCCACCAGGATGCGACCGGTGAACTCGTCGACGATGATGACCTCGCCGTCGCGGACGATGTAGTCCTTGTCCTTGGTGTAGAGCTCTTTGGCCTTGATAGCGTTGTTCAGGTAGTTCACCAGAGGCGAGTTGGCCGCCTCGTACAGGTTGTCGATACCGAGCTGATCCTCGACCAGCTCGACGCCGGCCTCGTGCACACCGATGGTGCGCTTGCGGATATCGACCTCGTAGTGGGTGTCGACCTTCAGCATGGGGGCGATCCGGGCGAACTCGCCGTACCACTTGCTCGACGCGTCGGCGGGGCCCGAGATGATCAGTGGGGTTCGCGCCTCGTCGATGAGGATCGAGTCGACCTCGTCGACCACGGCGAAGTTGTGTCCGCGCTGCACCAGATCGTCGAGCGAGTGCGTCATGTTGTCGCGTAGGTAGTCGAACCCGAACTCGTTGTTGGTGCCGTAGGTGATGTCGGCGGCATACGCTGCACGGCGCTCGACCGGCGTCATCCCGGACAGGATGACGTCCACCGACAGACCCAGGAAGCGGTGCACACGGCCCATCCACTCCGAGTCACGCTTGGCGAGGTAATCGTTGACCGTCACCACGTGCACACCGTCGCCGGAGATGGCGTTGAGATAAGCAGGCAGAACACACGTCAGGGTCTTGCCCTCGCCGGTCTTCATCTCGGCGATGTTGCCGAAGTGCAGGGCGGCTCCGCCCATCACCTGCACGTCGAAGTGCCTCTGGGACAGCACCCGCCACGATGCCTCACGGGCGACCGCGAATGCCTCGGGCAGCAACTGATCCAAGGTCTCCCCGGACGAATACCTCTCCTTGAACTCGGCGGTCTTACCCCGCAGTTCGTCGTCGGAGAGACTCTCGACGTCCGAAGACAGGGTCGAGACGTGGTCAGCGATGTTCTTGAGCCGCTTGACCATGCGACCTTCACCAACACGGAGCAGCTTGGAAAACGACAGCGACGGCACGGGTTTTCTCGTCCTCGATCCTCGGTTCACGGGTACTGACACGAACAAATCTGTTAGTCGACGCGTTACTGCTACCTGCACGAGCGCACGGGTTCGTCACCGTGACGTCCGCGCGGCAGTAACCCGAACGCGTCCATGGTAGGCGGTCTCGCTGTGGGTACGGCAGTCCCACTGTCGGTCCCGAGCGACACCACGCCACCATTCGGACAACCCCGACACAGCACTGCAGGCTCGACGTGGGGATCGTGTCTTCCGGCGTCGAGCCTGCAGTGGTCGGATATTTCACGGACGGCGAACGACCCGTTCGCCGTCACGCTCGGTCAGGTGAGCCTGATCAGGCCATAGTCAAAGGCGTGCCGTCGATACACCACGGAAGGCCGGTCGGTGGCGCTGTCGTGAAACAGGAAGAAGTCGTGGCCGACCAGTTCCATCTCGTACAGCGCATCGTCGACGCTCATCGGTGCCGCCGAGTGAACCTTCGTGCGAACAATGTGCCCGGGGCCGGTCTGATCGTCCTCGAACGAATCCAGCTTGGTCTCGGGATCGAGCGCAAGTGTGTCGTCTTCGGCAAGTTCTGCGGTGGCCTCGGCGACGGATACGGGTCTCTTCTCGCCGTAGTGGACCTTGCGCCGATCCTTGGTACGCCTGAGTCTGCTTTCGAGTTTCGAGGTCACTGCTTCGAGTGCGGCATAGAAACTGTCTGCGCACGCTTCGGCACGAACGACCGGGCCTTTGCCCTTCGCGGTGATCTCCACGCGTTGACATGCTTTGGCCTGACGGCGATTTCGTTCGTGCTGCAGTTCGACATCGAACAGGTAGATGGAGGGGTCGAAGCGCTCGAGGCGAGCCAGTTTCTCGGACACGTATATCCGAAAATGGTCCGGTATCTCGACGTTGCGGCCCTTGACCACAACGTCGGCATTGCTCTTGGCGGGTTCTTCCGAAGGCTTCTCGTCGAAGAAAACCGAGGCTTGTGAAGGGGTCGTCACGTGTACCTCCCGATATCGGCCACGCCCACTGTTGGACGTGGCAGGTGTGCATGCCGAATGGGGAACCTTCCGGCATCTCGAGTCCGGGGCATCACCTCACGTCCGTGTTTCTACGGGTCGTTCTACCGGTCCGCTCCGTCGTGATGGAGCGTGTCCGCGACGTTAGTCGGTCATCGACGCGTGTGCCACCGTTCACCCCGAATTGGTTGTCGGCGTGTCTCGTCGACTCGCGTTCACGCGCTGGCCACCACGATCGCACCGGCCAACGAGATCCCGAAATCGGTAAGCACTCTTGCACATTCGGCCAGGGTCGCCCCGGTGGTCACCACGTCGTCGACGAGAAGAACGGTCAGTTCGTCGGTTCGCGGCCGCGGCCGGCCGATACCCTGGCGCGACTGTCCGATCAGTTCGATCCGGCCCGCCACGTTGTGTTGACGCTGACCTGCCGAGAGCCCGACCGAATCCCGCACTCCCCCGGCCATCTTCAGCAGCTGGGGAACCGATACTCGCTCCGGTGCCAACTCGGTCGCTGCGTTCCTCGCACACCGCAGCACCGGATCACCCCCTCGGACTCGCGCTGCGCGCGCCCGGGACGGAGCGCACACCAGAACGAGGTGACTCAGCTCGGGTGGATCGATCTCGCCCGCAGCACGCAGTTGGTGCACCGCACCGGCCAGCGCCCGCCCGAACGGCACGGACACGGCCCGTCGGCCCCGTTCCTTCAGTGCGATCACCCCGTTGCGCCGAGGACCGGTGTACGTGCCCAGCGCCCAGCAGGGCACCCCCGGATCGACCCGCGGACGCACCCGGACAGGCGGCACCGACAGCGCCTGTTCACAACGGCGACACCACTGCTCCCCCGGCACCCCACACCCGGCACATTCGAGGGGCAGGACGAGGTCGAGAAGCGTTCTCATGATCGTGAAGTGTGCCGGTAGCCACCGACACCCGCCGGACGTCAGCCGGGCAGGATCGGGACGGCCTTCACCCCGGCCAGGCCGGTGACCTCGCGCCAGTACCTGTCGCCGACCGGATCGGCGTTGTTGAGTGCGAACACGGCGCGAGCGTCGGCAACGTACTCGGTCTCCGGCGACGCATCGACCGCCAGAACAGGATTGGTGAGATTGCGCGACGGCAGGGCGTCCATCCTCGAGCCGTCGACCGTCACCTGGACCACCGGTGTATCGGTGGCAACCCGTGCGATCACGATGGCCTCGCCGGTGCTCCAGTCCAGGCTGGTGGCGTCACTGCCGAGTCCGATCGCAACCGCGCGCGGGGCCGTCAGCGAATAGACGCCCGACGGATCGCGTACCACGGTGGCCACGTACACCACGCCGTCGACGATGAGTGCGGCCCGAACGCCGTCGCGGGCCAGCCGGAGTTCGGTGATGCGAGTTCCCAGGGTGGTGACCGCGCGGGCATCGACCGGTATGACCGATACCTGACCGGTCGAGGGGTCACGGGCAGCGCGAATGACGTTGGTGCCGTCGATGACCGCCCAGGCGGCGTTGTCATCGGCTCCCCATGTCGGACGCGTGATCGACTGCCCCTCGGCCACCGGGAACGCGCCACCGTCGTAGCTACCGACCATCAATGTGCTCGACGGTGCCGGAGCGGGTCTACCGGTGTCCGCAACGCCGGCCACGAGTGTTCCGTCGTTCGACAAGGCCACCGAGCGCAGATTCCGTGCCTGCCCGAAGTACCCGGGGGCGGGTGTGGTCGCGGATTCCTCGACGTGGAGCAGTCGACCGGAGGCCAGTGCGTGCAGGCCGACCGATTCGTTGGTGGAGCTCTGTGGATCGAAGGAGTCGACCCCGGCCGTCGTCCACCCGTCCGGCTTGGTCGTGTCGATGGGTTGTCCGTCGGCGAGCAGCACGTACGGCCCGGCCACCTCCGCCGAGGCCAGAGTCCAGATCACCTGTGCGGCAAGCAATTCTCGGTCGCGGTCGCCCTTGTTCTGCAAACCACCGAAGTCGATTCTGATGCCGCCGAGACCGACTCCGACCTGTGTGGTCTGTCCGTCGGCCTTGGTGATGGGCCCCCGGATACTGACGTCGTCGGACAATTCGTTGCTCACCGCTGCGGACAGCGCGGACTTGGGTCCATCGATCAACAGCTGCACGAGCTGGTTTGCGAGCTGATCCTGCGACCCGCTCGTCCACCGAACATCCGGCACCAACACCCCACCGAGCGGATCGACGAAGTAGATGGATCGCTGCTGATAGGTGTCCATGAACGCCGAGCGATCGATGACCACACCCGGTGGCAGCTTCGAGATGCGCCATTGGCCGTCGACGCGCGTCATGTCGATCGCGATGTCGAAGGTGTCCGATCCGGCCTGATATTCCCCGCCGGGAGCCAGGATTCCCGCTGTCGTCGACCGAATCGTGAATTGCGCAGAGTCTGCAGTTCGGGGCCCCGACAGGGTGTCGATCCGATCTGCGACGACGGTACGAGCGCCGTCGTCCCACGTGTTCGACGCGTCCTCGGTCAGGAACTGTCGGGCGGCCTGGTGGCGGTTGGCCGACACTGCGCTGGCCTCGAAGAAGTCGTCGAGCAGCCGGTCGGGCTCACGTCCGGGTTCGGGGGCCGGGGCGCTGGTCGGCGCGGCACCGTCGGTCAACGTGCCGATGGCCTGGGGGCTCGAGGACTCGGGCAGGCTGGCACAACCGGAGACGAGGGCGGCGATCAGGGCGCAGACTGCAACCGAGCGAGACAGCCGACGAGACGAGCGAATCACGTCGACGACTCCGACGCGGCCCGCTGCGCACCGATAGCCGGGATCGGTTGTCCCTGAGCGTATTTCTTGGTGCTCGGCTTCAACGGCAGAGGTGAGCCGATCACCTTGTGACCACGGACCAGTGGCACCGTGAGCCGGAAACATGCGCCTTCGCCGACTGCACCCCACGCCTCGAGCTTACCGTCGTGCAGCCGGGCGTCCTCGACACTGATCGCCAACCCGAGGCCGGTACCGCCGGAGCGCCGGACGCGGGAGGGGTCCGAGCGCCAGAACCGATTGAACACCAGCTTCTCCTCGCCGGGGCGCAGACCGATTCCTTGGTCGCGCACCACGAAGGCTGCCGCGTCGGCATCCGATCTCAGGCGCAGCAGCACCGGCTTGCCTTCCCCGTGATCGAGGGCGTTGGCCAGAAGGTTGCGCAGGATACGTTCGACGCGCCGCGGGTCCACCTCGGCGATGACCGCCGTCTCGGGCATGTCGACGATCACCTCGGTGCCGGTTTCGCGGGCGAGGTGACGCACCGTGGAGACCGCCGCGCGTGCACACATCCTAAGGTCGAGCTGCTCGGCAGCCAGTTCGGCGACACCGGCGTCGTGGCGGCTGATTTCGAGCAGATCACCGAGCAACGTCTCGAAGCGGTCCAGCTCGTTGACCAACAGCTCGGAGGAACGCTTGAGGGCAGGTTCGAGATCGTCACTGGCGTCGTGAATGAGATCCGCGGCCATCCGCACGGTGGTGAGCGGAGTTCGTAGTTCGTGGCTGACGTCGGAGGTGAACCGGCGCTGCAGGTTTCCGAATTCCTCGAGCTGGGTGATCTGTTTGGACAGACTTTCGGCCATCTCGTTGAACGACATCGCCAGCCTCGCCATGTCGTCCTCACCGCGAACCGGCATTCGCTCCTTGAGCCTGCCGTCGGCGAAACGTACTGCGATGCGGGACGCGGATCGAATGGGTAGCACCACCTGCCGCGCGACGAGCATCGCGATCGCCGCGAGGAGTACCAGCAGCACCACGGCCCCGATGAACAGCGTGCCGCGGACCAGGGAGAGCGTCCGGTCTTCGCTGGCGAGCGGGAAGATGAGATACAGCTGCAGCGCCGATATGTCGGACCCGGTGGGCGACCCCATGATGAGCGCCGATCCGGAATATCCGCCGTCACTGTCGGTCACGGTGGCGTACTGCGAGCTGATCAGGCCCTTCTTGACGAAGTCGCGCAAGCTGGCCGGTATCTGGTCGACCGGACCGACCGACGCTTCCGCGCGGGTCGCGTCGCCCTCGACGATCAGAACAGGGTCGAAGGACCCTGCCGACCCGGTGGTCGACGCGGCGTCGAGGTCCTGGTTCGTCAACGCTGCTCTCGCCCGTTCGAGACGGGTGGACAGGCCGCTCGAATCATCGGCACCGGCGAGGTTGCCCTCCACCGTGGTGCGCGAGCGGTCGAGTTCCTCGGTGGCTGCGGACAGCTTCGCTTCGAGCAACCGATCGGTGATCTGGCTGGTCAGAACGACGCCGAGAATCAGGATCACCACGAGCGACAACGTCAGGGTCGAGACGACCACGCGCAGTTGCAGTGACCTTCGCCAGGCGTGGCCCAGCGATGTGCTCAGCGACCTGAACCAACGCAGGAGCGGGGAGAACTTGCCGTTGATTCGTCGCCGAGAGTGGGAAAAACCGATCACGGCGGTCCGGCCTTGTACCCGACCCCCCTCACGGTCAACACCACCTCCGGGTTCTCCGGATCCTTCTCGACCTTGGCGCGCAGACGCTGAACGTGGACGTTGACCAGGCGGGTGTCGGCGGCGTGCCGGTAGCCCCATACCTGTTCGAGCAGAACCTCACGGGTGAACACCTGACGCGGCTTGCGAGCCAAGGCGACCAGCAGATCGAATTCGAGCGGAGTGAGCGAGACCAGCTCGTCGCCGCGGCTGACCTTGTGGGCGGGGACGTCGATGACGATGTCGGCGATCGACAACAGCTCGGCCGGCTCGTCCTCGGTTCGACGCAGTCGTGCCCGGACGCGTGCCACCAGCTCCTTCGGCTTGAAGGGCTTCATGATGTAGTCGTCGGCCCCGGATTCGAGACCGAGCACCACATCGACGGTGTCGGTCTTGGCCGTCAGCATGACGATCGGGACGCCCGAGTCGGCTCGCAGCACGCGACAGACGTCGATGCCGTTCATTCCGGGAAGCATCAGGTCGAGCAACACCAGATCGGGTCGATTCTCGCGGACGGCCGCCAGCGCTTGGGTGCCGTCTCCGACGACGAACGGCTCGAATCCCTCACCGCGCAACACGATGGTGAGCATCTCCGCCAGAGCCGAATCGTCGTCCACAACCAGAATCCGAGGCTTCATGGCTCTATCGTGTCACTTTCGGCTCGGCGGATGGCTGATTGAACATGTCGGCGGCGAGTCGATCGGGGTCGACGTCGGCGCGCACGACTCGCCAGGGCGACGCCCAGTTCGTTTCTGCGAGACGGCCGTAGATGGCCGAGGTCCGGGTCTGCAGCGAGCCGTCGCGTTCGTAGGCATCCCGGGTGCGCGCGGCGTCCGCACTCTCACGCGCGGCGGCGCGCTCCGCAGCGAGAGCCACCGGTACGTCCAGCAGCACCTGCACGTCCGGAACGGGCGCACCGAACCGCTCGAATTCGAGTGACCGGATCCACTCGACGGCCGCTCCGTCGACGGACTGCTCCAACCGCGCCGCGGTGTAGGCGGCGTTGGACGCCACGTACCGGTCCAGCAACACGATATCGTTGCGGGACAACAAGTTTCGGATCTCGTCGGCCGCATCCTTGCGGTCGAGTGCGAACAGCAGCGCCATGGCGTGCACGCTGCCCGCGGTGTCTCCGTGTTCCCCCTGCAGCGCCTCGGCCGCCAGATCGGCATGAACCGACCTGCCGTACCGGGGAAACCCGACCCTGACGACGGCCAGGCCGTCGCGTTCCCACGCCGAGACGAGCCGACGGGCGAGCGTGTTCTTGCCCGCTCCGTCGACTCCCTCGATGACGAAGAGCTTTCCCAACGACCGAACTCTCTCGGTCAGTAGCGGTAGTGCTCGGGCTTGTACGGGCCCTCGACGTCGACGCCGATGTACTCGGCCTGCTCCTTGGTGAGCTTGGTGATCGAGCCGCCCAGCGCTTCGACGTGGATGCGAGCAACCTTCTCGTCGAGGTGCTTGGGCAACCGGTAGACCTCGTTGTCGTACTCACTCGGCTTGGTCCACAGTTCGATCTGCGCGATGACCTGGTTGGAGAAGCTGTTGCTCATGACGAACGACGGGTGACCGGTGGCGTTGCCGAGGTTCAGCAAACGGCCCTCGGACAGCACGATGATCGAGTGCCCGTCCTTGAACTGGAACTCGTCGACCTGCGGCTTGATGTTGATCCGCGTGACGTCGGCAGCCTTCTCGAGGCCGGCCATGTCGATCTCGTTGTCGAAGTGGCCGATGTTGCCCAGGATCGTCTGGTGCTTCATCTTGCGCATGTGCTCGAACGTGATGATCTTGAGGTTGCCCGTCGAGGTGATCACGATGTCGGCCTGCTCGATGAACTCGTCGACCGTGCGCACGTCGAAGCCGTCCATCAGTGCCTGCAGGGCGTTGATGGGATCTGCTTCGGTGACCGTCACGCGAGCGCCCTGGCCCTTGAGTGCCTCGGCGCAGCCCTTGCCCACATCTCCGTAGCCACAGACCAGCACGGCCTTGCCGCCGATGAGAACGTCGGTGCCACGGTTGATGCCGTCGATCAGCGAATGGCGAGTGCCGTACTTGTTGTCGAACTTGCTCTTGGTGACCGAGTCGTTGACGTTGATGGCCGGGAACGACAGCTCACCGGCAGCAGCGAACTGGTACAACCGCAGCACACCGGTCGTGGTCTCCTCGGTGACACCCTGCACGGATGCGGCAATCTCGGTCCACTTGGTCGTCGACGCCTCGAGGGAGCGACGCAGCAGGCCGAGGAACACCTTGTACTCGTCGGAATCCTGGTCGTCGTCGGTCGGCGGAACGACGCCTGCCTTCTCGAACTGAGCGCCGCGCAGCACCAGCATCGTGGCGTCACCGCCGTCGTCGAGGATCATGTTGGCAGGCTGCTCGGGCCAGGTGAGCATCTGCTCGGCGGCCCACCAGTACTCCTCGAGGGTCTCACCCTTCCAGGCGAACACCGGAACGCCCTTGGGCTCTTCGACGGTGCCGTACGGGCCGACGACGACGGCCGCGGCTGCGTGATCCTGGGTGGAGAAGATGTTGCACGAGGCCCAACGCACCTCGGCACCGAGTGCCACCAGCGTCTCGATCAACACGGCGGTCTGCACGGTCATGTGCAGCGATCCGGATACTCGTGCGCCCTTGAGCGGCTGAACGTCGGCGTACTCGCGACGAAGCGCGATCAGGCCGGGCATCTCGTGCTCTGCCAGCCGTATTTCCTTGCGGCCGAATTCTGCGAGTGACAGGTCTGCGACCTTGAAGTCGATTCCACCGCGGTGTTCCACGGTGAGTGCCGATCCTGACGTAACTGAGGTCGTCATCTTGCCTCTCCTGTTGACTTGAATGTCTTCGTCCAGGCTATCGGGTCGCGGCGCGCGGCGACCGCCTGCCCGGCGAATCGGTCCGATGCCCGGGAGACGATTCGTCGAGTGGTCCCGCGGTCACCCGTGTTGCTGGGCTCGCGCCAGAATCCGATCGCGCTTTCGGGGCAGAATGTTGGCCCGGACGAGATCACCGTCGTAGTGGTCGAGCACCCGCGGGTCCATCACCCGACGCCACAGCGGCGGTACCGCTGCCAGTAGAACCATCGTCGCGTACCCGGCAGGCAACTGCGGGGCCTCGTCGCACGAGAGCAGGGTCTGGTACCGCTTCCCCGGATTGGCGTGATGATCGCTGTGTCGCTGCAGGTGGTAGAGAAAGATGTTGGTGCACAGCCGGTCGCTGTTCCAACTGTGCCGCGGTGCGCACCGCACGTATCTGCCTCGCTCGTTCGTCTCGCGCAGCAGTGCGTAGTGCTCCACGTAGTTCACCATCTCCAGGAGCACGAATCCCACGACGGCTTGTATCAGCAGATACGGCGCGATCGCCCAGCCGAAGACGACCATCAGCGTGACGAAGAGAACGGCGCTGAGCAGCCACGTGTGTAGCAGGGCGTTCGACGGGTGAAACACGGAGTGGCCTTTGCGACGCAGCCGGCCTGCCTCGAGCTTCCAGGCCGAGGCCAGCCCGAGAACAGCGCTGCGCGGCACGAACGTCCACACGCTCTCTCCCAGCCGGGCACTGGCCGGATCCTCCGGAGTGGCCACCCGCACGTGGTGACCGCGGTTGTGCTCGACGAAGAAGTGTCCGTACAGGGTTTGCGACAAGGCCACCTTCGCCAACCAGCGTTCGTGCTGCTCGACGCGGTGGCCCAGCTCGTGGGCGGCGTTGATTCCGGTTCCCGCGACCAGGCCCACCGTCACCGCGAGCCCGATCTTGTCCACCACGCTCAGACCTCCGTACGCCCACATCCAGCAGGCGACGATCAGACCGATGAATTGGATGGGCAGGAACAGGTAGGTGCACCAGCGGTAATAGCGGTCGTTCTGCAGCTCGTCGGCCGCAGACGCGTCCGGGTTGTGACCGTCCTCGCCCGCGAGCAGATCGATGATCGGAATGATCACGAAGAACACCAGGACGCCGCTCCACCAGAACACCGGCATGCCGGTCCAGTACACCAACTGGGACGGCAACAGTGCCGATGCCGGTGCCAGCAGACCCAGCATCCACAGGTAGCGCTTGTTGTCCCACCGCCGAACCGCAGGTGCAGCCCCGGCCGAATTCCGCTCCCCGAAAGCGACACCCGAATCGTCCGATGAGGTGATTCGGCCGTCCACGCTCACAGTTGCCACACCCTCTCACCGAATGTTTGCGGTCCTGTCAGTTTGTTTTCAAGGGTATAACATGCCGGGCGTTCGGACCGAGGGGTGTGACGGATACCCCGGACACGTCGGATCCGAGAAAACCGGCCCCGCCCGCACGATCGACGGTCGGGGCCGGCCTCGCAAGACGACTCGGCCGCGTCTCACTCGGGTCGCGACTCGACTTTCTTCGCCTCGCGCAGACCCATCACCGAATGGCGGCGACCGTACAGCACGTAGATGACGACACCCGCTGCCATCCACACCAGGAACCGCAACCAGGTCTCGACCGACAGGTTGAGCATCAGCCACAGGCACGCGGCCACTGCCAGGATCGGAACCAGCGGAACCCAGGGCACGCGGAACCCGCGCTCGAGATCGGGACGCGTCCTGCGGAGGACGAGCACACCGGCCGACACCAGAACGAAGGCGAACAGCGTGCCGATGTTGACCATCTCCTCGAGCGTGCCGAGAGGGACGAACGCGGCAAGCAGTCCGACCACCACACCGACCAGGATCGTCGTCCGAACCGGCGTACCCTTCTTTCCGGTGTGGGCCAGACCGCGCGGCACCAGGCCGTCTCGCGACATGGCGAACAGGACGCGAGTCTGCCCCAGCATGAGAACCATGACCACCGTCGTCAGACCGGCCAGTGCGCCGAACGAAATGATGTTCTTGGCCCACGTCAGCCCGTTCAGCTCGAAAGCCGTTGCCAGCGTGGCACTGTCGCCGGCCAGATCCGTGTACTTGACCATCCCGGTCAGCACCAAGGTCACCGCCACGTAGAGCACGGTCACGATGGCCAAGGATCCGAGGATGCCGCGCGGCAATGCCTTCTGCGGCTCCTTCGTCTCCTCGGCCGTGGTCGCGACCACGTCGAAGCCGATGAACGCGAAGAACACCAGCGACGCCGCCGCCAGCAGTCCGTACCAACCGAAGGTGCTACCGCCCGCACCGGTGACGAAGGAGAACAGGGACTGATGAAGCCCCTCACCCGTGGACGCGGGCTCGGACGGCGGAATGTACGGGTCGTAGTTGGCGACCTTGATGTAGAACGCACCGAGCACGACGACGAACAGCACCACGATCACCTTGATGGCTGTGATCACCAACGACACGCGCGAGGACAACTTGGTTCCCGAGGCGATGAGAACCGTCAACACCACCACGATGAGCAGTGCGCCCCAGTCGAAATTCAGCGAACCGATCTGCAGTACCGGGGCCGACGTGCCGAGCAGGTCTCCCAGATAGAGCGACCAGGCCTTCGCCACCACCGCCGCGGCGAGTCCGAATTCCAGGATCAGATCCCAGCCGATGATCCAGGCGATGAACTCACCGAATGCGGCGTAGGAGAACGTGTAGGCACTACCGGCGACCGGAACCGTGGAGGCGAACTCGGCGTAACAGAGGGCAGCGAGCCCGCAGGCGATGGCCGCCAACACGAACGCCACCGAAACAGCCGGTCCGGCAACGTTTCCGGCAGTCCTCGCCGTCAGCGTGAAAATGCCGGCTCCGACCGCCACCGCGACACCGAACACGGTCAGATCCCACGAACCGAGCTCCTTGCGCAACTTGGTGTCCGGTTCGTCGGTGTCCTCGATCGATTGTTCGATCGACTTGGTCCGGAACCACCCCGTCGTACGCGGGGGCTTCCTGGGCCGGTCTGCCTTGGTCATCGGACCTCCGTATCGCCACGTCGCTTCTGCAGACGGCCGATCCGATCGGACCCACCCGTCCCAGAATTCACTGTGACATCACCTTATTGGTAGCGGGCACCCGTGTCGGACACTTCGGCCACTCGACTTGCCGCGCCTTACGACTGCAATGATCCGACCGCCGCCACGAACACTTCGGCACCGTCGGAGTCCGCGGTGACGGTGACCGATCGGTCGGCAGCGGGAATCCACGCCGAACTACCTTGGGGCACGGTGAGCCCCGCGTGTGTGTCACCGGTCGTCGCCAGCACCGAACCGCTGGTGCACAACAGAATTCGCGGACCGGTTCCAGGAATCTCGACGGTCTCCCCCGGACCGACCGCCGTCCGGCTGAGGACGAATTCAGGGGCCGGCGTCGGGTATCGGTAGGTGGGCCGATCGTTCTCACCCGGCGTGATCGGAGAGATGTCGGCGGGCTCGAAGTCCAGCACGCGCAACAACTCCGGCACGTCGACGTGCTTGGGCGTCAACCCTCCACGCAGAACGTTGTCGGAGTTGGCCATGATCTCCACACCGGTTCCGCGCAGGTACGCATGGAGATTGCCCGCATCCAGGTACAAGCCCTGGCCGGGAGTCAGGGTGACCCGATTGAGCAGTAAGGCCGCCAGTACTCCAGCATCACCGGGATACGACTCCCCCAGCTCGAGCAACGTCCGTGCCTCGGCGGCGAATCGACCGCCGTCGGCGCGGGCAGGCCCCGACAGATAATCGATGCAGCCCTGGGCGACCGCAGGCAACAGGTCGTCGAGGGACTGCCCGGGCAACGTGATCCACGAGGTGAACACCGTCCGGAGGCCCGACGCGTCGGGCTGAGCGGCGAGCAACGTGCGATACCCCGCGAGGGACGGCACGGCCAACGCATCGAGAAACTCGACTGTCTCGGCCGGTTGCCGAAACCCTGCCAGTGCTTCGAATTCGGTGAGTGCCACGATCAGCTCGGGCTTGTGATTGGCGTCCCGGTAATTGCGCACCGGGGAATCGATCGCAACACCTGCGGCGTTCTCCCGCGCGAAACCCTCACGCGCCTGCGCGCTGCTCGGATGTGCCTGCAACGACAGAGGTTCTTCTGCGGCAAGCAATTTCAGCAAATACGGCAGCCGCGACGAGAAGTCCTGAGCAGAGCCGCCCAACTGTGTTTCCGGATCCCCGTCGATGAGGGTGAGCAACGGCGTGCTGCCACCCTCGTGAACCACGTGCGCAGAATCGGCCGGATGTGCACCCAGCCAGATCTCCGCCTCGGGATGATCGGACGGTACCGGCCTACCCTGGATACGAGCCAGAGCAGTGCGCGAACCCCAAGCGTAGGACCGGACTGCGCCTCGCAGGAGTTGCACTAGCTACCGCCCATCAACGACAAGTACGCGGCAGTGGTGTCCAACCGCGTTGCCAACACCGACATCGTGTCGAGCATCGAGAGTGTAACCGGATCGGGCGACGCCGCGCGGGCCTCGAAACCCGAACTCGCGAACTCCCCGCCCGACGCCGCCTCACCGGACTCGGTCAGTACCAGTTCGGAATTCGGAACACCGGCAATGCGTCGTTCGGTCAGCGCGCGATCGGATTCGGACGCCAGGACGAATACCCGCATCGGCTGTTCGGGAGCCGGTCCGTCGAGCTCCTCGTCGTGGAAGATCGAGTCGAAGGTGCTGACCGGCCCCGATGACTCGACCATGGACGCACGGATGGACGCAGCAATGACATCGCCGAGCTCACCCGCAGCCACGATCAGACCGGCCGCCCGCAGCAACACCTCGCTACCGTGCCGCGCCACCTCGACGGCAGCCGGCCCGGCACCGCTCAGCACCACACGTTTGCCGCTGAACCCACTGGCAAGCGCTTTGGCAGGGTTGTGGAACACCTCGTTGGACGGGCTGTTGCGCACAGCCTCGGCATCGAGCAGATCTGCGAGCCGAGAAAGGTTGGGCAACAGCGCCTTCCACGAACCACCGGCAACCGCGCCGAGGACGGCCACGAACGCCGCAAGGTAGCGCATCAGCGCATTGTGGTCACGCACCGCTATGCGCGGCGGCAACCACATGACCCTGGCACCGCGCACGGCACGCAGGGGACCCTCTTCCGGTGCCACGACGACGACCTCCGCGCCGCGCCGTGCTGCCGCGTCGACCGATTCGGCCAGACGAGGATCGCCTGCATCGTCGCCGGCCACCACGACGACATCCAGTGGCCCGATCCACGGCGGAGTTCCGGTACTACGAACCAGGGGAACGCCCAAATGGTTTCCGAGAGCAGCGACAAGCAGAGACGCCGCACGACTGCTGCGGCCGTCGCCGGTCACGATCACCACGCTGCGAGGTCGCAGGTCGGCCAGGCGCGCCAGCACCGACTCTTCGACCGCAGTGGCTACGGCGCGTACTTGAGCACCCGCGAGCGCGGCGCTGCGGAGCGCGCCCTCCCGATCGGCGGCCACGATCGCGCCGGCGTCGTCGAGATCGACCAGAGACGTCACTGCCCTCATGACCTCGGCACCTTCCCTTACGTCACCGACTCGAAATGCCTGCATACCCACTTGTGAACTCTAGGTAACCACTATTCCAGTCCGGAGCGAACGATGCTCAATATCTCGGTCGACAACGCGTCGACCTCGGTGCGGGTGCGCGCCTCGACATTGAGTCTCAACAGGGGCTCGGTGTTGGACGCACGCAAGTTGAACCATGCACCACCCTCGAGGTCGACGGTCACGCCGTCGAGACGGTCGATTCCGGTGGTCCGATCGGCGAACGCGTCGAGCACGGCCTGGGTGCGTTCGGCTGCGTCGTCGACCGTCGAGTTGATCTCACCCGACGCGCTGTACGTCTCGTACGAGGCCATCATCTCCGAGAGCGGTCGATCCTGTGCGCCGAGGGCAGCGAGAACGTGCAGCGCGGCGAGCATGCCGGAATCGGCACCCCAGAAATCGCGAAAGTAGTAGTGCGCGGAATGTTCTCCGCCGAAGATCGCACCGGTATCGGCCATCTGCTGCTTGATGAACGAGTGCCCCACTCGGGTGCGGACAGGCTTGCCGCCGAGCTCGGTGACCAGCTCCGGCACCGCACGCGAGGTGATGAGATTGTGAATGATCGACGCACCGGGCTCCTTGGCCAGCTCACGTTCTGCCACCAAGCAGGTCACGGCCGACGGCGAGACCGGATCGCCCTTCTCGTCGACGACGAAGCACCGGTCGGCGTCTCCGTCGAACGCGAGCCCGATGTCGGCACCGGTCTCGACGACGAAGCGCTGCAGATCCACCAGGTTCGCCGGATCCAGTGGGTTGGCCTCGTGATTGGGGAAGCTGCCGTCGAGTTCGAAGAACAACGGTTCGATCGTCACCGGGAGCGGAGCGAACACCGCGGGGACCGTGTGCCCGCCCATGCCGTTACCCGCGTCGACGGCGATCTTCATGGATCCGATGCCGGATAGATCGACCAGATCGCGGACGAACCCGGCGTAGTCGGTCAACACGTCTCGCGACGTTGCCGTACCGGCCGGGCCGTCGAAGTCCGGCACCCCGTCGATCAGTTCCGACTTGATCGTGGCCAACCCGGTGTCCTGTCCCACCGGCTTGGCACCGGCGCGGCACAGCTTGATTCCGTTGTACTTCGCCGGATTGTGGCTTGCGGTGAACATGGCACCCGGGCATTCGAGCAGGCCCGACGCGAAGTAGAGCTGATCGGTCGAGGCGAGACCGATGTGCACGACGTCGAGTCCCTGCGCGGTGACGCCGTCCGCGAAAGCGCGGGACAGGCCCGGCGAGGAGTCGCGCATGTCGTGTCCGACGACGACGGTCCGCGCTGCGCCCTCCTCGTCGCGTACCAACCGGGCGAACGATGCACCGACGTCTCGGACGAACGCCTCGTCGATCTGCTCACCTACGACGCCACGGACGTCGTAGGCCTTGATGACGGCGTTGACGGACTCTGCGGTTCGGGCCACGAAGATTCTCCTGATTGTCGGTCGTCCGGCGTCGGACATCCAGCGTTGGGTACGGGGCGATCAACACCGAAGCTCGGCAGACCGGCTTGTCCGTTTCGGTACTGGTGCAAACCTTGCCAGACGCCCGGTGGGCGGGCCAGTCGACCCGTCGTTCATTCGGGCGGACGCAGCGCAGCGCCCCGCCGCGGCGTTCTGCGCAGGGGGTCTAGGACGTGGGATCGGGTAGAACTCTGAGGTGTCCGCGCCGGCCGGTTCGGACGGCAGGCGTGGCCCGTCGCTCGGTGTCCTGGTGGCGGGCGGGCGACCGGTCACCGCTGTCTCGCTCCTCGGAGCGCGTCCGGTCTCCCCGACCGGCTTCGCGTACGGCCTCGGCCAGCGCGGTCAGATCGTCCTCGTCGGGGGTCGATGTCGAGTAACCACCCTCGTACCGCACGAGCTCCCAGCCCTTGGGTGCCGTGGTCGTCGAGGCATGGACCTCGCACAGGTCCCAGGAGTGCGGTTCGTCCACGGTGGCCAGCGGACCGACGACCGCAGTGGAGTCGGAGTAGACATATGTGAGCGTCGCAACGGCAGAACGGTTGCAACCAGGCCTGCAGCAGCCACGCAGTGATCTCACGAGTGCAGAGTATCCGGTACGTGCAACCGACCGAACGACCGACACACCGGACAGCCGCGATAACCTGCCCCCATGCCTCAGTTCTCTTCCGCGCGCAGGATCACGTCGCGGTCCGTTGCGCGGCACGGCCGCGGCATCCGCGGACCGGTGCTGCCCGAGGACCTACCTGCCCGGCGATCACGTGCAGAGAAGTTCGACCGGCTGGTACTCGACGCGTTCGCGCGCATCGACCACCGGTGGCACGACAAGCTCTCGAAGCTCGACATCGCCGTCGACGACGTGCCCAAGATCAGGGCGTTGGACCCGGAATCGGTCACGTGGCCGCCCGAGGTGGTCGCAGAAGGACCGGTACCCCTGTCGCGACTGGTCCCCGCAGGGATCGACAAGCGCGGAGAGACGACACGCGCCCGTGTGGTGCTGTTCCGGCGTCCGCTCGAGCGGCGCGCCAAGCATCCGGAAGATTTGGAGGACCTACTGTTCGAGGTCCTGGTCGAGCAGGTAGCGACATATTTGGGGATCGATCCAGACGAGGTGGACCCCGCCAGCGCCGAGCCGTGATGCAGCGTCGGCTCGTGGGTGGATCCTCCTGAGCGCGTTCGGCTCAGCCGATCCCGCGCTTCAGCCGACGACGCTCACGCTCGGACAGTCCGCCCCAGATTCCGAATCGCTCGTCGTTGGCGAGAGCGTATTCGAGGCATTCGTCCTTGACCTCGCAGCCGAGACAGATTCGCTTCGCTTCGCGGGTGGAGCCGCCCTTTTCGGGAAAGAAGGCTTCGGGATCGGTCTGAGCGCACAGGGCGCGCTCCTGCCACTGATCCTCGATCTCCTCGAACATCTCGTCGAAACCCGCCACGAGACTCAGGAACGGCTTGGCGGGTGGAACCGATTCGGCCACGAACGGCATCGAATCGGCGTCGTTGTCCGAGTCGTCGTTATCGACGTCGTCGACATCCGGGCTGTCGACATCAGGGCTGTCGATGTCCTGATCGATTTGCACGGCGTCACTCGAGAGTTCGCCGTCGACTGCATCGTTCGACGGGGTCACGTACGCAGAACCGGCGTCGACGGAGACGCTCGAATCCACGCCGGAATCGGACTCGGTTTGCGGCGCGTCGTCGACAGCGCTGAGGTGTGCAGTGGGTCCGCCCCGCTGATCACGTGTCACGTGCTGGTCATACATCGCTTCCGCCTCCTCACCTGTGGTAGCGCAGATATTTCGGTCCTCGTAATCTCGAATACCTTGCCCCGCGCCGGTATTCGATCGAGCTGGTACGTCCGAGCCGGCTCTCCACCCGTCCAACTCTCGACCTCTACTCCACGTCCACTCAGGGACGAACAGGAAGGGAACGAGTGTTCGAAACCAGGTTCGCTGCAGTCGAACTCGTGCCGCGAACGCTGAATGACATACCTGTGATTAGACACGTACAGGTGTGTCGCGGTCAAGCCGATCGCACAAATCCAATACCATCCCATGCCCGAAATCGGCTGTCTCCCCGAATCGGAGCGCGTCCCGTGCGTGTCGCGGCGGTTCTCGGGCTCGGATCCCGGCCCCGCGGACGGTCCGGGTGGGCGCTCACCCGGGCGGGCGGCAACCGCACTAGGCTCGCATGTTGTGAAAGTTACTGTTCTGGTCGGTGGCGTCGGTGGCGCACGGTTCCTCCAGGGGCTCAAATCCCTGTTCGGCGACTCCCTTCTCGGCGACGAACCCGAGAACGAGATCACGGCGGTGGTCAACGTCGGCGACGACGTCTGGATGCACGGCCTTCGCATCTGCCCGGATCTCGACACGTGCATGTACACCCTCGGAAACGGAATCGACACCGAGCGCGGCTGGGGCCGGGTCGCGGAGACCTGGAACGCCCGCGACGAGTTGGCCGCCTACGGAGCAGATCCCGACTGGTTCGGCCTCGGCGACAGGGACATCGCCACGCACTTGATCCGCAGTCGCATGCTGCGCACCGGATTTCCGCTGTCGGCCGTCACCGAGGCACTGTGCAACCGATGGCAGCCCGGGGTCCGATTGCTGCCGGTCACCGACGACCGCTCGGAAACACACGTCGTGGTCACCGACCCCGACGACCCCAGCGGCGAGCAGCAACGCGCAATCCACTTCCAGGAGTGGTGGGTTCGCTACCGCGCGCAGATTCCCACGCACAGTTTCGCTCATATCGGTGCCGAACAGGCCACTGCCGCACCGGGAGTCGCCGAAGCGATCGCCGAGGCCGACGCGGTGATCCTGGCCCCGTCCAACCCGGTGGTCAGTGTCGGCGCAATTCTTGCCGTACCCGGCATCCGCGGCGCACTCCGCACCACCGCCGCCAAGGTCGTCGGCCTGTCCCCGGTGGTGGACGGTAAACCGTTGCGCGGCATGGCAGACGAGTGCCTCTCGGTCATCGGCGTCGAGACGACGGCCGAGGCCGTCGGCCGCCTCTACGGAAGCCGAAGCGGCACCGGCATTCTCGACGCCTGGCTGGTGCACAGCACCGACTCGGCGGTGGTCGACGGAGTCGACGTGCAGTCGATTCCGTTGCTGATGACCGACCCGGAGACCACAGCGGTGATGGCCCGCACCGCCCTGCGCGCAGCCGGACTCGAACTGTGACCGCCCCACGCGACGTGGCGTCGATGCCGGAGGCTCCCGGTGACCACGCACCGGGCGGATCGATCGAAATCCTGCCGGTCACGGGACTTCCCGAGTTTCGTCCGGGCGACGATCTCGCCGCAGCGATCGTCGACCGAGCGCCCTGGCTGCGCGACGGAGACGTCCTCGTGGTCACCAGCAAGATCGTCTCCAAGGTCGAGGGACGTCTGGTGCCCGCACCGCAGGACCCCAAGGAGCGGGACGCGGCCCGCCGGGTCCTCGTCGATCAGGAGGCCGTTCGCGTCGTCGCCCGAAAAGGCCGGACACTCATCACCGAGAACCGCCTCGGCATCGTGCAAGCCGCGTCGGGTATCGACGGGTCCAACGTCGACGGCAGCGAACTGGCGCTGCTCCCGGAGAATCCCGACGCCAGCGCGGCGGCTCTTCGGCGAGCACTGCACGCGTCGGCCGGAGTCACCGTGGCTGTCGTGATCACCGACACGATGGGCCGGGCCTGGCGGATCGGTCAGACCGATGCCGCGATCGGGTCTGCCGGCCTGGCGGTCGTCCATCGATACGCCGGGGCAGAAGACGGCCAGGGCAACGAACTGATCGTCACCGAAGTCGCCATCGCCGACGAGCTCGCTGCGGCAGGCGATCTCGTGAAGGGCAAGCTGGGTGGCGTTCCGATAGCCGTCGTCCGCGGCCTGTCACCGGTCGACGACGGCTCCACCGCCGCCACGCTGCTGCGCGGCGGCGAAGACGATTTGTTCTGGCTGGGAACCGCCGAGGCACTCGAACGTGGTCGACGTGAGGCCCTGCTCCGCCGGCGGTCGGTTCGATCGTTCTCCCCCGACGCAGTCGACCCGGACTCGATTCGTGACGCCGTCGCGGACGCCCTCACCGCCCCCGCCCCGCATCACACCCACCCCGTCAGATTCGTCTGGATCAGAACGCCCGCGGTGCGTCGACGACTGCTCGAGACCATGCGCGAGCAGTGGCGAGCCGATCTGGCCGGAGACGGGCTGACCGAGGACCGCATCGCCGCGAGGCTGAGCCGCGGTGACATTCTGTTCGATGCGCCGGAAATCGTGATTCCGTTCTGTGTGCCGGACGGGGCGCACACCTATCCCGACGAGAGGCGTCGCGCAGCGGAGGACACCATGTTCACCGTGGCGGTCGGTGCCGCCGTTCAGGGTTTGCTCGTCGCCCTGGCCGTTCGCGATCTCGGTAGCTGCTGGATCGGTTCGACGATCTTCGCCGCCGATACCGTCCGCGCCGAGCTCGGCTTGCGTGCGGACTGGAAAGCATTGGGGGCCATCGCAATCGGACACCCCAGCGAGCCGCTGGCGGTACGAGATCCGGCCGCGCCCGGGTCTTCGCTGGTGGAGCTCTGACCGACGATGTCCGCTTCCTCACTGTGGCAGTCCGCGGCCGAGACACTCGATCGATGGGCACCGACCGACTCCAGGGACGAATCCCTTCGACACACCGTGATCGCCTTTCTGCACAGCAATCCCGACGCGTGTCTTCGCGCGAACGAGGCCGGCCACATCACGGCATCGTCGCTGGTACTCGACGCGTCGGGACGACACGTTCTGCTGACCCTGCATCCCCGGGTGGGCCGGTGGATTCAGCTGGGCGGTCACTGCGAACCCGAGGACGAGACGGTCGTCGCCGCAGCGCTGCGCGAGGCGACCGAAGAATCCGGAATTACCGATCTGTCGATCGATCCCGAGTTGCTCTCGGCGCACACTCACCCGATCACGTGCTCACTGGGTAAGCCGACCCGGCACCTGGACCTGCGGTTCCTGGTGCGCGCCCCGGACGGCGCGCGCGCCGTGCGCAGCGACGAATCGACGGACCTGCGCTGGTGGCCGGTGGACGAACTACCCGACTCGGCCGAGCGCGAGACCATCGACCATCTCGTCGCGCTCGCCGCGCATCGCTGATCCGCCCGGGCGGCCCCGCTCAGCCCCTCGGGACGACGATCAGACGTCGGTGGAGAAGCGCACTCCCCCGTCGGGCAGCTTCACTCCTGGCCATACCCGTGCGCCGCGCAGCAACTCGCACCGAGCTCCGATATCGGCACCGTCACCGATGACGGCGTCACGCACGAGTGCGCGCGGTCCGATGCGGGCTCCGAAACCCAGGATGGATCGTTCGACCACGGCCCCCGCTTCGACGATCGCACCGTCGAACACCACCGCGCCGTCGAGACGAGCGCCTGCGCCGATCTCGGCACCACGTCCGACGACGGTTCCACCGATCAGCAGTGCGCCCGGCGCGACACCCGCTCCGGGGTGAACCAGGGACTCACCGCGATCTCCGTGCAGTGCGGGCGACGGCGCGATCCCGCGAACCAGGTCGGCCGATCCCTTGACGAAATCCTCCGGCGTACCCATGTCGCGCCAGTACGCACTGTCGACGTGCCCGTAGACCTTCTTGTTCTCGGCGAGCAGGGCAGGGAACACCTCTCGCTCCACCGACACCGGCCGGTCGGCTGCGATGGACTCGATGATCTCACGCTTGAACACGTAGCAACCGGCATTGATCTGGTCGGTCGGCGGATCCTGGGTCTTCTCCAGAAACGCGGTGACTCGGCCGTTCTCGTCGGTCGGGACACAACCGAACGCTCGGGGATCGCCGACCCGAACGAGATGCAACGTCACGTCCGCGTCGGTCGTGCGGTGCGTATCGAGCACTGCCGTCAGATCGGTACCACCCAACACGTCACCGTTGAACACCATGACGTTGTCTGCCCGCAGTCGCGGCAGCACGTTTCTGATTCCGCCGCCGGTGCCCATGGGCTCGGTCTCGAACACGTACTCGAGTTCGATGCCCAACGCCGACCCGTCGCCGAAATGTTGCTCGAACACTTCGGCTTTGAACGACGTTCCGAGAACCACGTGTTCGATGCCCGCAGCCTTGATCCTGGCCAGCAGGTGGGTGAGAAACGGGAGTCCTGCAGTCGGGAGCATCGGCTTCGGTGCCGACAGAGTCAACGGGCGCAGTCGAGTTCCCTTGCCGCCGACCAAGATCACTGCATCCGTCCGTGCGGCGACCGATGGGGAACTATCCGACATGTCCAGCCTCTGTTCTCTCGTCCGACGGTCGTTCTTCACGAGCTCGGGCCCGAAGCGCCGAAGTCACAACGACCTTCGAGCGAAGACCGAGACCCGCGCGCAGCGCCCATCGTAGTGGAGCCTGCCACACCCGGTCGTGTCTGTCGGCCTGGAATCGGTAGGCGCTGGTGTGGTGTGCGGGCAGCATCACTTCCGGATGCCGTCCTGCCGCATGGCCTTTCGAGTGCGTGACCTCGACCTCGGGTACGTAGACGTTCTGCCAACCCGCCCTACCGAGCCGGTCGCCGAGGTCCACGTCCTCCATGTACATGAAGTAGCGCGAATCGAACCCGTCGATGGAGTCGAACGCCGCGCGGCGAAGCAACAGGCATGATCCCGACAGCCATCCCACCGGCCGCTCGGACACCGTCTCGTTCTCCTGGCGGTATCGCCGAGTCCACGGATTGGTCGGCCAGAGCTTGCCCAGAATTGCGTGGCCGGCCCCGGACGTCAGATCGGGCACCGATCGCGCGGACGGGTATCGCGACCCGTCCGGCTCACGAATGAGTGGGCCCAGCGAACCTGCGCGCGGCCATCGCGCCGCGGCGTCGAGCAATCCGTCAAGGGACCCGGGGTGCCACCTGACATCCGGATTGGCGACCACGACGAATTCGACCTCGGGGTCGACCGCGGCGATCGCCCGATTGACGGCAGCGCCGTAGCCGATGTTGGCGCCGGTACGCAGCAATTCTGCTTCCGCGAACGCCGCCTCGGCAGCTTCCGGAGTGCCGTCGACCGACCCGTTGTCGGCCATGATGACTCGCACGGGCCGAGTCGTGGACTCGCGTAGAGACGTCAGAAATTGCTCGAGGTATTCGCCGGGGGAATAGGTCACCGTCACCACGGCCAGGTCGGAACTCACGCGGGCAAGACTAGCCCGAGGCGAGCATCGATCCCGCATCACGACCGAGCAAGAGCCGCCGTCAGAGCCTCGGACCAGGTGCGGGGCGCACCGAGCCCGGCTGCGGACCACGCATTCGGTGACAGCACCGAGTATGCGGGCCGAGGTGCCGGGACGACGTACTCTGCGCTCGAACACGGTCGCACCCGGTCGGGGTCGGCACCGATTCCCGAGAACACTGCCCGGGCGAGGTCGTACCAGCTCGCCTGCCCGGCGTTGGTGAAGTGAAGGGTCCGGCCGGTCACCGTCGCGTCGGCTTCGATCTCGAGCAGACCGGCGGCCAGGTCGAGGGCGAAGGTGGGCGATCCGATCTGGTCGTCGACCACCGAGACGGTCTCCCGCTCGCCTTCGAGTCTTCGCATCGTGGTGACGAAGTTCTTGCCGGTGTTGTCGTAGACCCATGCGGTGCGCACGATGACGGCCTCGGGAAGTTCCTCACGTACCGCCGTTTCCCCGGCCAACTTGGTGCGTCCGTACACGGACTTCGGCGCGGTCGCCGCGTCGACGTCGTACGGCTCGGTCGCTGTGCCGTCGAACACATAGTCGGTGGAAATGTGAATCAGTCGTGCACCGACACGCCCGCACGCCCGCGCGAGATTTCGAGGACCGTCGGCATTGACGGCCATGGCCCTGGACTCGTCGGTTTGGGCGGCATCGACGGCGGTGTATGCGGCGCAGTTGACGACGGTCGCACCCGCAGTCACCACGGCGTCGACGGCATCGGGGTCGGTGATGTCCAGGTCGGCGGACGAATAGCCGTGCACCTCGACGTCGGAATCACGCTCGGCGGCGAGCGAGACCACCCGTCGGCCCAACTGGCCGTGTGCACCGGTCACCACGATCGCATTCACGGTTGCCAAGTGTGGCACGCCGCGGTCGGTTCGGCGAGAGCGCGGCCGATCGCCAGTAACCTTCGAGTCGGGGGGAGTGAACGTCTGTCGGTGGGTGTCCATGCCTGCCGGAAACGAGGAAAGGGTCGAAGGTGCCACGAGATTCAGGCACGCACGGAGGTGAGCGCACGCCCCCACCACACCGGCGCACCTCGCGGCGAGCCGACGGCGACGGCCTGCGCGGCGACCGACGCGACCGTGACATCGACCCTCGCGCGCCCCGCGGGCGCGACTCTCAGGATCGCCCTGTTCGTCCCCCTGCAGACGGCGAACCGGGCGTGCATCGCCGAGGCGGCGTACGCGGCGACGAACGACGAACCACGGCCGGCCGTGCACGACGACCGCAGCGCGAGCCCCGAGGCGACGACCGACGACCGGACGCAGGCGAGGCACCCCGCCGACCGGGCGCAGGCGGTCGCTGGCCGGCGACGCACGTTGCCGTGGCCGTGTTGTCGGTACTCGTCCTGTTGGTGACCGGCTTCGCGTGGCGCAGCGTGGACAGTCTGCGGTCGAACATCGCCACTGCGGGCGGCCTCGGTCTGGGCGGCGCAGCGGACGGCGCGGTCGACATCCTGATGGTCGGCACCGACAGCCGCACCGACGCCCACGGCAACGCGCTCTCACCGGAAGAACTGGCCTCGCTGAACGCAGGCGAGGAAGTTGCGTCGAACACGGACACGATCGTGTTGATCCGCGTCCCGAACGACGGCTCGTCGGCCACTGCCATCTCCATCCCGCGCGACTCGTACGTCGAGGTGCCCGGGATCGGAATGTCCAAGATCAACGCCGCGTACGGAGCGACCAAGGAGAACAAACGGCTCGAGCTGGTCGAGCAGGGAGTCTCCGATGCCGACGCCGAACCGCAGGCCACCGAGGCCGGACGCGAAGCGCTGATCGATTCCGTCGCCAACCTGACCGGCATCACGGTCGATCACTACGCAGAGGTCGGCCTGCTCGGTTTCGTTCTGCTGACCGACGCCGTCGGCGGAGTAGCGGTATGCCTGAACAATCCGGTCCAGGAGCCGCTGTCGGGTGCGAACTTCGCCGCCGGTGAGCAGAACCTGTCCGGTTCGCAGGCGCTGAGTTTCGTCCGGCAACGACACGATCTGCCCCGCGGTGACCTGGACCGGATCGTGCGCCAGCAAGTCTTCATGGCCTCCCTCGTACGCAGTGTGCTCAGCGCCAAGACGTTGAGCAATCCGAGCAAGCTCGGTCAGCTCAGTACCGCGGTGCAGCGGTCGGTCACCCTCGATTCGGACTGGGACATCCTGCAGTTCGCCACTCGCCTGCAGGATCTCGCCGGTGGCAAGGTCAAGTTCGAGACCATCCCCGCGGTCGACATCAATGCGACGACCGACTACGGCGAATCCATCGTGCAGGTCGACCCGGCAGCAGTGAAGAAATACGTCGCCGGACTACTCGAGGACGGGAACTCCGCCGAGACCAACGCCGAGAATTCGGATGCGCCGGCCGTCGATCCGTCGACGGTGACGGTGGACGTCGCGAACGACAGCGGTATCGAAGGTCTGGCCAACGGTGTGGCCGGATCATTGACGGCGCTCGGGTACGTCGGTGGCACCATCGGCAACTACGAGGGCTCGTCCATCTCCACGAGCCGCATCCAGACCGCCGACGTGGACAGCGACGCCGCTCGCGCCGTGTCGGCAGCACTCGGTGGCCTGCAGATCACCGCCGACGACACCATGGCGGCCGATGCCGTCCGGGTCGTGCTCGCCGACGACTATGCCGGCCCCGGCTCGGGTCAGGCCGCGACGGCCGAAACCGTGGCACCCGAAGCAGGTACAGCAGTCCCCGAGGAACCTGCGGCACCGATCGACGCGGGTTCCACCGGCCCCATGTGCGTGAACTGACGGTACGAACGCAGTGCGGAGGTCGGGGCGGGTAGGCGTCGACTAGGGTCGTGGTGTGGCTTCGAACCTGACTCAAACCCTGCTCGAGCCGATCCTGGCGGCAGACCCGGCCGGTCCCCGCATCACGTACTACGACGATGCCACCGGCGAGCGGGTCGAGGTGTCCGCCGTGACACTGGCGAACTGGGCGGCCAAGACTGCCAACCTGCTCCGTGACGAGTTCGCACTCGATCAGGGCGCGCGCGTGTGCGTGCTGTTGCCGGCGCACTGGCAGACCGCTGCCGTACTTCTGGGAATCTGGTGGACCGGCGGCGAGGTGGTGCTCGGTGCAGACGACTCCGCGGATCTCGCGCTGGTGCACGGCGACCGCCTCGACGACGCACCCGACGTCGACGAAGTTCTGGCGCTCTCGCTCGATGCCTTCGGCAAGGCAGTCCCCGATCTGCCCCTCGGGATGACCGACTACGCCACCTCGGTTCGCGTACACGGTGACCAATTCAGGGCAAACGGATCCGGGTCCGCGGCATTGGACGGCCGCTCGGTGGACGACGTCCTCGCCGCAGCAAGAGAACGCGCCGAGGCCCATTCTCTCTCGGCCGCGGACCGAGTGTTGTCCAGTGCATCCTGGACCAACGCCGACGAGTTGATCGACGGACTGCTCTCGGTGCTCGCGGCCGGAGCGTCGTTGGTACAGGTGGCCAACTCCGACGAGAGCAAGAAGGAACGACGCATCGACACCGAGAAGGTCACGACGACCCTCGACTGACTTGTCGCCTCATCCGGTCGGGCGGTAGCCGCCGTCCGCGAGTCCCGCTTCGATCTCGAACCGGTTGGCGCTGCCGCGGTGACGCGCTTCCTCGACGAGGTAGCGGAACGGAAAGGTCAGCCCGAACCTCGCCCACTGGTCGGCGTGAATCGCCTCGTGCCGCAGCACCCGACGGGCGGTGTTGTTCGCCGTCAGGTAGGCCCCACCGAATGTGGTTCCGCCGCGGCCGAATCCGCCGCGCAGGCCGGAACACACGAAGATCGAGAACTCGTCGTCGAAACGCGCCGTTCCGCCCCACAGCTGCGCGTAGCGCAGTGCCAGCCGGGTCACCGACACCGACTGCCACTTGCCGCGGCCGGCTCGTCGAATCTGCTCGCGCCGCGACGCCGCGGCACTCATCCCAGCAGCGTGGTTCGCAGTGCCGCGTCCTTGTCCAGAACCATGGCCTCGAGAGAGGACTGGAAGGCCGACATCCGTTGCTGCAGAACAGGATCGGACGCTCCCAGAATCCGGACGGCGAGCAACCCCGCATTGCGAGCACCACCGATGGAGACCGTCGCAACGGGCACACCGGCCGGCATCTGCACGATCGAGAGCAGCGAGTCCATACCGTCGAGATACTTCAGCGGTACCGGAACGCCGATGACCGGCAGTGGCGTCGCCGACGCCACCATGCCCGGCAGGTGCGCCGCTCCCCCGGCACCGGCGATGATCACTTTGATTCCGCGACCGGCGGCCTCGCGGGCGTAGTCGAGCATCCGCTGAGGTGTGCGATGCGCCGAGACCACGCCGACCTCGAAACGAATACCGAACTCCGCCAGCGCTTCTGCTGCGGCCTCCATGGTCGGCCAGTCGGAATCGCTGCCCATGATCAGGCCTACGACGGCGGTACCGGATTCGTCAGTCATGGTGCGGGTCCCATCCGTCGGTCCATTCGGCGTGCGACATCCAATGCGCTGCACGTTCGGCTCGTTCACGTACGGCCGCCACGTAGGCCGGGTCGCCGAGCGATCCGGACCTCGCGCCCAGAATGTTCACGTGGCCGATCTTTCGGTCTTTCCGCTCGGTCTTGCCGTACAGGTGCACCTTGGCGTCGGGCATGCGCGCGAACAGGTGATGCAGGCGTTCGTCCATCGTCATCTCCGGCGCTTCGGGCGCACCCAGGATGTTCGCCATCACCGTCAACGGTGCCAGTGGATCGGTGTCACCCAGCGGGTAGTCCAGCACCGCACGCAGATGCTGCTCGAACTGCGAGGTGCGGCAGCCGTCCATGGTCCAGTGACCGGAGTTGTGCGGCCGCATGGCCAGCTCGTTCACCAGAAGCTTGCCCGAGGTGGTCTCGAACAGCTCGACCGCGAGGTCTCCGACGACGCCGAGGGCACCCGCGATATCGAGCGCCAGCCGACCGGCGTACGTGGCGACGTCCTCGTCCAGGTCGGGAGCCGGGGCCAGAACCACCGCGCATTGTCCGTGTCGTTGCACGGTCTGTACGACGGGCCACGCAGCACCCTGACCGAACGGCGATCGCGCGACCATCGCCGACAACTCGCGGCGCATGGCGACCTTCTCCTCGACCATGAGCGGCACACCGAGGTCGAGCTGGGCAGTGACGATCTCTTCGGCTTCCTCGGCGTCGGCGGGCATCCAGACACCGCGGCCGTCGTAGCCGCCGCGGACCGCCTTGAGGACAACCGGCCACCCGTGTTCGTCACCGAACGCAATGGCGTCCTGCGCCCACGACACCTCCGCGTACGCCGGTCCGGGTGCCCCCAGCTCTTCGAGCTTTCGACGCATGCGCAGTTTGTCCTGCGCGAAGATCAGCGCGCTCGGTGGCGGCTGGACGTTGACGCCCTCGGCGACCAGGGTCTCGAGGTGCTCCGTCGGCACGTGCTCGTGGTCGAAGGTCAGGGCGTTGGATCCGGTCGCGGCCGTGCGCAGCGCATCGAGGTCGTCGTGCAGCCCGAACACGACGTCGGGGCTCACCTGAGCCGCCGGCTCGTCTGCGCCCGCGGCGAGCACGCGCAGCGTTTGGCCGAGTTCGATGGCCGACTGATGGGTCATGCGGGCCAGCTGACCTCCGCCGATCATCGTCACGACGGGCATTCCGGTCGACGACGGGCGCGCAGCGGTGGGGCGCGGTTCGGTACCTGTCACGGCTCACCATGGTGTCATGTCCTGCCGGTTCGGGCCGAACCGGCAGTCGCACGGCGGTCGTCGTTGTCGCGAAGAACGTGGAAACACTGTCGTCAAGACTGTGGAAACGCTGATGAACAGAGCGTCGGTTCGCCGGATCGGGCGTTCGTTTCGTAGACTTCACCGTTGTGCCGACGATCGACAGCGTGCTTCAGCGCTTACCCAAGCCCATCAGGGACCTTGCGATCCGGCACAGCGAGTTGATCAAGTTCGCCATCGTGGGCGGTACGACGATGGTGTTCGACCTCGTCATCTTCTACTCGCTGAGCCTGACGGTGCTCGAGCAGAAGCCGGTGATCGCGAAGATCATCTCGGGCGTGCTCGCCACCCTGCTCAGCTATTTCCTCAACCGTGAGTGGGCCTTCAAGCACCGCGGCGGGCGCGAACGCCACCACGAAGCGCTTCTCTTCTTCGCCATCAGCGGCATCGGAGTGCTCATCGCCGCCGGTCCGCTGTGGATCGCGAACAACATCTTCGACATCCGCGACACCAACGAGTCGCTGACGATGGTGGTCGTCATCGACTTCGTGCTGAACTACATCATCGGCAACCTGCTCCAGATGGCGTTCCGCTTCTGGGCGCTGCGTCGCTTCGCTTTTCCCGAGGACAACGCGCGCACCATCCTGGAAGTGGACGCCGAGCGCAACGGGGATCCGACCGACGCATCGAACGCGCTCGACTGACCCCCAGTTCGGTCAGCGTGGTTCGCGCCGCGAGAGCGCGGGCGACGATTCGCGCCGAGCGGGCAGGAACACCGAGAACAGTGCCGGTCGTCTGCGCTGTAGTTCCAACCGTCCGCCGTCGGCCTCGATCAGGGCCCGGGCCAGCGCGAGACCGACTCCGGTCGAACCGGCTCCGGAGAATCCGCGGTCGAAGATGTGGGGTGCCAGTTCGTTGCTCACCCCTGGACCCTCGTCGGACACCTCGACACAGACCAGTTTCTCTCGCCGCCGGTCGGTCCCCTCGGCGGCGGACACGGCGCGCACGGCAACCGTGCAGGCACCGTCGCCGTGCACCAGAGAGTTGTCGACCAGTACCGACACGGCCTCGCGCAGACGCGAGCCGGTCACCGACGCCTGGAGGTCGGCGTCGCCCTTGAGCACCAGACTCCGACCTGCATCGTCGAAATTTCGCTGCCATTCGACCACCGTGCCGGTCAGTTCCTCGATGACCGATACCTCGTGCGCATCGGCGGCGCCGTCGCTGCGGGAGGAGCGGACGAGTTCGTCGATGGCCAGGGTCAACCGATCGACCTGATCCATCGCCTCGTTCGCCTCGTCGACCACCGCGGGGTCCGGATGGGTGGAGATCTCGTCCAACCGCAGTCGAACGGCGGTCAGGCGGCTACGAAGTTGATGCGAGACGTCGGCAACCAACGTGTGTTCGCGCTGCAGCCGCCCGGCGATCTCGACGGTGGCCGAGTCGAGAACCTCCGACACCCGGTCCAGCTCGGCAATGCCGTGCCGACGCGGGTCCGGCCGAAAGTCGCCCTCGGCCAGTCGGGCCGCCCGCCGCGCGACGTCCTGCAACGGATCGGCCAGTCGCTTGGCGGTGAGCACGGCCACCACGGTTCCTGCCAGCGCGGACGCCAGGACCACCAGAGTCACCGCGCCGAGAGCCTGCCGCTGCAGTGAACGCATGTCGTCGGACGGTACTTCGAGTCGCAGTGATCCCGAGGTCCCCATCGACAACGATTCGACGAGTGGCCGGGGGACGGATGCCTGGCCGATGTCGGCACGGGACGCGGCGTCCTCCGGCGTCGGATAGATGACGACGAGGCGGCCACCCTGCGGAATCGCCAGACGCAGCGAACCGATGTCGAGTTGACCCTCGATCAGTCCGGCCGACCCCTCCTGCGAGATGATCTCCGCGGCCATTCGGTCGAGGCGTGCCTGCAGATCGTTTCGAGTGAAGTCCTCGACCCACAGCCAGGCCGTGTACATCAGCGGCAGCCCGAGCAGCAGGGCCGTCATGATGACGACAGCGAGAATGGAGACCAGGATTCGACGCCGCATCGACGACTAGTCGCTGTTGATGCGGAATCCGACACCGCGAACGGTCGCGATGCGACGCTCCGCCACCGGTCCTTCGTCGCCGATCTTGCGGCGCAACCAGGACATGTGCATGTCGAGGGTCTTGGATCCGCGCAACTCCGCGTCGCCCCACACCTCGCGCAAGATGACCTCCCGCGAGACCACCTGACCGGCGTGATCGAGCAGCACCTTGAGCAACTCGTATTCCTTGTTGGCCAGCGAGATCTCGGTACCTCCGACGAGCACCCGTCGGGCGGCCGGTTCGAGGCGAATTGCACCGACCTCGATCGGAACGTCCTCGCCGGCACCGCGTCGACGCAGGAGCGCTCGAACCCGAGCCATCAGCTCGGCGAGCCGGAACGGCTTGCCCACATAGTCGTCGGCACCGGCGTCGAGGCCGACGACGAAGTCGACCTCGTCCGTGCGCGCGGTGAGCATCAACACGGCCACCTCGGACCGGTTGGCGCGGACCTGACGGCACACTTCGAGGCCGTCCATTCCGGGCAGCCCCAGGTCCAGGATCAGCAAGTCGAATTTGCCGTCGAGAGCACGCTGTAGCGTGGCCGGCCCGGTCTGTTCGACGGTCACGGTGTAGCCCTCGCGCCCGAGGGCACGGGAGAGGGGTGCGGCGATAGCTTCGTCGTCTTCGGCAAGCAGAACATCGGTCACGTCGGCAACCCTACGGTTCGAATGTGAGAACAGCCTGTGTTACCTGCGTTTCCCCGCGCGCCAACCGGGCTTGGACTCGGCCGGTGCATCGTCGGCCATCGGCTCGAATGCTCGGTCCCGATCGTGAACGGACTCGCGACGAAAGTCCATGGAGTCGAATACTTGCTGGTAGAGCAACGAATGGACGCGTTGCACCTGCGGAATGTCGTCGAACTCGAGTGGGTCGTCCGACGCCGACGCGATGATCAGGGTGCCGGTACCGAGCATCCTGTCCAGCAGCCCGTGTCGAAATTGCACGTTGCTGATGCGGCTCATGGGGATGTCGATTCCGGAATGCGTGAGCACACCCTGCCGAACGAGGACCCGACGATCGGTGACGATGAAGTGAGTGCACTTCCAGCTCACGAGCGGAACCAGGCATCGCCACCCGACGATCGCTGCCCACACCACCAGCGCGGCGATCGTGGCCACATCGGCGGCCGTGGATTCGAGTCGGGCAGCTGCGACACCGAGGGCGACGCCGGCGAGACCCGTGGCGAGCACGAACGTGATCGACGGCAGGATCAACATCTTCCAATGCGGGTGACGGTGAAGCAGTAGCTCTTCCTCGTCGGCCAACGCATCCTGTGGGTAACCCACGTGCACTCCTGACTATTCGCGCCGGATCTGCCCGGGTGAAGATGGTCTCACGAGACAGGTCGGAGATGAGTGACGTCGCCGGCGGCCACCGCGAGAACCGAGGGCGATGCGGAGCCGGCACGTTCGACCTCGATCACAATCCGGCCGTGTTCGTCCACATCGACAGCGGTTCCCACTTCGTGCTCGCCGCCGGGGAGGTCGACACGCACTCGCTGTCCGATGGTGCCGCACCGATCTCTGTATCGGTGCGCCAGCGCCTCGGTATCCCAGTGCGCATCCCGCCACGAATCCACCTCGGCGGCCACCCCGCGCAGGATCGCACGCACCAGGGTGTCTCGATCGAGCACCGCGGCCTGTTCGAGCGCGAGTGACGTCGCCGTGGGCACCGGGAGCTCGGCCTCGGTCATCGAGACGTTCACTCCCAGGCCGATGACCACGGTCGGACTCGGTCCGTGGGCGGCTACTTCGGCCAGAATGCCCGAGACCTTCCTACCGCCGATCAGAACGTCGTTCGGCCACTTCAACCGCGCATCGACCTCGGCCACGGTACGCAGCGCATCGACCAGAGCCACGCCGGTCATCAGCGGCAGCCAACCCAGCACCGCCGGGTCGATCCCCGGGAACTTCAGCAGCATCGACAGCAATATCTGCGATCGCGGAGCACCGGAGAACGGACGCGAATGCCTGCCCCGCCCACTCCCCTGATGTTCGGCGATCAAGGCCGTCCGGTCCGCCCGATCTGCCGCCGCAGCGACGAGGTCGGCATTGGTCGAACCGGTCTCGGTCACCACGTCCACCCGAGACCACGAGGCCTGCGGTCCGTCCACCAAGGCTCGACGGAGTGCACGGACGTCGAGCGGTGGGCGATCCAGATTGGTCCACATGACCACCAGCATATGGGTTCGGCACGAACCGACGTCGGCTCGTGAACCACCCTCGGTCGGGGCGCAGATCACACTCGCAGTTAAAGTGTTGCCCCATGACCAGCGTCCAGGATTCCACTGCACCCGGGTCGGCAGATGCACCCGATATCCATACCACTGCGGGTAAATTGGCCGATCTTCGTAAACGTCTGGGGGCTGCGGAGATGCCGTCGGGTGAGGCGGCGGTGGAGCGGG
>NZ_JBFBMD010000010.1:0-155615 GCF_040686915.1 Rhodococcus sp. NPDC077669 | reverse complement strand
TTGCACGTCATCGTCATGGCCCGCCTCAAATACGACACCCGCACCCAGCAATACCGCGACCGACGACTCGCTGAAGGCAAGAGCAAACGCGACATCATCCGCTGCCTCAAGCGAGCCGTCGCCCGCGAAATGTTCCAACATCTCACCCAGAAAACTGCCACTTGACACTCATAGGAGCATCACATGCGGCGCCAGCCGCTCTAACGCCACACATAGCGGACCTGCGGTCGCCCGGCTTTACCGTATTCGGTGTGCCGGGTGACCAGGCCGTCGTCGGCCAGTCGTTCGAGGTAGCGCCAGGCCGTCACCCGGGATACGCCGACAACCTTGGCCGCCTCGGAGGCGTTGAGGCCGTCGACGGATTCCTTGACGCTGGCGGTGATGCCGTCCATCGTCTGTGGGGCTATGCCTTTGGGGGTGGAGACGCGTTCGTCGGCCGTGCGCAGGTGTGCCATCGCACGGTCGATGTCTCGCTGACTGGACGCGTTCTCGCCGGCGGGTAATGCGTCGTGGAATTCGCGGTAGCGCTCGAGCTTGTCTCGAAACGCCGCGAACGTGAACGGTTTGAGCAGATACAGCACGATGCCGTGCGCCACTGCGGAACGAACTACCGACAGATCACGTTCGGAGGTGATGGCAATGACGTCGGGGCTCGGACGAAGACCGCCGAGCGCCGCAGCGACGTCGATGCCACTGGCGTCGGGCAGGCCGATGTCCAGCAACACCAGATCGACGGGTTCGGTGCTGGCGAATCGCATGGCCGCAGCGCCGGTGTGTGCGACTCCGGCCACGTCGAAACCGGGCGTCCGCTCGACGTACGTCTTGTGGGCCTCCGCGATGAGCGGTTCGTCGTCGACGATCAGTACGCGGATCACGACGTCGCTCCCGGAATGGTCGCCACCAACACCGACCCGTACGTCACTTCCGAGGTCAACGTGCCACCGTGCCGCGTGATCACCTGCGTCACGAGCGCGAGTCCGAGTCCACGAGATCCGGATTTGGTCGAATATCCCCGCCGGAGAGCAGCTTTCAAGGTTTCCGGTGGCATGCCGGGGCCACTGTCGGCCACCCGGACGACAAGTTCACCGTCGGCGTCGCGGACCGTCACTTCGACCCACGGCTGGTCGGATTCTTTCGAGGCATCGATCGCATTGTCTATCAGATTGCCTACCAGCGTCACCAATTCGCGAGCAGTCAGAACCCCTTCGTGCTCCATCGCCGTGTCGTCGGTGATCGTCAGCTCGACGCCCTGTTCGGCGGCCTGGCTGACCTTGCCGAGCAACAGCGCCGCGAGCGCAGGCTCGCCGACCGCGTTCATCAACCGGTCGATGAGAGTCTGCGAGAGTTCGAGATCGGCCGTCGCGAATTCGACGGCTTCTTCGGGCCGACCGAGCTCGACCATCGTGATGACCGTGTGCAACCGATTCGCCGCCTCGTGCGCCTGCGAGCGCAGTGACTCCGCGAAACTGCGCACCGAATCCAATTCGCCCATCAACGAACGCAACTCGGTCTGATCGCGAATCGTCAGGACGTTACCCAGGCGTTTGCCCTCCCACATGACCGGATCCTGGTTGACGACGAGTACACGATCTTTCGTCAGATGCAGCTCACCGCGGACGATCCCGGTGTCCATCTGTTGCATCGACTCCGGCAACGACGTCAGCGATACCGGCCCGTCCGGTAGGTCGAGAAGGCGTCGGGCCTCGTCGTTGACCAACTCCGCCTCGTCGCTGCGTCCGAACACCAACAAGCCCTCGCCGATGGAATGCAGAACGGCGTCGTGATGCTCGTACATCGTCCGCAATTCGGCCGGAGCCATTCCCAATGTCTGACGCCGTAGCCGGCGGCTGAGCAGCGTCGAACCGGCCGCAGCGACGACGAAGGCCGCGAGCACGACGGCGAGGATCAACGGCAGGCCTTGCAGGAACTGATCGCTGATCTTCTGGCGGGTGACTCCAGCGGACACGAGACCGACGATCTCGCCGTCGGTATCGGTGACGGGTGTGACCGCCCTGATGGACGGGCCGAGAGAGCCCACGTACGTCTCGGTGAACGTCTCGCCGAGCAGTGCGCGATCGATGTTGCCGCTGAACGGTTTACCGATCAGGTCGACGGTGGTGTGCGTGAAGCGGGTGCGATCGGGAGCCATGACGACAATGAAATCGACCCCGGTGACCTGCCTGATCTTCTCCGTTTCCGGCTGCAGACGAGACGTCGGGTCGTCGGATTCGATGGCCAGCGGCGTCGACGGTTCGTTGGCGATACTCACCGCGATCGCCGTCACCTCACGTCGGGTGGCGTCGTCGCTGTTGGACCTCTCGTTGAGGATCGTCAGGATCCCGCCGGCGAGAACGACGACGGCCATGACGACCAGTTGCAGGACCAATACCTGCCCCGCCACGCTCAGCGGCCGCTTCGAGGACAACACATTCCTTTCGGACAAGAAACATCGATGTGAACAGAATGAACGTATAGGTGACTCCAGTCACTGGGTGCAGCAACATCATCTCTCAGCAGGGGTGACCCACCTCACTCCACCCGCGACAGTTACGAAGTCCGCAGTTCGACTCGCGCTTCACTTGAACCAGAAGGAACATTCATGACAACCATCGATGCGGAGCGGTTCGACAATCCGCCCACCGAGCCCAAAAAGAAGCGCGACAAGACTCACTGGCTCTACATCGCGGTGATCATCGCCGTCATCGCCGGAGTCATCGTCGGCCTGGTGTGGAAGGACTTCGGCGTCTCGCTGGCTGTGCTCGGCACGCTGTTCGTCAGCCTGATCAAGATGATGATCAGCCCGGTCATCTTCTGCACCATTGTCCTCGGCATCGGTTCGGTCCGCGCGGCAGCCAGTGTCGGTCGCGTCGGCGGCTTGGCCCTGGCCTACTTCCTCAGCATGTCCACCATCGCGCTCGGTATCGGCATGGTCGTCGGCAACCTGATCCAGCCCGGTGACGGTCTGGACATCCCGCCCAGCGGCGGAGCCGATGAACTGGTCAAGACGGCCGAGGCGGCCGGCGGCACGATGGACTTCATCGCAGGCATCATTCCGACCTCGCTGCTGTCGTCGCTCACCGCAGGCTCGGTACTGCAGACGTTGTTCGTCGCCATCCTCGTCGGCTTCGCCCTGCAGGCCATGGGCAAGAGCGGCGAAGGCATCCTCAAGGGCATCGGTGCAGTACAGAAGCTCGTCTTCCGCATCCTGACGATGATCCTGTGGCTCGCCCCGATCGGTGCCTTCGGTGCCATCGCCGGTGTCGTCGGCAAGACCGGATTCGACGCGGTACTGCAGCTCGGCACTCTGATGCTGGCCTTCTACGTCACCTGCTTCATCTTCGTGTTCTTCTTCCTCGGCCTGATCTTGAAGTTCGTTTCCGGCTTCTCGATCTTCAAGCTGGTCAAGTACCTGGCCCGTGAGTACCTGCTCATCGTCGCCACCAGCTCGTCCGAGTCGGCCCTGCCGCGTCTGATCGCCAAGATGGAACACGTCGGAGTCGAGCGCACCACCGTCGGCATCGTCGTCCCCACCGGTTACTCGTTCAATTTGGACGGCACCGCGATCTACCTGACGATGGCCTCGATCTTCATCGCTGACGCCATGAACCTGCCGCTCTCGATCCCCGAGCAGTTCTCGCTGCTGCTGTTCATGATCATCGCCTCCAAGGGCGCAGCCGGAGTCTCCGGAGCCGGACTGGCCACGCTGGCCGGCGGCCTGGAAAGTCATGCCCCTCAGCTGCTGGACGGCGTCCCGATCATTGTCGGAATCGACCGCTTCATGTCCGAAGCCCGCGCCGTCACCAACTTCTCGGGTAACGCCGTTGCCACCTTGCTGGTCGGCACCTGGACCAAGACCCTGGACAAGGAACGAGTCAACACGGTGCTCGACGGCAACCTGCCGTTCGACGAGGAAACCATGGTCGACGACCATTACCCCGAAGACGACGCACCCGCAGACAAGCAGGTCATCATCGAAAAGAACGCCGCCAAGGCATAAGAACCTGCCGGGCGACGCGCATCCCCCCGTCGCCCGGTTCGGAAGAACGCAAGTACGGCCCTGCCACCAGCGGGGTCGTACTTGCTTTTGTGCGTCGGTTCCATTCTGTCGGTACTCACAGGTAAGTTCGGGTGATGACTGAAGTTCAGAACATCGGCATCAACACGCTGGGTGGTGCGCCCACCTCGCTCGACGAGTACGCCGGACGGGCCGTCCTCGTGGTCAATGTCGCATCCAAGTGCGGACTGACCCCGCAGTACGAAAAGCTGGAGAAGCTCGCCAACGAGTACTCCGCCAGTGGCCTGTCGGTCGTCGGGGTGCCGTGCAACCAGTTCGGTGGCCAAGAGCCCGGCACCGCCGAAGAAATCGAAACTTTCTGCTCCACCACGTACGGCGTCACGTTCGCGATGACCGAGAAGATCGACGTCAACGGTGACAACCGGCACCCGCTCTACGCCGAACTGACCAAGACCGAGGACGCCGACGGCACCGCCGGAGACGTTCAGTGGAACTTCGAGAAGTTCCTGATCTCCCCGGATGGCGTCGTCACCAACCGGTTCCGCCCGCGCACCGAGCCGGACGCACCCGAGGTGCTCGCCGCGATCGACAAGATCCTGCCGAAGGAAACGATCGCCGTTTAGCTTCTGTCTGCATCGACGTCGAGCCTCGTTCACGCTGGTGTGCGAGGCTCGAGTCATGTCTGGACGCCTGATCGTGTCGGTGAGCGGAATCAAGAACGACACCTACGAGCACGCCGCCGAGTTCGCACGAGAACTCGACGGACGGGGCGTCCCGCTTTCCCTCCTCGTCGCTCCCCGGCTGAAAGACAAATACCGTCTCGCAGCCGACGTGCCCACCCAGGAGTGGTTGCGGGCCCGACGCGACGGAGGCGACGCCATCGTTCTGCACGGCTACGACCAGGCCGCGACGAAGCGTCGACGCTCCGAATTCTCTGCACTGCCGCGTCACGAAGCTCGACTGCGCTTGATGGCCGCCGACCGCGTCATGGAACAGACCGGCCTGCGTACCCGAGTGTTCGCCGCTCCGCGCTGGATCGCCTCACCCGGAGCCATCGAGGCGCTACCCGACGCAGGATTCCGAATGATCGCCTCGCTCAACGGTATTCACGACCTCTACCGCGACGGCACCATCCGCGCCCGGGTCTGGGGAATCGGCGAAGGCTTCAAAGCCGAACCTTGGTGGTTCAAAGCACTCGTACTCGGGGCCGGTCGCACCGCCCGACGCGGGGGAGTGGTGCGCCTGGCCATCAGCGCCAAGCAACTCGGACGCCCCGCGCCGCGACAGGCAATCCTCGATGCCATCGACCTCTCCCTGCACCACAACGCCGCAGCGGGAGTCTACGAATGGATCCCGCGCACCAAAACTCGCGTGGCCTGACTCCTCGCTGCCTCACCCCGCCCCGCCCCAACCCCCGCCCCGCCCCCGGCTTGCTCTGTACCTCCAATTGGGATCAATGTGGCTTTCAGTCACTCAGATTGCAAGAAAGGCGCATTGATCCGAAGGGGGTGGGGTGGTCCATTGACGCGAACGGGGTGGGAGCGGTCGTAGACTCGACAGCGATGAATGCCTCGAGTGTGACCCTGAACGACGTCGTTACCGCGCATCGACTCCTGCGTGATCGCAATCCGCTGGTGCAGTGTCTGACCAATACGGTGTCGGTGCAATTCGTCGCAAATGCCCTGCTCGCGGCAGGTGCGGCTCCGGCGATGGTCGACAATCCGGAGGAAGCGGCCGGCTTCGCCGAGATCGCCGACGCGGTTCTGGTCAATCTCGGAACTCCGACGGCCGCGCAGGTGGAAAGTTCTCGTCTGGCGTCCGCTGCCGCGCGAGCAGCGGGGAAGCCGTGGGTACTCGATCCGGTGGGAGCGGGCGGGCTGCCGTGGCGAACCCAGGTGGCCGTCGAGCTACTTGCCAATCGGCCCAACGTGATTCGCGCAAATGCTTCCGAGGTGATGGGACTCGCGGGCGCTGAGGGTGGATCGAGAGGCGTGGATTCGTCTGCGCACGTGGCGGACTCCGTCGACGCGGCGCGTTCTCTCCTCGACCGCGCCGAGGTCGTAGCGGCCTCGGGTGAGGTCGACCATATCTTCGCGCAAGGCTCTACTGTGAAGATCGGCGGCGGAAGCGCACTGCTGCAACGAGTGACAGCCACCGGATGCGCGTTGGGTGCGCTGACGGCGGCGTACTGCTCCGTTTCTCCGTCTGCGTTGATCGGTGCCGTCGGCGCGCACGCGCACGTGGCGGCCGCGTCGGAGATCGCTGCTCGGTCGACGTCACGTCCGGGTACCTTCGCCGCTGCATTCTTGGACGGACTCGACGCGGTGGACGAGTCGGCACTGCGGGAATTGGTTCGGCTCGACTGACGAGTGCAACTGGCGCTCCACTCTGTGGCGGCTTCCGCTGAAATACCGCGGAGCGAGCGAACAGTGGAGCAAGAGTTGCCTGCGCTGGCAGGGTTCAGGCCCCTTGATCGAAATGTGATGTAACGGAACATGTTTGCGAGGGGACATACCTGGCGTCGGGCAAATCGAACCAGGCGGTCTTCATGAAACGACTTCTGCTCCTCGCAGTAGGTGCAACAGCTCTCGTCGCGTGCAGCGGATCGGAGCAAGGAACGCCGTCGGCAGCACCGTCCTCGGCCGTTCCGACGACCACAGCGACGAGCTCGGCACCGCTGACACCCGCCCCGGCCACCGTGACCGAGGGAGCGCAGCCGCAGCGAACGCCACCCGAGGAGGCCAGCGACCTGGTTCCCATGGGTCCGTCGGAAGCCGAGCCGCTGTGCCTGGATCTGACGTGGGGGCCGGTACCGCAGGCGGTGGACTCGCTGCCGCTCGTGTTCGCAGATTCACCGTGGGTCGCCACCGACATGGGCGATCCCTGTGCGTCGTTCACCTGGGTCGAAGCCCTCCCGTACGGCGCGACGGTCAGCTCGCCGACGCATCTGCTCTTCTTCCACGACGCCGAGTACCTCGGCACCGCGACGCTGGAGCCGTACGGGTTCACGTCGGTGGCGGCACAGTCCGCCGACACGATCACAGTGAACTACCGCTGGCCACTCGCCGATGACGCCAATGCGAACCCGACCGGCGGACCGGCGACGATCGACTACCAGTGGGACGGAACGCAAGTGACCATGATCGGCACCCTCCCGCCCGAGGTCACCGGCTAGATCGAGACGGACGATTCCTCGGGGAGTTCGCGGATTTCGGCGTCGGACATCTCCTTGAAGCGTCCGTAGTAGATGCCCCTCGCCTGTTCCGCGACGACGGCCTGGTGAATGGGGAACGCCATCCTCGGTGCCACCGCACGGAGGAATTCGACCGTCTCGGACAGCTTCGACCACGGCGCTGCCGCGGGCAATGCCAGTACCTCGACCTGTTGCTCGGGAACGAACAACGAGTCACCCGGATGGAACAGTTGCCCCGGGTTCTCCGGAGTACCGAGCAGATAACCGGTGTTGTCGATCTCCGGCAATTCCGGATGGATGACGGCGTGCGTGCCGCCGACTCCGGTGACGGTGATGCCGCCCACGGAGAAGTCCTTGCCCGCCGGGGCCGCGATCCATTTCCCTCCGAGCTGGCCTGCCGTCATGGGATCGGCGTGCAGCTCGGCGCGGGGATTGGCGTCGAGAAGCGCGGGAAGTCGCTGCAGATCAACATGATCCGGGTGCTGGTGAGTGACCAGGATGGCGTCGAGCCCGGTGATGCCCTCGAATCCGTGAGAGAACGTGCCGGGATCGAACAGCACCGTGGTGCCGTTGAGTTCGACCAGAACGCAGGAATGTCCGAAGTGTGTCAGCCGCATGCACTCCACAGTAAGCGCGGTTTCGCTCCGCTGGCCAGGGCTGCGTAGACTCCCACCTGCCGGTAACTGTCTTGCTGTACGTATTTCAAGGAGCGCTTTCGTGGCCCGAGTCGTAGTCGATGTCATGCCCAAGGCCGAGATTCTCGATCCGCAGGGTCAGGCCATCGCAGGTGCGCTGGGCCGGCTGGGAATCTCCGGTGTGTCCGATGTGCGTCAGGGCAAGCGCTTCGAGCTGGAGATCGACGATTCCGTCGACGACGCCGAACTCGAGAAGATTGCCGAATCGCTGCTCGCCAACACGGTGATCGAGGACTGGAAAGTGACTCGCATCTCATGAGCGCCCGCGTAGGAGTCATCACGTTCCCCGGAACTCTCGACGACGTCGACGCATCCCGCGCCGTGACTCTCGCCGGCGGCGAGGCCGTCAGCCTGTGGCACGCCGACGCCGATCTGAAGAACGTCGACGCCATCGTCGTCCCCGGCGGATTCTCATACGGCGACTATCTGCGAGCCGGTGCGATCGCCCGCTTCGCTCCCGTGATGGAGTCAGTGGTCAAGGCGGCAGAGGGCGGGATGCCGATCCTGGGGATCTGCAACGGTTTTCAGGTGTTGTGCGAGGTCGGACTGCTTCCCGGAGCGTTGACGCGCAACGAGGGCCTCCATTTCGTGTGCCGCGACCAATGGTTGAAGGTCGAGAATGCCGGCACGGCATGGTCGTCGCGATACGAGCAGGATGCCGAGATCCTGATTCCGGTCAAGAACGCCGAGGGCCGATTCCAGGCATCGCAGAGCGTGCTCGACGAGCTCGAAGGTGAAGGCCGCGTCGTGTTCCGCTACAGCGGGAGCAACCCCAACGGGTCGCAGCGCGGTATTGCCGGAATCTCGTCGGCAAACGGTCGGATCGTCGGCCTGATGCCCCATCCCGAGCACGCCACCGAGCCGTTGACCGGCCCGAGCGACGACGGGCTCGGCATCTTCTACTCGGCACTGGACGCGATCGTCAACGCCTGATTTTCGTGTCGGTGGGTGGGTCTAATCTTCCGCCATGACACTGACCCTGGGCATGATCACGTTCGATTCCACCGACCCGGGCCCGCTCGCTCGCTGGTGGGCCTCACAGGTCGACGGATCGATCGTCGAGGAGAACGACGGCTGGTTCTACGTCGTCGCACTCGCTTCGGCCCCGTATCGACTGGCCTTCCAGAAGGTCGACGACCCGTCGCCGGGTAAGAATCGCCTCCACCTCGACATGACCGCCGAGAACCTCGACGACGAGGTCTCTCGGCTGGTCGAGTCGGGTGCGACCGAGGTCCAGCAGCACACCATGGGTGACTTTCGCTGGGTGACGCTCAGCGATCCCGACGGCAACGTGTTCTGCGTATCCGGGGCGCACTGAGCAGCGGATGCCCGCCCAGTCGTGGGTAACGCTCGTCGTTGGCGTTCTGGCCGTCGTCGGGGTCGCTCTCATCGCCAGCACCGAACGCAAGGTGCTGCTTGCCGTTGCGGGCCGGTCTGCACGTCGCGCACTGGCGCAACCGCGCGAAACCGCGCGAAACCGAGGACACTGACGGCGAGAGCGAGCAGGAGGACCCGCGATGACCACCACCGACGAACGCAACATCAAAGCACCACGGCCAACGGTCGCCGCTGCCGCTGCCCGCGCGTACATCACCATGGCCGAACGCGATCATCAACCCGTACCCGACTGGATTCGCGACGCTGCAGCGGGACGACCGACCACTCCGCCGCCTGAATAGCGGGTCTGTCGGCACGTGATCGCAGTCAGGCCGCGCGTGCGCGTAGTTCGGTCAACGCTGAGGTGAAGATACCCTTAGGCCCGTGCGTCACGTCGCAATACTCGCCGTCTCGCCAGAAGAACACCGAGCGCGACAGTGGGCTCGGTGTATCGCGAGAGAACACGTCGGCCAGCTCGGCGAGTGCGGTGGCTGCCGCGACTGCGTCGTCGGCGTCGCGGGGCCGATGAAAGGCGAATTCGTACGCGTTGGGGACGGCGAAGAGTACGCCGTACAGGCATTCGCCCAAATGCGACGAAATCAACGTGGTCATATCGGCGATCTTCGACGCAAGATAGATCGAATCGCCGTCGAGCACCTCGATGCAGACCCCCTCGCGTTCGAGCAACTGCGCTCCCTCGAACTCGATCGCCGCAGTGTTCTTGCGACCCGCAGCCCACGCAGCGTCGATGTCGCGCCCCTCGAAGTGACTGTCGAACAACGTCAGAGCTCGATTCGGAGACGACAGATTCAACACCCGCCTCGGCGCATCGGGTGCCGCGAGCAGGGGAACCGAATAACTGTACGAACCCATCGATTCCAACACGCACGGCGCGACGACGCGTTCACGGAGTTTCGAATGGAACTCGTCGTCGGACAGGCCTGCGATGAACGCCGGAGCGGACTCGCGCATCGCCTCGATCATGACCTGGACATGGCCGCCGATGATGCCGTCCCACGCCGACCGGGGCGCACCCGAGCAGCGGGCGAACACGTTGTCGAGCGGGAAGCGTGCACCCGACTCCGCACCGAGCGTGGTCGCATCCTCACGGTGCACCATCATTCCGCGGGTACGAAATGCTTCGATCGTTTTCATTCGTACGATGGCGAGTGTGGTTGCGTGAGCGACGTGTTGGTTCGGTGTCGGCTCGATCTTCATGTTTCTCCCCCGGTCGGTGTGTGCTCTCGGGGTGTTCGACGCGGCGGCTGACACAATGGTTCCCATGTCGTCCTCTGCCTCTGCTGCCGGTCTCTGCAACTTCGTCGACGTCTCGCCGTCCCCGTTCCATGTGTGTCGGACGGTGTCGGTGCAGCTCGAGGACGCCGGATTCGTGCGTCTGGACGAGACCGATGCCTGGCCGACGGAAGCGGGCCGCTACTACCTGATCCGCGGCGGCTCACTCGTTGCCTGGAGCACCGAGCGTGAGGGCCCCTTCCGCATCGTCGGCGGACACACCGACAGCCCCAATCTCCGGGTGAAACAGCATCCTGATCTGGAGTCGGCGGGTTGGCAGATGGTCGGGCTGGAGCCGTACGGCGGTGCCTGGCTCAACTCCTGGCTCGATCGCGACCTGGGTATCTCCGGCCGGCTCAGCGTGCGTGACGGCAACACCGCCCGCGAGGTACTCGTCAAGGTTGACGAGCCGATCCTCCGAGTTCCGCAGCTCGCGATTCACCTGTCCGAGGACCGCAAAGGTGTCACGCTCGATCCGCAGCGACACGTCAATGCCATTTGGGGAGTGGGTAATTCGCCACGGTCCTTCGTCTCCTACGTCGCCGAGCGAGAAGGCGTCGATCCCGGTTCGGTACTGGGCTGGGAACTGATGACACACGACCTGGCACCCAGCGCGGTGGTAGGAGTCGAATCCGAGTTGGTCAGTGCGCCGCGTCTGGACAATCAGGGCACCTGTTACGCCGGAACGCAGGCTTTGCTTGCGGCAGTGGAGAATCCGACCGACGTCACTCCCGTGTTGGCTTTGTTCGACCACGAGGAAGTCGGCAGTATGTCCGACCGCGGCGCGTTCTCGGACCTGCTCAACACCGTGCTCGAACGCATCGTGCTCGGGCGCGGCGGCGGCCGCGAGGAATTCCTGCGCACGATGGCCGGATCCATCTGTGCCTCGGGCGATATGGCGCATGCGACGCATCCGAACTACCCCGATCGTCACGAGCCTGCACATCGCATCGAACTCGGCGGCGGACCGGTACTCAAGGTCAACCAAAACCTGCGCTACGCAACCGATTCCGCCGGTGCCGGTGCATTCGCACTGGCCTGCGAGCAAGCCGACGTACCGTTTCAGCGCTATGTCCATCGCGCGGATCTACCGTGCGGATCGACCATCGGACCGATCACCGCGTCGCGCACCGGGTTGTCGACGGTCGACGTCGGCGCAGCGCAACTCGCCATGCACTCGTCCCGAGAGTTGATGGGAGCCGGCGACGTGAAGGCATACGCCGACGCGTTGGCGGCTTTCCTCGCCCCTGCCTGAGCCAGATCGGCGTCGCAAACGCGCGCGCAATTGTCAGGTGCGCGCGGATTCGTGCCCGATTCCGGGGCTGTTTCGCGCGCGTTCGGCAAACGCGCGCGCGTTTGCGAAATCCGGGGGGGTGAACCAGAGACCCGGAAGCGAACCCGAGACCAGCGACCCGAGGACCTAGAGCGGATCGAGTTGCAGGCAGGCGTCGGCAGCGAGCCAGAACAACTGTTCGCGCACCGTTGTTGCCTTGGTCCAGCCGCGGTGATCCCAGTCGGCGGCCAGGGAGTCGCCCGCGTACAGCAGTTGCGCGAATCGGACTCCACGGAATCGGGCGACTGCGCAGAAGGCCGACGCCTCCATGTCGACCGTTCGGCAGCCTTCCTCGACGCGGCGCGAGACTCGGCCGCGGGTTTCGCGGTAGAGCGCATCGGTGGTCCAGGAGCGGCCGGTGACGAAGTCGATGCCGGCGTCGGTCAGTACCGACTGGAGTACGGCGACGCCTGCGGGATCGGCGTCGACCACTCGACCGGGTGGCAGGTAGTGGAACGAGGTGCCCTCGTCGCGCAGGGCGCTGTCGACCACCATGACGTGTCCCATGCCCAGGTCGTCGGACAGCGCCCCGGCACCGCCGACAGCAACGAACTGTGTGCAGCCCATGGCGATGGCTTCTTCGAGGAACAGTGCGGCCAGTGGCGCGCCGACGCCGGGATGGAAGACGGCAAGTTTCTGTCCGCCTCGTTCGATCTCGTAGACGGGGTGTTCGCCGTGCTCGGAGCGCATGATCGACACCACTCGGGCGTCGCCTTTCGCGCAGATGCTCTCGATCACCTCGGCGAAGAAACAGACGACGGCTTTCGGCGGTACGTCGACTCCCTTGGCCACCATCGACGGGTCGATGACGCCCGTTTCGTCCAGATCGTCCTCGGTCAGTGCAATGTCCATCAGGTGATGTTCGCACGAGGCCGATACGTCCGATGCCGTACATGTCGGCGGCACCTTATAGACTCTCCCTGGCATTTCGCTCCATCGAAGGGACCTATTCCTCGTGTCCGCTAGCTCTGTACCCACAGACACTGTCTCGAACGCCGTCGCCACCCCCGACGTTGCGCAGCCGTACAAGGAACTCGGACTCAAGGACGACGAATACGTCCGCATCAAGGAAATCCTCGGCCGCCGGCCCACGGACGCCGAATTGGCGATGTACTCCGTCATGTGGAGCGAGCACTGCTCGTACAAGTCCTCGAAGGTGCACCTGAAGTACTTCGGCGAGACCACCACCGACGAGATGCGCAAGCCGATGCTCGCCGGTATCGGCGAGAACGCGGGCGTCGTCGACGTCGGCGACGGCTGGGCCGTCACGTTCAAGGTCGAGAGTCACAATCACCCGTCGTACGTCGAGCCCTACCAGGGTGCGGCGACGGGCGTCGGCGGTATCGTCCGCGACATCATGGCCATGGGCGCTCGCCCGATCGCCGTCATGGACCAGCTGCGATTCGGTGCTGCCGATGCACCCGATACGCGCCGTGTCCTGAGCGGCATCGTCGCAGGCGTCGGTGGGTACGGAAACTCCCTCGGCCTACCGAACATCGGCGGCGAGACGGTGTTCGACGCCTCCTACGCCGGTAACCCTCTGCTCAACGCCCTGTGTGCCGGCGTCATGCGGGTCGAGGACATGCACCTGGCGTTCGCGTCGGGCCTGGGTAACAAGATCATTCTGTTCGGTGCACGAACGGGTCTCGACGGCATCGGTGGCGTGTCCGTGCTCGCGTCGGAGACCTTCGACGGTGACGAGACCGGTGGGGGCCGCAAGAAGCTTCCCGCGGTTCAGGTGGGCGATCCGTTCACCGAGAAGGTGCTCATCGAAGCCTGCCTCGAGCTGTACTCGAACAAGCTCGTCGTCGGCATCCAGGACCTCGGTGGTGCCGGGTTGTCCTGCGCCACATCGGAACTCGCGTCCGCCGGCAGTGGTGGCATGCACATCGAGCTCGACAAGGTGCCGATGCGCGCCACCGGCATGACTCCGGCCGAGGTGCTCTCGAGCGAATCCCAGGAGCGCATGTGCGCCGTGGTGACCCCCGAGAACGTCGACGCATTCATGGCCGTCTGCAAGAAGTGGGACGTCCTGGCCACGGTCATCGGTGAGGTCACCGACGGCGAGCACCTCCAGATCACCTGGCACGGCGATACCGTCGTCGATGTACCGCCGAAAACCGTTGCGCACGAAGGCCCGGTGTACAACCGTCCGGTGCAGCGTCCGGATACCCAGGACGCGTTGATCGCGAACAGCACGGCGTCGCTGAAGCGTCCGGAAACCGCGGACGAGCTGAAGGCCACTCTGCTGAAGATGATCGGCTCGCCGCAGCTGTGCAGCCGTCGATTCATCACCGAGCAGTACGACCGCTACGTCCGCGGCAACACCGTGCTGGCCGAGAACGCCGATGCAGGCGTGATCCGCATCGACGAGAAGACCGGTCGCGGAATCGCTTTGGCCACCGACGCGTCGGGCCGCTACACCGCACTCGACCCGTACCAGGGCGCGCAGCTGGCTCTGGCCGAGGCGTTCCGCAACGTCGCGGTCACCGGCGCCACTCCCAAGGCCGTCACCAATTGCCTGAACTTCGGTTCGCCGGAGGACCCGGGTGTCATGTGGCAGTTCCAGCAGGCCGTACGCGGTTTGGCGGACGGGTGTGTCACCCTCGGCATCCCGGTCACCGGCGGCAACGTCAGCTTCTACAACCAGACCGGCGCGGAGCCGATCCTGCCGACCCCCGTGGTCGGAGTGCTGGGCGTCATCGACGACGTCCATCGCCGCATCCCGACCGGGCTCGGCCTCGAGCCCGGCGAGACACTCATCCTGCTGGGGGAGACCCACGACGAGTTCGACGGGTCCATCTGGGCGCAGGTCGAGCACGATCACCTCGGCGGCGTTCCGCCGAAGGTCGATCTCGCTCGGGAGCAGTTGTTGGCAGACATCCTGCTCGCATCCTCCCGCGACGGCCTGGTCTCGGCTGCACACGACCTGTCCGAGGGTGGTCTCGCTCAGGCCGTCGTCGAGGCAGCCTTGGCCGGCGAAACCGGTTGCCGCATCATCGTTCCCGAAGGCGCAGACCCGTTCGTGACCTTGTTCTCCGAATCCTCCGGCCGGGTGCTGGTCGCCGTGCCGCGCACCGAGGAGACCCGGTTCACCGGGATGTGCACCGCACGCGGACTTCCGTGGGCGCGAGTGGGCGTCGTCGACGAGGGCTCGGATTCGATCGAGGTCCAAGGGCAGTTCTCCGTGCCGATGACGGAACTGCGGGAGACGTTCGAGAGCACTCTTCCCAGACTCTTCGGCTGACCGAGGTGGGGGGACAGGTATCGGAGCGTCGAAGGGGGACCGAGCCCACACTCGAGCAGGATCAGCATCATCGGTATCACTTTCCGACGGTGGAGTTCTCGGCTCCGTCGCCGGAGAAGCATCCGTTCGTCATGTGGTCGTGGGGCCTGCTGCGTCTGGACTTCACCGGAATCGCGTTCAGCGCGTTGTTCTTCTGCTGGTCGCTGACGCCGTCGCTGCTGCCTCGTGGATGGCTGTTCCAGGGCATCATCGGCGGCATCAACTCGGCTATCGGGTACGCCTTCGGGGTGGCCGTGGGATGGGCGGTGACGCGATGGTGGCTGTCGTCGCGTTCGTGGTGGCCATTGCCGCGCAAGGTCGAACTTGCAGTCAAGGTCGTCGTACTCGTCGTCGCCGTCGCTGCGTCGATGATCATGCTGGCGGTCTCGGCGCAGTGGCAGCGTGAACTCGCCGCGCTCATGGACGCGGAGGGGACCACAACGACGGGGTACCTCCGCACCGGAGCATTGAGCATTGCCATTGCCGCACTGCTCATTTCGATCTCGCGGGTGCTACGCGACGTCGTCCGGTTGCTGGCCCGTCAGATCAATCGCATCGTGAAGATGCCGCGCGAGGTGGCCAATGCACTCGGCGTGATCGTTCTGGTGGTGTTGGTCGTCGCCCTGGTCCAGGGTGTGCTGTTGCGTGCGGTCTCCGAGGTGACCAACTCGGTGTTCAGTCTGCAGAACGACGAAACGCGAGAGGGCACAGAACAACCCGTCGCCGACGAGAGGTCGGGTAGCCCGAATTCGTTGGCACCGTGGGACACACTCGGATTCGAGGGCCGCAACTTCGTCTCCAGCGGCCTGCGAGCCGACGAGATGGAACGGGCCACCGGACGTCCGAGCCTCGAACCCATTCGGGCCTACGCCGGACTGGAAACCGCGGAGACTCAGGACGAACGACTCGATATCGTCGTCGCCGAACTCGAACGCACCGGCGCGTTCCAGCGCAAAGCGCTCATCGTCGTGCCGACCACCGGCACCGGCTGGGTCAACCCCACCGCCGTCGAGGCCGAGGAGCTGATGTTCGACGGCGATGTCGCCACCGTCGCCTCCCAGTACTCGTATCTGCCGAGTTGGATCTCGTTCATCGCCGAGGGCGACAAAGCCGCCCAGGCAGGCAAGGCGCTGATCGACAAAGTGCACGACCGGTGGCTGCAGGAGCCCGAGGCCACCCGTCCCAAGTTCTACGTCTACGGCGAAAGTCTGGGGACGAAGTCCGGTGAAGGCGCGTTCGACGGGTTGGCCGACATCCGCGCCACCACCGACGGCGTCCTGTGGGTGGGTCCGCCGAACGACAACCGCATCTGGAGTCAGTTCGTCAGCAGGCGTGATCCGGGCAGCCCCGAGGTTCGGCCGGTGTACTCCGAGGGCCTGACGGTTCGCTTCGCCGACAATTCGTCGGGCATCCCGCCGGAGGATCAGCCCTGGTACGCCCCGCGCATCCTGTACGTCCAGCATGCGTCGGATCCGGTGGTCTGGTGGTCACCCGACCTGCTGTTCGAGCGCCCGGACTGGCTGTCCGAGCCGCCGGGGCCGGACCGACTGCCGAGCATGCGTTGGTTCCCGGTGGTGACCTTCTGGCAGGTGGCAGCGGACCTGACCAACGCAGCAGGCGTCCCCGACGGCCACGGTCACAACTACGGCACCCTCGTGCTCGACGGCTGGGTGGCCGTCGCCGCTCCCGAGGGGTGGACCGACCGCGACACCGAACGAGTGCGCGGCGTCATGGAGCAGTTCGCCGGACGTGACGGTCCCGAGAAGTGAGAACCGCTCTGGCAACCGGAGTGGAGCCTGCGGAACGACCCATTCTGACCGGACTCGTGACAACGGCGTGGAGCACATACGTGCTGCCTGCGGCCGGGCTCGGAGCCCGCGGGCGGGCAGTGGCCAACGCGTCGTTCGCCGTCGCTGTGGCTGCGGTGTCGGGATCGAATGCCGAACGGCTGGGCCTGCGTAACGCCGCATCCGGGCTGAAATGGGGAGCGGCTGCGGCAGCGATACCCGTCCTGGGGTCTGCGGTGGTGGCCGCCGTACCCGCACTGCGTCGACGCGTCCGTCCGTCCGAGGACGATCTCGCGGAGTGGGTGCTGTTTCGGATTCCGGTGGGGACGGTGCTGACCGAGGAGTTGCTCTTCCGCGGTGTGCTCGATGCGGCATCGCCTGCCCTGTCGCCGGTCTTCTTCGGACTGTGGCACATTCGTCCCGCCCGCGCCGCCGGGGATTCGGTGGCCGGGACCGTTGCCGCGACGACCGTCGCCGGGGTGGTGTTCTCGTGGCTGCGGGCGCGCAGCGGCAGTGTGCTCGCCCCTGCTGCGCTGCACTACGCACTCAACGCGAGCGGTGCCGTGTTGGCGCATCTCGCGGCGACCGAACGTGAGAGGAGCTGACCGGAGATGCCACCGCACAAGGAGGTCGGTCCCGCCGAGGTGCGCGAGGCCGTTCTGGCCGTCGCGGGCTGGATCCGAGGTGAGGCCGACAAGCCGCCACGCGCACAGATCGCCGCCGCCGTGCGCACCACGGCCAGGACTCTCGGTCAGAACGCACCGGGGTCGTCGGTGGAGGTGCGGGTGCCGCCGTTCGTCGCGGTGCAGTGCATCGTCGGGCCCCGGCACACCAGAGGAACCCCGCCGAACGTCGTCGAAACCGATGCTCTGACATGGCTTCAGGTGGCTACCGGGACCCGGGATTTCGCCGAGGCGCTCGGCGACGGCTCGATCGACGCGTCCGGCAGCCGGGCCGTCGAGGTGGGTCGGTGGTTGCCGTTGCTGACCATCACCTGACCGCCGGATTTCAGCGGCCGTTCGACCGTCGGGAATCTCCTGGACACACGATGCGTTGTGTCAGCCCGTGTGCCCGTAGACTGGGCACGGCCCCCCGCCCCGGACCCCCTAGGGAGCAATGCCCGTGACCAACGCCGATTTGTCGGTCGACAGTCCGAATCTTCTGGTAGGCAAACCCATCGACGAGCCGGAGAACGAGCCGCGCGAAGAGTGTGGAGTGTTCGGTGTGTGGGCACCGGGCGAGGACGTGGCCAAGCTCTCGTACTACGGCCTCTACGCACTGCAGCACCGTGGGCAGGAAGCCGCAGGCATCGCGGTGTCCGACGGCTCCCAGGTGCTCGTGTTCAAGGATCTCGGCCTGGTCAGTCAGGTGTTCGACGAGCAGACGCTCGGCGCGATGCCCGGGCACGTCGCCATCGGCCATTGCCGGTACTCCACCAGTGGGTCGGTGACGTGGGAGAACGCGCAACCGATCTTCCGCACCACCACTGCCGGTACCGGTATCGCGCTCGGGCACAACGGCAATCTGGTGAACTTCGCCGAACTCGCCACCAAGGCTCGCGATGCGGGCCTGATCAGCGATCGATTGCAGGGCAACGGGACGTCGGATTCCGATGTCGTGACGGCACTGCTGGCGCACAAGGCCGCCGACTGCACCATCGAGCAGGCGGCGATGGAATTGCTGCCGCTGCTCAAAGGCGCGTTCTGCCTGACCTTCATGGACGAACACACCCTCTACGCCGCGCGTGATCCGCACGGCGTTCGGCCGCTGTGCCTCGGTCGCCTCGATCGCGGCTGGGTCGTCGCCAGCGAGACCGCGGCACTCGACATCGTCGGTGCGGCGTTCGTCCGCGACATCGAGCCCGGCGAACTGTTGGCGATCGACGCCGACGGCGTTCGGTCCTCGCGTTTCGCTGCCCCCGAGCCCAAGGGCTGCGTGTTCGAGTACGTCTATCTCGCACGGCCCGACAGCGTCATCGGCGGTCGCTCGGTGCACTCGACTCGGGTGGAAATCGGACGTCGTCTCGCCAAGGAGCATCCGGCCGAGGGTGATCTGGTCATCCCGGTGCCCGAGAGCGGAACTCCGGCAGCCGTGGGCTTCGCCCAGGGCTCGGGAATCCCGTACGGCCAGGGGCTCATGAAGAACGCGTACGTGGGCCGCACGTTCATTCAACCGTCGCAGACCATTCGGCAGCTCGGAATCCGGCTCAAGCTCAACCCTCTCAAAGAGGTCATTCGCGGCAAAAGGCTCGTGGTGGTGGATGATTCGATCGTTCGCGGCAACACGCAGCGGGCGCTGATCAGGATGCTGCGCGAGGCCGGTGCCCTTGAGATCCACGTACGTATCGCGTCCCCGCCGGTGCGGTGGCCCTGCTTCTACGGCATCGACTTCGCTTCTCCCGCAGAGCTGATCGCCAACGGCGTCGATTCCGAGGACGGAATCCTCGAAGGCGTCCGGCAGGCCATCGGTGCCGACTCGCTGGGCTACATCTCCATCGACGGCATGATTGCGGCGTCGGAGCAGCCCGAATCGCGCTTGTGTGCAGCATGTTTCACCGGGAAGTACCCCATCGATCTGCCCGCGGACAATGCACTAGGCAAGCACGTGCTCGAGGGTCTGCTGGCGTCGGCCGCTGGGCAACCGGTGGACAACGACGCGAATGTGAGCGCTCTCAGCCGTCCTTGACCCGGTCTTTTCCGTTAGGGAACAGCAGGGTTTTCTCAATGCCACATATTGGAAACAGTCCATCGGTACTGTCCCGAGTTACATAGGACACACCGATTGGATAGAGGCTCAGATGACCCTGTCGCCCGACGACGGACGCATGCAGCGCTACAGCGCCGCATCACGAACGGCTGTGCGTAAGCACGGCAAGAAGACCGCCGCAGTGGCCGCACTGTCGGTACTCGCACTGACCGCCGCAGCGTGCGGCTCGGGACGCACCGACGCCGGTGGATCCGGCGACGGCGGCGGCGGTGAGACCATCACGGTCGGCACCACGGACCAGGTCACCTCGCTCGACCCGGCCGGCTCGTACGACAACGGATCGTTCATGGTGATGAACCAGACGTATCCGTTCCTGATGAACTTCGCTCCCGGTAGCTCCGAGCTCGAGCCCGATGCGGCCGAGAGCTGCGATTTCGCGGAGCCGACCGTCTACAAGTGCACGCTCAAGGACGACCTGAAGTTCGCCAACGGCAATCCGCTGACGAGCGAGAGCGTCAAGTTCTCGTTCGACCGCATCGTCGCGATCAACGATCCGAACGGGCCTGCGTCGCTGCTGACCAATCTCGACAGCATCGCGACACCGGACGAGAAGACCGTCGAGTTCACCCTCAAAGCGGCCAACGATCAGACGTTCCCGCAGATCCTCGCGACACCCGCGGGCCCGATCGTCGACCAGACAGTGTTCCCGGCCGACAAGGTGCTCGACGACGACGCAGTGGTTGCGGGCAAGCCGTTCGCCGGCCCGTACTCCATCTCCAGCTATGGCAAGAACTCACTCGTCAGCTTCGTGGCCAACGGTGACTACAACGGCATTCTCGGCACCCCGAAGACGTCGTCGGTCAACGTGAAGTACTACACCAGCTCCGACAACCTCAAGCTCGATGTGCAGAACAAGGCCATCGATGTGGCGTGGCGTTCCCTCACCCCGACCGACGTCGAATCGCTGGGAGCCGTCGACGGCCTCACGGTGCACGAGGGTCCCGGCGGCGAGTCCCGCTACATGGTCTTCAACATGAACACGATGCCCGGCAACACCCCCGAGCAGAAGTTGGCCGTACGCAAGGCGATTGCTGCCTCGGTCGATCGCCAGGCGCTCTCCGACGGCGTCTACAAGGGCACCTACACCCCGCTGTACTCCGTGGTGCCGACCGGTCTGGAAGGTTCCAACAAGGCCTTCTCCGACGTCTACGGTGAGACCCCCAACAAGGACGAGGCTGCCGGATTCCTTTCCGCTGCAGGCGTCGCCACTCCGATCCAACTCAACCTGCAGTACAACCCGGATCACTACGGCTCGAGCTCGAGCGAGGAGTACGCCGCGATCAAGAGTCAGCTCGACGCGACGGGCTTGTTCAACGTCAATCTGCAGTCCACCGAGTGGAGCACCTACACCAAGGAACGCGTCGCCGACGCGTACCCGGTGTACCAGCTCGGATGGTTCCCGGACTACCCCGATGCAGACAATTACCTGACGCCGTTCTTCGGACCGGACAACTTCCTCCAGTCGCATTTCGAGAACCCGGAGATCACGTCACTGCTCGACCTCGAGCGCACGACGGCCGACGAGAACGCACGGATGCAGATCATCGGACAGATTCAGACCGAGCTCGCGACCAACTACCTGCCGACCCTTCCGCTGTTGGAGGGCAAGCAGATCGCCGTCGCCACCGATGAGATCAGCGGTGTGGACGAGACCCTCGACGCCTCGTTCAAGTTCCGCTTCGTCACTCTCGCCAAGAGCTGACCGGTGCCCGCTACCGCACAGACGCCGGTAGGGGAGAAGAAAGCGCAGCAGGCGAGCGCGCCGTCACGATACGGCGCGCTCGCCCGCTATCTCGGGATCAGGTTTCTGTTGATCATCCCGACTGCCTGGATTCTCGTCACCGTCGTCTTCTTTCTCATGCGTGTGATCGGTGACCCGATCACCGCCGCCCTCGGCGGTCGACTACCCGCCGAACAGATCGCCCAGCGCAAGGCCGAGGCCGGATACGACCGGCCGATCCTGACGCAGTACTGGGAGTACCTGACCGGGTTGTTGCGCGGCGACTTCGGCCGCTCCGCCACCGACAATCGCGCGATCAGTGACGTCCTGCTCGTCAACGGTGCTGCCACACTGGAATTGGCGTTCTGGGCGCTGCTCGTCGCGTTCGCGGTCGGCATCCCGCTCGGGTTCTACGCCGCCACCCATCGCGACCGGTTCGGTGATGCGTCGCTGCGAATCTTCGCGATCCTGGCGTACGCGGCCCCGGTATTCTTCGTCGGCATGCTGCTCAAGCTGCTGTTCGCCGTCAAGCTCGGCTGGCTGCCGGTCGCCGGGCGGGCCAGTACCAATGTCGAACTGGCACTGCAGAACGTCTCCCCGAAGACGAACATTCTGATCATCGACTCGTTCCTGTACGGCGACACCGGTTACACCGTCGACGTGCTCGAGCACGCGGTTCTGCCCGCTCTTGCGCTCGGACTGCTGACGGCCGGTGTGTTCCTGCGATTGGTGCGAGTCAACCTGATTCAGACGTTGCAGGCGCCGTTCGTCGACGCCGCCCGCGCGCGCGGGTTGAGCGAGGGCACGGTGACGAGGCGACATGCGTTCCGTAACGCCATGATTCCCATCGTCACCGTCATCGGACTGCAGATCGCCGTCCTCCTCGGCGGTGCCGTACTCACCGAGACGACCTTCGAGTGGCAAGGACTGGGCTACGAACTCGCCCGTTATCTGCAGGCCCGCGATTTCGTTGCAGTGCAGGGCATCGTGACGTTCCTTGCCGTGGTGGTCGCCGTCGTCAGCTTCGTCACCGACGCGATCGTCGCCCTGATCGACCCGAGAGTGAGGTTCTGATGAGCACCGAAGTCGTGCTGTCCGACGTTCCTCCCACCCGTCCGCACCGCAGAGGGTTCCCCGGCGTCGCGTTCGTGAAGTCCACCTCGGGATTGCAGCGGGTCACGCTCATCGTCGGGTTGGCGCTGATGGTGGGGTTCGTGATCGCGGCGCTGTTCGCGCCGATTCTCGCGCCGTACGGTTTCTCGCAGACCAGTGACGCCGGTGCGGATTTCGCCCGCCAAGCCGCGCCGTCCGCGGATCACTGGTTCGGTACCTCGGTTCGCGGTGAGGACGTGTTGTCGCGGGTGATCTACGGTGCCAGAACCGCATTGATGGTCATCGCCTCGTCGCTGGTGCTGTCCCTGATCATCGGCGTTCCCCTCGGTCTGGCCTCGGGCTACATCGGCCGCTGGTTCGACCGGGTGCTCGTGCTGTTCATGGACGCGATGTACGCATTCCCGTCTCTGCTTCTCGCCGTGGTCATCTCGATCGTCGTGGCAGGCGGTCAGTCGTCGAGTTTCGGCGGTATCGCCTCCGCGGCCATTGCCATCACGGCGATCTTCGTGCCCCAGTACTTCCGGGTGGTCCGCAACGCGACGGTCGCCGTCAAGACCGAACCGTACGTCGACGCCGCGCGGGTGACCGGAGCCGGTACACCGCGAATTCTGTTCCGGCACATACTCGCCAACGTGGTGCAGACACTGCCGGTCATCATCACGCTCAACGGAGCCGAGGCCATCCTCACCCTCGCCGGGCTCGGCTTCCTCGGGTTCGGGATCGAGCCGACCTCCGCCTCGGAGTGGGGATACGACATCAACAAGGCCCTACCGGACATCTCCAACGGCATCTGGTGGACGTCGGTGTTCCCAGGCCTGGGCATCGTGCTGGTGGTCCTCGGTCTGACCATGGTCGGTGAAAGTGCAAGCGAGACACTCAATCCGCTGCTGCGCACCCGCAAGAAGTTCAAGAAGGCGGTGAAGGTATGACATCGAGTGTCGTGACTCCACGCGAGTCCGCATTGTCGGTGCAGTCGTTGTCCGTTTCGTTCGTCACCGATGCCGGCGAAGTCGATGCCGTCACCGAGGTCTCGTTCGAGGTCTATCCCGGTGAAGTTCTCGCCGTCGTGGGGGAGTCGGGGTCGGGTAAATCCGTCAGTGTCCGCTCCGCCATCGGGCTGCTGCCCGATACCGCGCGAGTCGACGGGCACGTGGTTCTCGGCGGGCAGGACGTCACCACGCTGAACGACAAGGCGTGGGCGAGGCTGCGGGGCAACAAGATCTCGATGGTGTTCCAGGAGCCGGGCAGTGCTCTCGATCCGTTGTTCACCATCGGGTATCAAATCGTCGAGGCGTTGCGCGCGCACACCCGCGCCAGGAGTGGAGCCGGCGGAACGACCCGAAGTGCAGACGGAAAACGGATGGGCAGTAAGGATGCCAAGGCGCGGGCCATCGAGTTGTTGACGATGGTGGGGTTGCCGAACCCCGAGCAGCGCTTCTCGTACTACCCACACGAGCTCTCCGGTGGCCAGAAGCAACGCGTCATGATCGCGATCGCCATCTCGTGTGAGGCGAAAGTCATCATCGCCGACGAGCCGACCACCGCCCTCGACGTCACGGTGCAGGCCGAGATCCTCGAGCTGCTGCGCGATCTGAAAGACCGGCTCGGGTGCGCCATCGTGCTGATCACCCACAGCATGGGCGTCGTGTCCGATCTGGCGGACCGCGTCGTCGTCATGCAGAACGGCCGAGTCGTCGAGGAAGCGCCGGTGGCACAGCTGTTCGACGCCCCCGAAGACGAGTACACCAAAAAGCTGCTGGCCGCGGTGCCGACCCTTGCTGCAGTGGAGTCGGACAAGACCGTCGACACGTCGGGCGAGCCGGTACTCGAGGTCTCGCAGCTGGTGGTGCAGTTCTCCGGTGGGGTCGGCTCCTCGGCATTCCGAGCGGTCGACGACGTCTCGCTGACCATCCACCGCGGCGAAACCCTCGGTCTGGTGGGCGAGTCGGGCTCGGGTAAGTCGACGATCGGCAGGTGCGTTGCAGCGCTCCAGAAGCCGACCAGCGGCAGCGTGACGGTGATGGGACAGAACATCGCCGGCGTGAGCGAGCGCAAGCTCAAGCCCTTGCGCAAGCGATTCGGCTTCGTCTTCCAGGACCCGTCGGCGTCGCTGAACCCGCGGCTCACCGTCGGACAGTGCATCGCCGAGCCGATGATCGTGCACAAGTACGGCTCCAAGGATGCGATCGCGGCCAGGACCACCGAGCTGCTCGACGCCGTGCAGCTACCGTCCGGCACCGACAAGCGTTACCCGCACGAGCTGTCCGGTGGGCAACGGCAACGCGTCAGCCTGGCGCGGGCACTGGTGCTGGGACCGGATCTGGTGGTCGCAGACGAGCCGACCAGTGCACTGGACGTCTCGGTCCAGGCGGCCGTGCTCGACCTGTTCGAGGCGCTGCAGCAGGAGTTCGGTTTCGCCTGCCTGTTCATCAGCCACGATCTGGCGGTGGTCGATCGCGTCGCACATCGAGTGGTGGTGCTGCGGGGCGGCCAGGTCGTCGAGCAGGGCACGCCGTGGAAGATTCTGCGCTCGCCGGAGGAGGAGTACACGAAGAAGCTGTTGGCCGCCATCCCGGGCAAGCGGCTGCACACGTGAATTCTTCCCGCCAGCGGGCACTCCGGTACCGTTAGGGCGCTATCTGCGCCGCTACGGGCGCTGACATGAACGAGTACACAGGCTGGAGCCGAATGACCGAGGAATCCCAACCCACGAGCGCAACTCACTCGGGCGGTGCCTCCTACGCGGCGGCCGGGGTCGATATCGCCGCAGGAGACCGAGCAGTTCAACTGTTCGCGCCACTCGCCAAGAAGGCCAGCAGGCCCGAGGTCATGGGCGGTCTCGGTGGTTTCGCCGGTCTGTTCGCGCTCAAGGGCGACTACCGCGAGCCGGTCCTGGCTGCCTCGACCGACGGAGTCGGCACCAAGGTCGCCGTCGCCCAGGCCCTCGGCAAGCACGACACCCTGGGCCTCGACCTCGTGGCCATGGTCGTCGACGATCTGGTCGTGTGCGGAGCCGAGCCGCTGTTCCTGCAGGACTACATCGCCGTCGGCCGTGTCGTTCCCGAGCAGGTCGCGGAACTGGTCAAGGGCATCGCCGAGGGCTGCATCATCGCCGGTTGTGCGTTGCTCGGCGGCGAGACGGCCGAACACCCGGGGCTGATGGCCGACGGTGACTACGACCTTTCTGCCACCGGCATCGGCGTCGTGGAGGCGGACTCGATCCTCGGACCCGAGCGCGTGCGTCCCGGCGACGTCGTCATCGGCATGGGATCGTCCGGTCTGCATTCCAACGGCTACTCGCTCGCTCGCAAGGTGCTGCTCGAGATCAACCACATGGATCTCGGCGGACACGTCGAGGAGTTCGGCCGCACACTCGGCGAAGAACTGCTCGAGCCGACGAAGATCTACGCCAAGGACTGCCTCGCACTCGCGGCCGAGACCGACGTGCGCACGTTCTGCCACGTGACGGGCGGCGGACTCGCCAACAACCTCTCGCGCGTCATGCCCGAGGGCCTCGTGGCCGAACTCGATCGGACCACGTGGAGCCCGGCCCCGATCTTCTCCCTCATCGCGCAGCGCGGACGCGTCGAGCGGGCCGAGATGGAGCAGACGTTCAACATGGGTGTCGGCATGGTCGCGATCGTCGCCCCCGAGGACGTCGATCGTGCTCTGGCGGTACTGACCGCACGCCACATCGACTGCTGGACTCTCGGCACGGTCAAGAAGGCTGCGGGCAAGGACGTCGCCGATGAGCGAGCGCTGCTGCTGGGTAACCACCCGAGGTTCTGACCGACCGGTCACACGACGAACAAGTGAGGGGGAGCCGCCGTGCGGCTCCCCCTCAGTCGTTCAGTGCACAGTTTCTAGCGTCGCCAGTCCTCGTACTCGTCTTCCTCGACTCGGGAATGCACATCCGAGTCAGAGTGGATGCCGCCACGATGGGAGTTGGACGAACCACCGGAGAGCTCTCTTTGCAGACTCTCCAAGTCCGTTGTCGGCGAGCTGTACTTGAGCTCACGAGCGACCTTTGTCTGCTTTGCCTTAGCCCTGCCTCGGCCCATGGCGGTGCCCCCTCGCGGACTTGCGGGGCGGCCTGGGGAAATTTGGCGGCCCCGTTAGAGTTGGTATTTCTTCCTGGCACACACTCTAGCGCGCGAATCGCCGCGATGCGCATACGGCACCACGTGTCGAAGCCGGGCCCGGCGGCGCGACACGCCCGGGGCAGGGGTCCGCGCTGCCTGTACCTGCGCATATCCGTGCTCAGGCGAACTATTTTCGCGCTACGACACGAAAACAGTAGTGCTGCGCGTCATGGCCTCCGCGACGATTTCAGCGCCGCCGCCGCGTCGCGGTACACCTTCGGTGCCAATCCGGGCTCGTCCAGAAGAGTCTGCATCGCCGCGGCGTCCCGCCCCTCGAAGAGCATCCGCACCGTCACCGCGTGCCGAGGAACCGATTCGACCGTCACCGAATCACCGGCGGCGAAGACCCCGGGCTCGAGCACTCGGAAGTAAGCGCCCACATCTCCCTGGGCCGTGAATCGGCGAACCCACCCCGGCTCGCCCATCCACCGCGCGAACGTGCCGCAGGGCTTGCGTGCGATGGTTGCCTCCAGCGTCACCGTGCCGATGCGCCACCGCGTCCCGATCACCGCGTCGGTCACCGGGACGCCGCTGGTCCGCAGATTCTCGCCGAACCGTCCTGGCTCGACGGGCGCACCCAGCTGATCGGCCCAGTACCGGGCTTCTGCCTCGTCGTAGGCGTACACGGCTTGATCGAGACCACCGTGGAACTTGGTGTCGCGACAGTGGTCCCCGCCGATGCCGAGCTCGTGCACATCCACCGGGCCGTGCACGGGCCGCTTGTCGATGCCACTGTCGACGACGCCGCGCCGCCCGAACGGGACGTCGGCATGCACCACGCAGACCGCCGAGACGGACCCGGTCACCGGCCGCGTAGGCGATCGACGGCCGCGCGGCCGGCCTGCACGTCGTCGTACGAGGGGATGGAGTCGGGGTCGATCGACGCCGCACACGGACCCGCCTCCAGGGCGGCGTCCACCGGAATCGTTCTCTTGACCAGCGCGAGGGCAACGGGCCCGAGCTCGAAGTGGTCGACAACGGTCCCCAGACGCCCCACCGCGCGGCTACCGGCGGTGACGGGATCGCCGGTCACGGGCCGTCCGTCGGCGGAACCGTCGAGATGCAGGAGTACCAGGTGACGCGGCGGTCGACCGAGGTTGTGCACCCGCGAGACGGTCTCCTGCCCGCGATAGCAGCCCTTCTCCAGATGAACCGCGCCGAACTCGGCTGCACTGCCGATCCATCGGACCTCGTGCGGAATGGTCTTCTCGTCGGTGTCCACGCCCACCCGCGGTCGCACCGATTCCACCCGCAACGCCTCGTACGCCCACGTTCCGGCCGGGGCAGCACCGGCGTCGCGGAGGCGAAGGAACCAGTCGCTCAGGCCTGCTCGGGGGACGACGACGTCGTACGAGTTCGGGCCCGGCCAGGGCATCCGCCGGACGAAGCCGCCGCCGTCCACTGCCGACGCGCCGTAGATCTCGCTCGGAACGGGGAGGCCTGCCTTGTCGAGGATCGACGCCGCGTCGGATCCGAGGACGGAGAGAACGACGAGTTCGTCGGCCTCTCTGGGTTCGGCCTTGGCCCAGAAGACCATCTTCTTCAGGAACGACAGCAGATCCGGTCCCTGTGCACGTTCGGTGTCGATGTAGGTGACCCCGCCCAGATCGGTCTGAACGAAATGATGCTCGATGCGGCCGTTGACGTCCAGGCTCAGGTTTTCGGCCGAGCTGCCGTCGGGCAGATCCGACACGAGTTGGCTCGAGATCGTGTTCAGCCAGCTCGACCGCTCGTCGCCGCTGATGGCAAGCACGAATCGGTGGGATCGATCGATGACGGCGGCTGCGCTGACGGCACTGCGTTGTTCGCCGAACGGATTGCCGTAGTGCCAGGCGACGCCGGCATCGACGCTGTCGTCGGGAGAGGGCACTGCGCCGGGGAGAGTGAGAAGAGGACTCGGGGTGATCGTCACAGGATCGGACACCACTCCATAGTAGGAGCACCCGGCCACAGCCTTTAGGGTGGCGGCATGTCGGAGTCGGTAGTGGTGACGTTGGACGGCCGAGTGCACGACGCGGATCGGCCGTTGCTGTTCGCCGACGATCTGGCTGCCGTGCGTGGTGACGGCGCGTTCGAGACGCTGCTGGTGCGTGACGGCTCGGCCTGCGGCGTCGAGCTGCACCTGGCGCGTCTGGCCGTGTCGGCGGCGGCCCTGGATCTTCCCGTCCCCGATCCGGATGCCTGGCGCGCAGTGATCGAGCAGTCGGTCGGCCTGTGGACGGAGAAGTCCACGGACGAGGGCGTTCTGCGGTTGGTGCTGAGCCGTGGTCGTGAGGGCGGCGGCGATCCGACGGCGTTCGTGACGCTGGGGCCACTGCCGGGTCGAGTGCGAAACGCCCGGGAGAACGGGGTGTCGGTGATGACGCTCGATCGGGGCTACTCGGTCGACTTCTCCGCCGGTGCGCCGTGGCAGCTGGCAGGCGCGAAGACGTTGTCGTACGCGACCAACATGGCCGCGCTGCGCCACGCTGCCCGCCAGGGCGTGGACGACGTGATCTACCTCAGCAGCGAGGGCAGAGTGCTCGAGGGACCCCGGTCGACGGTGGTGGTGGCGCGCGGTAAGACTCTCGTCACACCGTCGGTCGAGCAGGGCATCCTGGCGGGCACCACAGTTGCCGCCCTGTTCTCGGTGGCCGAGGCGGCCGGCTGGACGTGCGAGCACGGACATCTGTATCCAGCGGATCTCATTGCAGCGGACGGTGTTTGGCTCGTTTCGAGCGTCACGCTGGCTGCGCGGGTGACATCGATGAACGGCGTCGTTCTGGGGCGGCCCAGCCGCGCGGACGAGGTGCCCGAGATGGTCGATCTCGCGGTGGAGACCGTCCGGATGCTCTGAGGGTCCAATGGCCCTGTCGAAAGACTCTTCCCTACTACTACTCGTAGTAGTACATTCGAATCAGTCGCGGGCCAATGCCCTGACCTGCGGTGTTGCCCGTCACAGCTCGGGCGGAAGAGTTCGGAGTATCGATGGACGCGTTGGATGTCTCGCGGTGGCAGTTCGGTATCACCACCGTTTATCACTTCATTCTCGTACCCCTCACCATCGGCCTCGCGCCGATGGTGGCGGCCATGCAGACCATGTGGGTGATCACCGGCAAGGATTCCTGGTATCGACTGACCAAGTTCTTCGGCAAGCTGTTCCTCATCAACTTCGCACTCGGCGTCGCAACGGGAATCGTGCAGGAGTTCCAGTTCGGAATGAACTGGAGCGAATACTCACGATTCGTCGGTGACGTGTTCGGTGCACCCCTCGCACTCGAAGGGCTGGTCGCGTTCTTCCTCGAGTCCACGTTCCTCGGTCTGTGGATCTTCGGATGGAGCAGACTACCCAAACTCGTTCACCTGGCGACCATTTGGCTCGTCGCCATCGGCGTCAACGCCTCGGCCTTCTTCATCATCGCAGCCAACTCCTGGATGCAGCATCCCGTCGGCGCGATCTACAACGAAGAAACCGGCCGCGCCGAGCTGACCGACATCTGGGCGCTGCTCACCAACAACACTGCGCTGGCGGCCTTCCCGCACGCCGTAGCAGGTGCATTCCTCACCGCCGCAACCTTCGTCGCAGGCATCTCCGGATGGTGGATGGTCCGCGAGGCTCGAAAGAAAAAGGCCGAGAACGAGATAGCTGCGGTCCCAGCCACCGACTCGCGCCAGATGTTCCGATCGGCAGCGCGCATGTCCTTCATCGTCATGATCGTTGCGGGTGGGGCGCTCGCCATCACCGGAGACATTCAGGGCAAGCTCATGTTCGAGCAGCAGCCGATGAAGATGGCCTCCGCAGAATCGTTGTGCGACACCGAAACCGGAGCCAGCTTCTCGCTCCTGACCGTGGGTACCCACAACAACTGCGAATCCGTGGTGCACCTCATCGCGATCCCCGGCCTCACCTCGTTCCTGGCGGAGAACGACTTCGGTGCCACCGTGCAGGGCGTCAACCAACTACAGGATCAGTACGAGCAGCAGTTCGGACCGGGCAACTACAAGCCCAACCTGTTCGTCACCTACTGGGCGTTCCGGATGATGATCGGCCTGGCCGCAGGCTCTGCGTTGCTCGCTGTCGCAGGACTGTGGGTTACCCGAGGTGGCCGGATTCCCGACCAGAAATGGTTCTCGTGGCTGTCGCTGCTGGCCATTCCGACGCCGTTCCTGGCCAACAGTGCCGGCTGGATCTTCACCGAAATGGGGCGTCAGCCATGGGTTGTCGCGCCCAACCTCTCGGGAGTCGATCAGATCCGGCTCACCGTCGACCAGGGCGTCTCCGACCATCCCGTCGGCCTCGTCGTCGCCTCGCTGGTGACGTTCACACTGCTGTACGCCGCTCTCGGAGGTGTCTGGTTCTACCTGCTTCGGCGCTACGTCATCGAAGGACCTCTCGACCACGACGCGCACCCGCACGTCGACCCACCGGAATCGGAAGACGATGAGCCCAAGCAGCTCTCGTTCGCGTACTAGGGGATAGCAATGTCATTGCCCGAATTCTGGTTTCTCATCATCGCTTTCTTCTTCGTCGGCTACTTCGTGCTCGAAGGCTTCGACTTCGGCGTCGGCATGCTCATTCCCATTCTGGGTAGGCACCCCGACCCCGTGACGGGGGAGAAGCGTCGTCGCGCAGTTCTCAACACCATCGGCCCGGTCTGGGACGGCAACGAAGTCTGGCTCATCACTGCAGGCGGTGCCCTGTTCGCGGCGTTTCCCGAGTGGTACGCCACGTTGTTCTCGGGCTTCTACCTGCCGTTGCTGTTGATCCTGGTGGCGCTCATCCTGCGCATCTGCGCCATCGAATGGCGCGGCAAGATCGACGACCCGGTGTGGCGTCGTCGCTGCGACATCGGCATCGGCATCGGCTCGTGGGTTCCGGCGGTGCTGTGGGGCGTCGCGTTCGCCAACATCGTCCGCGGAGTCGCGATCGACGAGAACAAGAAGGTCACCGCAGGGTTCTTCGATCTCCTCAACCCGTACGCACTGCTCGGCGGAGTAACGATGGCCGTGGTGTTCGCACTGCACGGTGCCGTGTTCATCGCGCTCAAGACCTCCGGCGACGTCCACGAGGACTCGGTGAAAATGGCAGCGTGGCTGTCGGTTCCGGCAGTGCTCGTCGGTGGAGCCTTCGCGCTGTGGACACAACTCGCGTACGGGAAAACCTGGACGTGGGTACTCGTCGCGGTGGCAGCAGTCGCCCTGCTGCTCGTCGTCGCGCTGACGGGGAAAGTACGTGAAGGCTGGGCCTTCGTCTTCACCTGCATTGCCATCGTCGCCGTCGTCGTGCTGCTGTTCGCGTCCCTGTTCCCCAACGTGATGCCGTCCAGCACCGACGCCGCCTTCGATCTCACCATCGCCAACGCGTCGTCCAGCCCCTACACGTTGACGGTGATGACGTGGGCTGCGGCCTTCGCTGCACCCGTCGTCCTCGGCTACCAGGCGTGGACGTATTGGGTCTTCCGGCAACGTATTTCGAGCGCCCAGATCCCCGACTCGATCGGGCTGTCGGTGAAGTCGTGACCGCACCCACCACTTCGCGGACACGGCCGAAGGGCCCGGTCGATCCGCGACTGTGGAAGTACTCGCGCTCCGCCCGCGGCTACGTGCTCGTCACGGTCGCGCTGTCGACCGTGGTCACCCTGTGCATCATCGTGAGTGCACTGGCAATCGGACGCGTGCTGGCCGGCGTCATCACCGACCCGTCGGCCAGATCGTTGTCCGCATGGACGACGGAACTGGTCGTCCTGGCCGGTGCAACAGTGGTTCGGGTGCTCGCGACCGGAGCTCAGTCTCGTTACGCACACCGGTCGGCGTCGCGGGTCGTCGCCGAGCTGGAGATCGAAGTACTCACGACGGCAACGCGATTCGAGCCTCGCGAGCTGGACGCCGAGCGCGAGGAACTGGCCGTCGTCGTGACCCGCGCCATCGGCGGACTACGGGCGTACCTGACCGGCTATTTGCCGGCGCTGGTGCTGGCCGTCATCGTCACCCCGTTGGTCCTGATCGTCATCCTCACACAGGATCTGACGTCGGCCGCCATCATCGCCGTGACCCTGCCGCTCATCCCCGTCTTCATGATCCTGATCGGCTTGCTGACCAAGGGCCGGGCGGCCGCCACGCTCACCACGATGACCAGGTTGTCTGCGCAACTGCTCGATCTGTTGGCAGGCTTGCCGACTCTGCGCGCGCTCGGGCGCGAGCACGGACCGGCCGCTCGTGTTCGTGCATTGGGCGACGCCCATCGTCGAACGACCATGCGCGCACTGAAGATTGCGTTCCTGTCGTCGATGGTGCTCGAGTTGCTCGCGACGCTGTGTGTAGCGCTGGTTGCCGTCGGCATCGGGCTGCGGCTGGTGTTCGGCGAGATGACACTCGAAGCCGGCATCATCGCGCTCGTCCTCGCGCCCGAGGTGTACTTTCCACTGCGCGCGGTCGGCACCCAGTTTCATGCGGCCGAGGACGGCGTCGAGGCAGCCGATCGTGCATTCCGGGTGTTGGACCGGCGAACAGCGCGGCCGACCGGTGGCCGCACCGTCGACACGACAGCCGTCGACATCGAGCTGGACGGGCTCGGCGTTGCAAGTCGGGACGGAGCGGCACCAGCGGAGCTGAGTGCGCTGTGCCGGGCGGGCACCGTCACGGTCCTGACCGGACCGAACGGCGCAGGTAAAACGACTGCGCTGCACGCGATCCTGGGGTTGACTCCGCCGTCGACCGGCGCGGTGAGCGTCGGGGGAGTGCCGATCGCCGAACTCGATCTCGAACAGTGGTGGGCGCAGGTGGCCTGGCTCCCGCAGCGGCCGGTGTTGGTGCCGGGCACGCTCTACGACAACGTGACCCTGCACGGAATCCCCGACTCGGCTGCACTGGAACTCGCCTGCCGCGCAGCCGGATTCGACGAGGTGCTTCGAGAACACCCCGAGGGCTGGGACACCCGCGTCGGGCAGAGTGGGGTGGGGCTTTCGCTCGGCGAGCTACAGCGCCTCGCACTGACACGTACCTTCGTGTCCGATGCTCCGGTGATGCTGTTGGACGAGCCGACGGCACACCTGGATCCGGTGAGTGAAGCGACTGTGCTGCAGGCGGTTCGAGATGCCGCCGACCGCGGCGTCACCGTGGTGATGGTCGGTCATCGGCGTTCGGTGCTGCATGCCGCCGACCGCATCGTCGAGGTCCGCAGCGACTCGACCACGAAGCGGGAGTTCGAGCATGTCTGATCTGCGACGAGCGCTGGCGCTGCTCGAGCTGTCTCCGCGCAGAGTCGTACTGGCCGTGTTGGCCGGAGTGGCGACGCTGGGCAGTGCGCTCGCCCTGGCGGCACTGTCGGCGTGGTTGATCACCCGGGCGTGGCAGATGCCACCGGTGCTGGACCTGTCGGTTGCCGTCGTAGCCGTTCGGGCGCTGGGTATCTCGCGCGGGGTGTTTCGGTATCTCGAACGCTTGACCACCCATGATGTGGCGCTGCGCGGAACGACGGCGGCCCGCACGAGAATCTACGAGAGATTGGCGAACGGGAACGGCGCGGTCGCACTGCGACGGGGTGACGTTCTGGCGCGCACCGGTGCGGACGTGGACGTTCTCGGTGACGTCGTCATCCGGGCCGTCGTTCCCATCTGTGTGAGCGTGCTGATGATGCTCGCGGCCGTGGGCCTGCTCGCGGGAATCGCACCTGCCGCCGCATCGATTCTGGCGGTGGCATTGCTGATCGCCGGCGTGGGTGCACCGATACTCGCGGCCCGGTCGGCGAGGATCGCCGAGGAAGCCGGTGTCGAAGCCGACGTGCGCTTCGCCGAGACAGCCGTCCGCGCACTCGACCATGCGGCGGAACTGCGAGTCGCCCGTCGTCTGGACGCGACACTCGCCGAAGCCGAGGGCGCAGCACACGACTCGGTGAAAGCGCGAGATCGCGCGGCGCGTCCGTCGGCACTCGCCGATGCCGCACAGCCACTGGCGATCGGAGCGTCGGTGATCGGGTCGTTGCTGATCGGCATCGGGCTGTACGGCCCGGACGGAGGCACCGCGGGCGGCATGACGCCGATGGCGCTCGCGATCATCGTGTTGGTTCCACTGGCCGCATTCGAGGCGACCGCAGCGCTGCCCGCAGCGGCAATCGCACTGATGCGCGGCCGAATCGCGGCCACCCGAATCATGACCATGCTCGATGCGGCTCCCCATGTGAGTGGCAGCCTGAACGGGTCGTTCCGCGGGCTCCACTCCTGCCCGACCCCTGCTACGAACTTTCGCGCACATGCGCGGAGCGCAATCATCGGGCCCAGCGGATCGGGAAAGACGACGATGCTTCGGGCACTCGCCGTCGAATTCGGCTCGGATGCAGCGCTGTTCGCCGAAGACGCGCACCTGTTCGACACCTCGATTCTGGAGAACCTGCGAGTGGTGCGGGGCGACGTGGACGAAGACCAGGCAACGCAGGCATTGCGACGAGTGGGTCTCGGACCGTGGCTCGACGCGTTGCCCCAGGGCGTTCACACGACACTGATCGGTGGGGCGCAGGCGGTCTCGGGTGGCGAGCGTCGTCGACTCCTTCTCGCACGCGCACTGCTGAGCACCGCGCCCGTCGTGCTGTTGGACGAGCCGACCGAACATCTCGACAGAATCTCCGGCGAACGGATTCTGCGCAAGCTGCTCACCACCGACGACGGGCTGTTCGGTGCCGAGCGAACGGTGGTCGTCGTCACTCACCAATTGCCCGAGAACACCGACGCCGACCAGGTGATCGACCTCGGAGACAGGACTGCGAAAAAACCCTTTGCCGACTCCCGATCGCGGGCGTACGTTGGGAGTACACGAGAGAGGAGGTGGTCTGAAGTTGATGAACTCTAGGACGCGTGAGGTGGCTGTCAGCTAGCCGCAATCGCTGACGGATTCACTGCGAAGACCGCGCGAGCGGCAGGCGAATCCCAGGCAGCTACCCGGCCCCCGAGCCCCCGACCTGTCCGGTCGGGACCTGACAACAGGTATGGCTCGGGGGCCGTTCGCATGCGAACGGCCCCCGAGATCCGAAAAAGATTCTGCGTCAGCCGATGTAGCGGGTGAGGCGGGCCGACAGACGCGGTGCGAGCGGGCCGTCGGCGACGACACGTTCCTCGACGTACGCCAGATCCCCGCCCTCGACGATTCCGTACAGGCGGCGAGCTCCGCCCACCAGTGCACCCGAGGTGCTGCGGATGACGACGTCGGTGGCAAGTTCCCAGGACGACTGGGTCAGGGCGTGACCGTAATACAGTTCGACGACGCCGGTGCTGTGCGTCAGCAGCAGCTCGACGACTTCTTCGTCCTTGGACCCCTTGACTCCGTCGCCGCCGCTGATGCGCCAGAACCCGGTCTCCCGAAGGTCGGGGTGCGCGTAATTGCCATCGGAATCGAGTCTCCAGGAGCGCGATTCCCAGCTGAGGTAGCTGCCGCCGTCATGCGAGACGACGATTTGCTGGCCGAAGGGATAGTCGGTGTCCGTTTCGGGATCGTGCCCCTCGCCCTGACCGCGCCACACGCCGACGAGTGGCAGCAGCGCCAGCATCGACGGGTGCAGATCGGGGCCGAGCCGCAGGTTTGCGGTGTCGTCCGGGTGAGGGATGTCGGGCAGCACCGGGATGTTGCGCGCCGACGCCTCGGCGAACTTCTGCTCGGCAGCCGAAATGGCTTGGTCACCGCTGGTGATAGGGGTGCCCAGTCCGTCGTCGATGCTGTCGGGGTTGCCCGCGCCCGGTTCCGTCACGACTCGTCGTTGACCAGTCGGTAGACGACATAGAGCGAGAACGCGATGATGGCTACTGCCGCAAGCGCCAGCAATACCTCGAAGAAGATGACCACGGAACCGAGTTTAACCCGCGGCGAGACCGGTCGATGACAACGGTCCGTTTCCGCGCTGTGGCATTGGTGACACACCATCATTTTTGCGGCCCACAGTGCCCTGGATCACTCGTAGTGATGGCGAAACCGACGCGAGCAGGTACCTTCTTCCCGGGGGCGTCGGGCTCTCGACTTCGAGAGCGCCGACGAATTCACTATGTGTGTCGTCAAGGCTGTTGTCTTGTAAGGCTGGGGAGGTCTCTGCAGAAATGCTGCGTCGTAAGCGTGTTCTGACATCGTCGTTCGGTTCCGTATTGGTTCGATCGGCGGTTGTCACAGTGGCGTTGGCCCTTGCAGCTCCCGCTGCTGCGCTGGCCGCGCCCGACTCGGGATCGTCCGATTCGGGTTCGGCAGAGTCGGGTTCGGCCGACTTCGGTTCGTCTCAGGGCCCGAATATCGATCCGAACAACTACGCGCAGGACTGCCCGGATGTACTGCTGTTGGCGGTGTCCGGAGCCACCGACTCGGACTCCGATCGCAATCCGCTCAACGAAGAAGCGCAGACGATCGCGTCGAACTGGGTCGGCAACGTCACCGTTCCGGTCGGTGAGGCGAACGCGGACAGCCCCGGCACCGTCGGCTGGCTCTACGTCCCGTATTCCTCCACCTACGGCTTCGACGTACTCGACAACGTGCCGACCTACCAGGAGTCGATCGCCGACGGCATCGCGTCGACCAATCGGTTGATGGACGAGTACAAGACCAAGTGCGGTGAGAAGACCAAGTTCGCGCTCCTGGGGTACAGCGTCGGCGGCGAAATTCTCGATCGCGTGACGATGGAACTCGGCCACCGCGACCCCAACGCTCTCGTCACGTCCGACGACGTCGTCGGTGTCGTCATGGTGGGGTCGCCCTACCGCCCGGCCGGCGTGCCGAACTTCGGTGACGAGGTGGGCCAGTCGCTCGGCGGCTTCATGGATCCGGCGCCGCGGGACTACGGGTCGATGACGGACAAGGTCACCTGGTCGTGTCGGCCCTACGATCTCGCCTGCGACTCGCCGGACAAGATCGAACTGCTGCAGCTGGCGCTCGGTGTACTCGGTCAGATGCGGTTGACGCTGCTCAACCCGGTGCAGACCGTCTCCGACTTCGGTCGGACGGTCGCCTCCATTGCCACCCGCGCGATCATCGATATCGCCACGAACAAGTCGTGGCTCGAGTCGGACGAGACGCTCCTGCAGGTTCTCGTCAAAGTCTCCGACCGGCAGTATCAGGTGGACGATGCGAAGGCTGCAGCAGCGCTGTCGCCCGATCAACTACTTGCCGATCTCAACTGGGCTCTCGGTCCGGGTGCCGAGACGGTGAAGGCGAAGTTGCGCGCCGAGGGCGAGGGCCTGGTGGAGAACAACAAGGGCATCGTCGACGTCGTGCTCGGCCCCTACTTGGCGATCGGCTTTCTGCAGCACCTGTCCTACTGGTACAACGACCCCAACGACGGGGTCGAGTGGGAAAGCGAAAAGATGGTCGCGTGGGTGACCGATCTCGCCCGAACCGAACGCGAGAAGAAGAACGCGCCTCCCGCGGTCGACCCGGCCACCCCCGAGACCCAGGCACCCCAGACCCAGGCACCCGAGACGCCCGCGCCCGCCCAGGAATCCCGGGTGCTGCCGGAGCCGGGGACGCAGACTCGCGTCAGCGACCTCGGAGCCTTCCTCGAATCCCAGGGCATCCCGGTACCTCCCGGCATGTTCCCGCCGCAGTACTCCACGGTCCCCGAGCCGGCGCGAGCGGTCGGCTAGAGCAACGAAAAGAACCCCGCACCTGGTTGCCAGGTGCGGGGTTCTTCTATGTGATCGAGTCGGTGACTCAGACTCCGACGGTGACGTCGGCCGAGTGCACGCCCGCGCCCTCGGGCGTGATGACGGTGTCGCCGTTGCCCGATGCGGACAACGCCCGCAGCGTCCACTGTCCGGGGGCAGCGAAGAAGCGGAAATCGCCGGTTCCCGACGCGACGACCTCGGCGGTGAATTCGCCGGTGCCGTCGAGGAGACGGACGAATGCGCCCGCTACTGGCTCACCGTCGCCGGCGAGGACACGGCCGGTGATGACCGTTTCCTTCTCGACGTCGACGCCTGCGGGGATGGTCTGACCCTGCACGGGTGCTCCACACATATCAGTGAACCTCCAATTCGATGGGTGCTCCGACGAGGGAGCCGTATTCGACCCAGCTGCCGTCGTAGTTCTTGACGTCTTCCTTGCCGAGGAGCTCCTTCAGCACGAACCAGGTGTGGCTCGAGCGCTCACCGATGCGGCAGTAGGCGATGGTGGCCTTGCTGTCGTCGTAGCCCTTGGTCTTGTACAGCTCTTCGAGTGCCTCGTCGGACTTGAACGTGCCGTCCTCGTTGGCGGTGGTGCTCCACGGGATGTTGATCGCGGACGGGACGTGGCCACGCTGCTGAGCCTGCTCCTGCGGGAGGTGTGCCGGCGCAAGGATCTTGCCGGAGAACTCGTCGGGGGAGCGCACGTCGATCAGGTTCTTGTTGCCGATGGCGTCGATGACCTCGTCGCGGAATGCGCGGATCGACAGATCCGGTGCCTCGGCGCGGTACTGGGTGTTCTCCCGGCTGACGACGTCCTTCGACAGCGGGCGGCCGTCGAGCTCCCACTTCTTGCGGCCTCCGTCGATCAGCTTGACGTCCTTGTGGCCGTACAGCTTGAAGTACCAGTAGGCGTAGGCGGCGAACCAGTTGTTGTTTCCGCCGTAGAGCACGACGGTGTCGTCGTTGCTGATGCCCTTGGCCGAGAGCAAGCCGGAGAACTGCTCCTGATCGAGGAAGTCGCGGCGAACCGGGTCCTGCAGGTCCTTGCGCCAGTCGAGCTTGACCGCACCTTCGATATGTCCGCCGTCGTAGGCGCTGGCGTCTTCGTCGACCTCGACGAAGACGATCTTCGGTGCGTTCAGGTTCTGCTCGGCCCAGTCGGCAGAGACCAGGACGTCGGAGCGAGCCATGGTGTTCCTTTCGGTCTTTCTTGTCGGATCAGGGGGTAGTTGTCACGCTGCGGTGCGCGAGTTGCCGCGCAATCGAGCTGCGAGGGGGTAGATCATGCAGCCCAGGCACACTGCGAACGCTGCGTTGAGAAACGCCGCGAAGAGCGCGAAGCCTGTCGCTACGGTGCCGACGACGGGAGCGCCGAGAGCGAATCCGAGGACTCCGACGGCGGCGAACACGAAGCCCACCAGTTGGGCGAACTTCAACGGGGCCACCGGCTCACGTTCTGTGGTCGGTGAGCGCCGCGGCGCGACGAATGTCGCGTAGATCGTGCCGTACGGACTGTGCTTGGGTCCGCGGACGGCTCCGATTCCGAACACGATCGCCTGGAGCCCCAGCAGGATTGCCGCTGCGGGAACCGAGACCGTGCTCGCGAGGAGGACGACGACCAGAACTGCGGTGGTGATCCACGCGGCGAAGCGCGGACCACGGACGTCGACCTGGTCGATCGTGGTGGTGTGGGTGTCGGATGTCGACATCGAGAGGTACTCCTGTGCGAGGCCGGGGCACGGCTTGTCGCCGGTGCTCGGATGTGGATTTCGATCATCGGGCCGACATCACGCATGGGCGTGGCGGCAGACGGAAATCAGCAGCAGCGACAGCAACAACCGCCCAGTCGGCACAGATCAACCGTGCGTCGACTGGTGAGCATGAGCTCGCGGCGGGAGAACACGAAGTGCATCCTACCCGTTACCAGGGGCGCGTCGTACCGCCCACCTGAGTAGCTCTTGCCCTACAGCGCGTCGAGAGCCTCGCGCAGGGCTGCGGCCGACGGCACGCCGGCAATTCTCGAACGCCGACGCAGTTCTCCGTCGAGGACGAAGGTCGTCGGCAGCGAGAGCACTCCGAGTTCACGGGCGAGAACAGGCTGAGCATCGATGTCGAGTTCGACTTCGCGTGCGTCGGTGCGGTCGGCGAGAACCTGATGCACCACACGACGCACGGCAGCGCACGGACCACACCAGTCCGCCGAGAAGTGCAGAATCGTCGGAGTTCCCGAGGTGACGCCCGCATCGACGAGCAGCGGGAGAAGGTCGTCGGAATCGGTGGACGCGATGGTGCGTACGGCACCGGAACGACGACGCAGAATCAGTCCGACAGCAACGGCAAGGACCGCCACGACAACCAGAACTGTGATCCCTGTCACGGCTTTTCGATCTCGTTGAGGTCGATGTTCACGTTCTCTCCCGACCCTTCGACGACGATCTGTGAACCCTCCGCGTAGACGTCCGTGGGCAGCAGTCCGAACGGCAGGCTCTGGCGTTCGATGGTCTTGGTGAACAGGCCGAGAACTGTGGGTTTGGCGAAATCGGGAATCGTGAAGTCGGCCTGCCCCTCCGGTCCGAAGTAGAAGTCCGATGCCACGATGGCGACACTGTCACCTTCGAGCAGAAGGTCGGCCTGCACGCTGACGGTGGTCTGCAGCGGTCCCACCGGAACCGTTCCCGTCAGTACGACGCCACCGGCGGTGGTCTTGCCCGACCCGCCGGAGCCGCCCGTGCCGTCGGACTTGTCGGCCGGAGGTGCGGAAACCTGCAGGTCGACGATGCCGAGGAACCGTCCGAGATCGGTTGCCTCGATGCGGACGCGGCCGTCGAGCTCGTCCACCGGGATGTCGCGGACGTTGTTGTCGATCAGGTCGGACAGGGCGATGTGGACGCCGCGCAGATTGGCTTCGATGGTCGTCGAGCCGACGTATTCGGTCGGGACGTCCTGGGCCCGGATCTCGATGTTCTGATAGCGGCCGTCGGCGGCCTGGGTGAGGAACGGAAAACCGTGCACGATCACCTGGGGGTCCGAGGTGAGTTCGCCGCCGTCGCGGATGGCGCGCGAGACGCGATATTCGGAGTAGGCCGCGGCCCCGAAATCGACGACGAGCGCGAGGGCCAACAGGCTGACGAGTCCGATGAGAAGTGTGCGCACCGGTCCATTGTGACCGAAGCATCGCGTACTGCCCGCTTCGACCGGTTGTACGGACAAGCTAGTCTGTGTCCTTGACGATCACTCGATTCCAGCGTCGGCTGGACCGGCCAGCGGTAAGAACGGAGACGCAGTGGAGCTCCTGTTACTGACCTCCGATCCCAATCCGGAGGGCGTACTCCCGTCTCTTGCGTTGCTGGCTCACCACATCCGGCCGGTACCGACCGAGGTGTCTTCTCTCCTCGAAGCAGGTTCTGCCGACATCGCGCTGGTGGATGCACGTACCGATCTGGCTGCTGCTCGCGGTCTGTGTCGGCTGCTCGGTAGTACCGGCTCGGCCATCCCCGTGGTCGCGGTCCTGACCGAAGGCGGCCTGGTCGCAGTCAATTCCGACTGGGGGCTCGACGACATCCTGCTGCCCGGCACAGGTCCCGCGGAACTGGACGCTCGGCTACGTCTGTTGGTCGGCCGGAGCGGCGGGGTTGCGAGTCCCGAGACGTCGGGCAAGATCACGCTCGGTGAGTTGGTCATCGACGAGGGCACGTACACCGCGCGGTTGCGCGGTCGCCCACTCGATTTGACCTACAAGGAATTCGAGTTGCTGAAGTACCTGGCTCAACATGCGGGCCGCGTCTTCACCCGCGCCCAGTTGCTGCAGGAAGTATGGGGCTACGACTTCTTCGGTGGCACTCGCACCGTCGACGTCCATGTTCGACGCCTCCGCGCCAAGCTCGGTACCGAGTACGAGTCGCTGATCGGAACGGTGCGGAACGTGGGCTACAAGGCCGTGCGTCCGTCGCGTAACTCCAAGGGCGGTACGGCTCCGGACGCCATGGCCGGCGATTCCGACGATGCGGATTTCGAGTTCGAGCAAGAGAGTACGCTCTCGTAGATGAATTCGGATACTGCGTTCGACGTCCACCCCCTCGACGGCGACGCACCGTCCTCGCGCGTCAGCGACGAGATTCACCGGATCCTTTCGCGTGCAACCGAAGTCGACGGGACTGCGCCGCTCTCGGAACAGGCCGTCAAGGCCGTCGACGCGGGTGAGGGCGTCGTTCGATTCGTTGCCACCGACGCAGATCGAGTCGTCGGGTACGTCGGCGTCGCCGACGGTATGGCCGAGGCAGTGGTCGATCCGGAGTATCGCGGTCGCGGCATAGGTCGGCGATTGGTCAGCAGCGCACTCGATCTCGGCTCCGACACGCGGATCTGGGCGCACGGAAATCTGCCCGCAGCACAGTCGGTGGCGCGTGCGCTCGGGCTGACGGTGGCCCGGGAACTGCTGCAGATGCGACGGGCTGCAGCAGAGCCCGAACTGCCCGATGTGGTTGTACCGCAAGGTATTTCGCTGCGAACCTATCGTGGGCACCAGGACGATGCCGAATTGTTGAGGGTGAACAACGCGGCGTTCTCCTGGCATCCCGAGCAGGGCGGCTGGACCGACCGCGACATCGCGTCGCGGCGAGACGAGCCGTGGTTCGATCCGGCGGGTCTTTTCCTGGCCTTCGAGGAAGGCAGCGACCACCTGCTCGGATTCCATTGGACGAAAGTTCACGCGGCCGAGGATCGGGTCGTTCCGCAGGCTCCACTCCCTGGGGGCAACGACCCGGCCATCGGTGAGGTGTACGTGGTCGGTATCGATCCGCAGTCGCAGGGTCGCGGTCTCGGACGGGTACTGACCCTGGCCGGGCTGCATTATCTGCGCGGTCGCGAACTGGACCAGATCATGCTGTACGTCGAGGCCGACAACACCGCGGCGGTGCACACGTACACCAAGCTCGGGTTCGCGAATTACCACGTCGACGCCGCGTACGCGCGGACCGCGTAATCGGACATTTCCAGCACGGTGTTCATCTTCCGTTCACCCACGCGGGGGTAAACGTCTACCACCTGCCTTTACCTTTCTCTCTGGGCGGCAACCTACGCTGCCTGGTGCGAGGGTTCTTCTGAGCCGGCACCTTCACAGTCGCAGCGCGAACCTCGAGTTCGCGCCGCGATCACGGCCCAAGATTCCTCGGAGGAAACAGGTGAACCTCAAGCGCAACGGTGCTCTCATGAGTGCAGTGGCAGTCAGTGCCATGTTGCTGGCCGCATGCGGTAGCGACGCGAACGTCGCCACCACGGACGGTGCATCGCAGTCCTCGGCTTCGTGCGAAGGCAAGTCCCCGTTGACCGGTGAAGGCTCGTCCGCACAGCAGAACGCCATGTCCAACTTCACCTCGATCTACTCCGGCGTTTGCACGGGCAAGGCCGTCGAGTACACCACCAGTGGTTCGGGTAACGGCCGCACGCAGTTCGTCGCGGGCCTCGTCGACTTCGCCGGCTCCGACTCGTCCATCAAGGACGACCAGGCCGCACAGGCCGCCGTGCGCTGCGCCAACAACCCGGCGTGGAACCTGCCGCTGGTCTTCGGCCCGGTCGCAGTGGCCTACAACGTCGACGGTGTCGACAACCTGGTGCTGAACCCCGACGTCATCGCGCAGATCTTCACCGGCAAGATCACCACCTGGAACGACCCGGCCATCGCCGCACTTAACGAGGGCGCAACGCTCCCGTCGACCGCGATCACCCCGGTCTACCGCTCCGACTCGTCGGGCACCAGCGACAACTTCCAGCGCTTCCTCGCCGCATCCGCTCCCGAGGCGTGGACGCTGAACCACAGCTCCGATTGGGCCGGCGGCGTCGGCGAAGGTGCCAACGGATCCTCGGGCGTCGCCCAGGCCGTCGCCGCCACCCCCGGTGCCATCACCTACGTCGAGAAGGGCTTCGCCGACCAGGAGTCGCTGGGCAAGGCCGCTGTCGACTTCGGTAACGGACCGGTCGAGCTGAGCAGCGAGACCGCAGGCAAGGCAATCGACGCCGCGAAGTTCAAGGGCGAGGGCAACGACCTCGTCATCGACATCGACGGCCTCTACGCCAGCGACGCAGCGGACACCTACCCGCTGGTCCTCGCGACCTACGAGATCGTCTGCTCGAAGGGCTACGACGCCGACACCACGGCAGCAGTCAAGTCCTTCCTGCTCAGTGCAGCCAACGAGGGCCAGCAGGGCCTCGAAGAAGCCGGCTACGTGCCGCTGCCCGACGCATTCAAGGAACGCCTGGTCACCGCCATCGAAGCGATCGCCTGATCCTCGATAAACCCGGTTTCGCCTTCGGCTCGCGGTGACGCGGGCCGAAGGCGGACCACCCTGCATCGACACGAGACAGTGAGCGGTATGAGCGACACCCACTCGATCACCGGCATCCCCTCGGCGGCTACCGTGCCTACCACAGGTGCCGCCCACGAACCGGAAGAACCACAATTGTCAGACTCGAAAACATCGGGGACGGTCACCCGTCCCGGTGACAGGATCTTCTCCGGCCTGGCCAAGGGCTCGGGCATCTTCATCATCGCCCTGATCGCTGCGGTCGGCATCTTCCTGCTCTGGCGAGCGATTCCCTCACTGTCCAACAACACGGTCAACTTCCTGACCTACAACGGCGCGTGGGACACCTCGAACACCTCGGCAATGGTGTTCGGTGTACTCGACCTGTTCCTGGTCACCGTCACCGTGTCGTTGTTCGCTCTGATCCTGGCGATGCCCGTCGCGCTCGGTATCGCGATCTACCTGACGAACTACGCACCCAAGCGTGTTGCCGGACCGCTCGGCTACGTCATCGACCTCCTCGCCGCCGTCCCGTCGATCGTCTTCGGCCTCTGGGGCCTGTACGTCCTGGCCCCGGCGATCAGCCCGTTCGCCGAATGGCTGAACTCGTCGCTGAGCTGGTTCCCGCTGTTCAGCACCGGCTCGGTATCGATCGCAGGCGGCGGCACCATCTTCACCGGCGGCATCGTGCTCGCCGTGATGATCCTGCCGATCATTGCCGCCGTGACCCGTGAGGTGTTCGTCCAGACGCCCAAGGGCCAGGTCGAGGCGGCTCTCGCGCTCGGAGCCACTCGCTGGGAAGTTGTTCGCACCACGGTCATTCCGTTCGGCAAGTCCGGCTTCGTCAGCGGTTCGATGCTCGGCCTCGGACGCGCACTCGGTGAGACCATCGCGCTCTACATCATCATCCGCAGCACCCAGGCGACCTTCGGCGGAACGTTGTTCGACGGCGGTTCCACATTCGCGACCAAGATCGCGCTGGCAGCAGGCGAGTTCAACAACCCGCTGCAGGCCGGTGCCTACATCGCCGCCGGTCTGGTGCTGTTCGTCCTGACCTTCGTCGTCAACGCCGGTGCCCGCGCCGCCATCGCCGGAAAGAAGGACTGACCCATGACCGCAACCATGGACAAGCCCGTCAAGGAGCCCACGTTCCAGGGCGTCAGCGCCCGGCGCAAGGCGTCGAACCTCGCGGCGACGATTCTCGTCAGCCTGTCGGTGCTCGTCGCCCTCGTACCACTGATCTGGGTGCTCTACACGGTGATCTCACGTGGACTGTCCGCTGTGGTCGCACCGGCCTGGTGGCAGAACTCGCAGGCCGGAATCACCCAGTTCATCGCCGGCGGTGGTGCGTACCACGCGATCGTGGGAACCCTCCTGCAAGGACTGTTCTGCGCCGTCATCTCCATCCCGATCGGCATCTTCGTCGCCATCTACCTCGTCGAGTACGGCGCAGGGACCAAACTGGCCAAGGTCACGACGTTCATGGTCGACATCCTCACCGGTGTTCCGTCGATCGTCGCGGCCCTGTTCATCTACGCGCTGTGGATCGCCACCTTCGGGTTCCAGCGCTCCGGTGTCGCCGTTGCTTTCGCCCTCGTGCTGCTGATGATTCCGGTCATCGTGCGGTCGGCCGAGGAGATGCTGCGCATCGTTCCGCAGGACCTGCGTGAGGCGTCCTACGCACTGGGCGTGCCGAAGTGGAAGACCATCGCCAAGATCGTCATCCCCACCGCGCTCTCCGGCATCGTCACCGGCATCATGCTGGCGCTGGCCCGCGTCATGGGTGAGACGGCTCCGGTGCTGATCCTGGTCGGCTCGGCCACCGCCATCAACTTCAACATTTTCGAGGGGCCGCAGACGTCACTGCCGCTCATGATGGTCGACCTGCAGAAAGCAGGAACCGGCGTGCTCACCGCGGAGCGCATGTGGGGAGCAGCCCTGACGCTGATCCTGATCGTCGCAATACTCAACATCGGCGCGAAGTTGGTCTCGAAGTTCTTCTCGCCCAAGAACTTCTGACCCACCCGACTCCAGAGAATCCTAAGGAATCAGAACATGGCAAAGCGTCTCGATCTCAAGGACGTCAACATCTACTACGGCAAGTTCCATGCCGTCTCCGACGTCACTCTGGCAGTCCCGCCGCGCAGCGTCACCGCGTTCATCGGACCGTCCGGCTGCGGTAAGTCGACCGTCCTGCGTTCGCTCAACCGTATGCACGAGGTCACGCCCGGCGCTCGCGTCGAAGGTTCGGTGCTGCTCGACGGCGAGGACATCTACGGCAGTGGCGTCGACCCCGTCGGTGTGCGACGCACCATCGGCATGGTCTTCCAGCGACCCAACCCGTTCCCGACCATGTCCATCAAGGACAACGTCGTCGCCGGGCTGAAGCTGCAGGGTGGCCGCGGCAAGAAGGAGCTCGACGAGATCGCCGAGCGTTCGCTCAAGGGTGCCAACCTGTGGACCGAGGTCAAGGATCGCCTCGACAAGCCCGGTGGCGGACTCTCCGGTGGTCAGCAGCAGCGTCTGTGCATCGCCCGCGCCATTGCCGTCTCTCCCGACGTGTTGCTGATGGACGAGCCGTGCTCGGCCCTGGACCCCATCTCGACACTGGCGATCGAGGACCTGATTCAGGAACTCAAGCAGGACTTCACGATCGTCATCGTCACGCACAACATGCAGCAGGCCGCGCGCGTGAGCGATCAGACCGGCTTCTTCAACCTCGAGGCAACGGGCAAGCCCGGCAAGCTGATCGAGATCGACGACACCGAGAAGATCTTCTCCAATCCGACGCAGAAGGCCACCGAGGACTACATCTCCGGCCGCTTCGGATAACCGCACACCGCACAGAGAACCCCCGCCGAGCGAAAGCTCGACGGGGGTTCTTTTTGTGCGCCTGCCCTGGGGCCGAGATCGAGTAGCGTTGTCGCGCAGCGCTACTCGACCTCGAGCGAAGTGGGTGCTACGAGCTGGGAATGTTCTGCTGGTGGAGGTCGGCGGGAAGCTGGCCGGTGACGAGGAAGATGACTCGGCGGCCGACCTCGACGGCGTGATCGGCGAAGCGTTCGTAGAAGCGGCCCAGCAGGGTCACGTCCACCGCGGCGGCGACGCCGTGGCTCCACTCACGGTCCATCAGCACCGTGAAGAGGTGACGGTGCAGATCGTCCATCGCCTCGTCCTCTTCCTGCAGCTTCGCAGCGCGCTCGGGATCGCGGGTCTCGAGCACCTCACGGGCCGACGCACCGATCTGCACGGCGAGGCGTCCCATCTCGGCGAAGTAGCCGTTGACGACCTCGGGGAGGGCATGGTTCGGGTGCCTGCGACGGGTGATCTTGGCGACGTGGAGTGCGAGTGCGCCCATTCGGTCGATGTCGGCGACGATCTGGATGCCGGCCACCACCGAACGGAGATCGCCCGCGACCGGAGCCTGCAGCGCAAGAAGCGTGAATGCCTTCTCCTCGCAGATCGCGCTGAGCTCGGTGATCTTGTCGTGCTCGGAAATGACCTGCTCGGCGAGAACCAGGTCTGCTTGGAGGAGAGACTGCGTGGCCTTTTCCATGGCCGCACCAGCCAGGCTCGCCATTTCTCCGAGGAGATCGGCGAGCTCGTTCATCTGTTCGTTGTAGGCGACGCGCATGTGCGCAGTTTAGTAGGTCACACCGACCAGTTCTCTGTCCCGAGGGTTAACGGGGAATGAATGGAGTCAGGCGCACGTGTCGTCGGCCGCGTTGGTGAACGACAGATCCTCGGGTAGCGGAGCACTTTCGGTCGTTCCCTCCACCTGGGTGGGGTCGATCTGTGCACCGACGCCGGCCGGGTACTGGGTGTAGCCCGGGTAGTTGGAACCGAGAACCACCTCCACGACGTTGTTCAGGCTCGGAGCCAGTTCGATCGCAGCGCCGGGTATCGCCGACGCCACCGTCGCCGCAGCAGCTTCCTGATCCTGGGAATATCGAACGACGGTCTGAGCGGCGGAGCCGGAGAAGTTACCGACCGTGAGGATCTGGAATCCGTACGTCGCCAGCTGATCGGACGCGGTCTGTGCCATTCCCGCGATGTCCGACGCGTTGGACACCTGCAGCGACACGGTGCCCGGATCCACGGCCAGCAGCGGGGCCTCGGGAGCGGCGGGCGGCGGGGTCGGTTCCGGTGTCACCGGTTCCGCCCGTTCTTCGCCTGGCAACGGTAGATCGTCGATGATGGCCTGGAAGATGGCGCCGATGGCGTCGTCGTTGGGGATCTCGTTGCCGTAGTCGTTGGTTCCGGTGGTGGGAATGGTCAGGAAGGTCACCGCGCCGGCGTCGACGTTCTGCAGCGATCGGCCGAGCGTCACCAGATCCTGGGTCTTGACGTTCTCGACGAAGGTGTCGGAGGTGAACGCGTTGACGAATCCGTTCAGCTTGCCCGGGTCGAGAAGCACCTTGTTCGACAACGCCGATCGCAACAGCGACGACAGGAAGCGCTGCTGGCGCTTGATCCGGCCGTAGTCGCCGTTGCCCTCCGATTCGATGTTCCGGGCTCGGACGTAGTTCAGTGCGGTGCGTCCGTCGATGCGTTGGGTACCGGCGTTGGGCAGCACGTCTCCGAGTTCGTAGTCGACGAGAGGCTGAGCGGTACACACCTCGACACCGCCGACCTCGTCGACCATGGACTCGAAACCGGCGAAGTCCATGCCGACGAAGTGTCCGATCCGCAGTCCTGAGATCTTCTGAATGGTCTTGACCAGGCATTTCGGGCCGCCGAGGGCGTAGGTGGCGTTCAGCTTGTCGCCGTACGCCTCCGGGAACATCTCGCCCGTGTAGGTATTGGTGACGTTGTCGAACTGCTCGCACTCGGGTCGGGTCACGTCCAGGTCGCGAGGAAACGACACGGCGACGACGCGGCTGCGGTCGGCTGGAATGTTGACGAGCATGACGGTGTCCGATCGAGATCCCTCGGCATCGGTAACGGTTCCTGCGCCCACCTGCCCACTGGCACCGGCGCGCGTATCGGTGCCGACGATCAGGTAGGTCTCGTCTCCGTACTGGCCTGCGGCGTCGACGACGTCGGTCGAATCGGGGTCGAGCGCGGCGACTTGGAGGAATCCCTGATCGGTGTTGCGTAGATAGCCCCACACCACTCCGGTGAGTGCCACGGCGAGGATGGCGACGATCGAGACCAGACTTCGGCCGATCATGCGTATCCGTCGTCGTCGCCGTACTCGGCTCATCGCCAGACGCGTCAGTGCCGGCCGGTCGGCGGCGGGTGCTCCGACGGGTTCGGGGGCAGCGTGCGGCGGCGGGGTGGGCATCGGACGGTTCGCCCGAGCCGGCGGGGGAGTGGAGTCGGTGATCGGTGAGATGACCTCGGTGGGCTCTTCGACGTCCGGCCGTTCGGGGGGATCACGTCGGGTGGCTCCCGAACGAGACATCTTGTCGACCAGCTCGGCGACCGACACCGTGTCCGCGTTGCGCGGGGAGCGTTTACCCAGTCGGCCGCTGTCACCCGGCTTCGGTGGAGAATCGGAGTCTGTCGAGTCGGGTTCCGAACCAGAGGGGTCGGGTGTGGCGGGGTCGTCGGACCGAGGAGGACGTTGTCCGGAACGTCCGCCTGCGCCGGTTCGTCCGATAGAGGACAGCGGGCGCTCCCATGGGGCGCGACCCTCGGGCACAGACGGGCCCGACTCTCGATCGTCTCCCACGAATTCGACCCTGGCCTTCCATCACACGCATGTGCCGTCTACTCGGCAATCCAAGCCATAGTACTGACTCGAGCGGCGCGGTCCACTTCGTGCGAGACGGGCCCTGGTGAGGGGTCGATCAGCCGCCGGAATGCATCAGATCTGCACCGGCGGGGACACACAGGTCCTCCGGATCGTCGAGCCATCCGTCGGGCAGCGACACTGCGCCGGGCGAGCCCTGCCGGCCGCGGGGACCTTCGGCGTCCTTGGGAAACGGAACGGTTGGATCCAGTTGCGCCAGAAGGTCGTCCAGTTCGGCGAGGGTCGACACCAGTGCCATCGACACCCGAAGATCCGAGCCGGCGGGAAAGCCGCGCAGGTACCAGGACACGTGCTTGCGCAACTCTCGGAGGCCTTTGCCCTCACCGTGGTGCTGCGCGAGCAACTCGGCATGGCGCGCGATGATAGTGGCCACCTCACCCAGGGTCGGCGGCGTCGGCTCTGGCCGCCCGTTCAGGCGGGCACTGAGCTCGGCGAACAGCCATGGACGACCGAGGCAGCCACGCCCGACGACGACGCCGTCGCATCCGGTTTCCGCCATCATGCGGACGGCGTCGGACGCCGAGAAGATATCGCCGTTACCCAGGACGGGAATCCCGGTGACGTGCTCCTTGAGTCGAGCGATCTCGTTCCAGTCGGCGGTGCCGGAGTAACGCTGGGAGGCGGTGCGGGCGTGCAACGCCACGGCCGCTGCACCCTCGTCGGCGGCGATCCGGCCGGCGTCGAGATGGGTGTGATGGTTCTCGTCGATTCCGACACGGAACTTGACCGTGACGGGGATGTCGGTGCCCTCGGTGGCCTTGACCGCCGCAGCGACGATGCGGCCGAACAGGTTTCGCTTGTACGGCAATGCGGCACCGCCGCCCTTGCGGGTGACTTTCGGGACCGGGCAGCCGAAGTTCATGTCGATGTGATCGGCCAAATTGTCGTCGACGATCAATTTCGCCGCGGCGTACGTGGTGTCCGGATCGACCGTGTAGAGCTGCAAGGACCGGGGAGTTTCGGTGGGCCCGAACGTCGTCATGTGCATCGTGGCGGGTTGCCGTTCGACGAGAGCACGTGCGGTGACCATCTCGCAGACGTACAGACCGGACGTGCTGCCCGCGCGCTCGAGTTCCTGCTCGCGGCACAACGTGCGGAACGCCACATTGGTGACGCCTGCCATCGGTGCGAGGACGACGGGGCTGCGCAACTCCAGGGAGCCGATCTGCAATGTCATGGAAAACAAGCCTTTGGAACGAAGGGAGAACTTTCAGGAGAAAAGGCGGTGCCCGGCACCGAAGTCGGTACCGGGCACACCAGTCGATCGAAACTCAGGACGCGCGTGCTTCGGCCTTGGCGCGTTCGCGGGCCAGCGAGCGATCTCGCATCTCCTCGAACTTGGTGGCCTGGCGCTCGAGGTCTTCGAGGAACGCGGCGAGTTCTTCGCGCTTGTTCTCACCGCGGGCGGTGAAGTCGTTGCGCTCGAAGACGCTCCACTTGCGCAGCACGGGCCAGACGACGTCTTCGAGGTGCTGACGTAGGTCGTAGATGCCGTGCTTGGCCATCAGCACACCGTTGCGGCGGAAGTTCGGCATGCCGGCACCGGGCATGACGAAGTTCGTCACGATGTCGGAGACCGCGTCGAGCGTCTGGTCGGGAGCGATGTCCATCGCTGCGCCGGTGATGTTGCGGTAGAAGATCATGTGCAGGTTTTCGTCGGCGGCGATGCGTTGGAGCATGCGGTCGGCGATCGGGTCGTCGCAGACCTTGCCGGTGTTGCGGTGCGAGACGCGGGTCGCGAGTTCCTGGAACGTCACGTACGCCACCGAGTGCAGCAGACCGGTCTGCGAACCTGCGGGCGAGGCGAAGCCGTTGGTCATGTGGATCATGCGGGCTTCTTCGAGGGCGACGGGATCGACGCCTCGGGTGACGACGAGGTAGTCGCGCATGACGATGCCGTGGCGGTTCTCTTCGGCGGTCCAGCGGCCGACCCAGGTTCCCCAGGCACCGTCCTGGGAGAAGTTCTCGGCGATCTCACGGTGGTAGGACGGCAGATTGTCCTCGGTGAGCAGGTTGGTGATCATCGCGGCCTGCGCGACGTCGGAGAGCTTGGACTGCTCCGGGTCGTAGTCCGTGCCGCCGAGGGCGGCGAAGTTGCGGCCTTCGTCCCACGGCACGTAGTCGTGGGGATGCCATTCGCGCGCCATCGAAATGTGACGGTTCACGTTGTCCTCGGCAGTGGGCACCAGCTCTTGCAGAAGCTCGAGCTGTGTCAGATCCCTCGCCATTAGATCGCCTCCATAGATTGCGTACGACCGGTCCAGCTTACGGCACCGTAGGTTCGGTGTGAACCGTGTCGCGGCTGTTCACTTGCTGTTCGAGCAGTCGTGACGACCGACATCGGCCGATGTGGGGATCTTCGCGACTGCTGCAGTTCTCCCTGCACGTCGCTGCGGACGGGCCGATCGTTACCCCGAGTGTACGGACCGGGTGCCGCCGAATGCAGTTCGGCGGAAGGGTGTGTGGTGCCCCCAGTAGGACTCGAACCTACGACCTGCGGATTAAAAGTCCGTAGCTCTACCAACTGAGCTATAGGGGCGCGGATCGAAAGTGTAATGGGCAGTGCAGCCGTGTCGGTCATGCACCCCCGGCACCGCGTTTCGGGGGTCAGCGCCCGAAACTGCTGCAGCCTTGCGGCGCGGGGATACCGGCCAGGCGGTCGTCGATCCAGGAGTACGCACCGGGAATGCCGCTGATCGCGACGACGAGGTGTTCACCGAAGTACTCCTCGAGGCGTACGTCGGCACCGTGTGCGCACCACTCGTCGTACAGCGTTTCCGCACCTTCCCGGGGGATCCAGAATTCCTGACGGCCCTGGTAGATCATCGTGGGCACGGTGGGGGCGAGATCACCGCCCATCCGGGTCGCGGCGATGATGCGTTCGGCGATCTCGGTCCGGTCGACGTTCGGCACGTCCGAGAGGGCCTGGGCCGGTATCGGTGCCACCAGTCCGCCGGGAGCGAGCAGTGTGATGCAGAGATCTTTGGCCACGGTCGCCAGGCGCAGTCCGTTGGCGTTCATCAGGGAGAACATCTCGGGATACTCGCGGGCAACTCCGAGCGCTGCGGACAGGAACAGCGTCGACGCGACGTTGCCGTTCATCGACGTCAGCAGAATCCGGTAGTCGGTCGGTGGACCGCCGAAGGCCGCGCCCACCAGATTGACCTCCGGCGCGTACGACGGGGCGAGTTGAGCGGCCCATCCGGTGGCGATCGCCCCGCCCGAATAGCCTGTGACGGCAATCGGGGAGGACGCGGGCAACCCGAGTTCGGGGAGGCGCACCATCGCGCGCAACGCGTCGAGCACCGCATGGCCGGCCATGCGCCCGGCCGCGTACGCCTGCCGAGGACCCTCGTGATCGGTGACGACCACTGCATAATTCTTGGCGAGGAACGCCTGCACCGCTGGAATCTCCCGGGCGATACCTCGGGGCAGGGTCCACGACGGTGCACAGGTGTTGCCCAGTGAGTTGATGGCCATGTTGTACGCGACGACGGGACGCGTGCCGGGACCGGCCCAGGGTGCGTCGGGCACGATGACGGTCGTTGCCGCTGCGACGGGTCGGTCTTTGGAATCGCTTGTGCGGTAGAGGATCTGGGTCGATATGACCGGGGTGAACAGCGGCCCCACGCTCACGCGTCGGGTGCCGAGAACCGATCCGGGCGGGAGCTCCTCGAATCCTGCCGGCGGGTCGAAGAACGGCTCGCCGAGTGGGGTCGGCAGGTAGAGGGCGGGATCGGCGACGGGATCGAGGAAGTTCGTCAGTGGGTCGGCGGCGACGGTGTGCGCGGTCGACAACGTCAAGGCCGACGACACGAGTAGTACTGTCATCGAACGACATACGCGGATCGATAGATTCATGGCGTGCACCCGTCCCCGATCGGCCGAAGCATCATGTGTGATGCGCATCACGCTATGCCCGAGGTGGTCTACGTCTTCGGCTATTCCGAGAATGTGTCGAAACCGTTACCGTTTCGCCGCTGATATCGATTATGAGACAGTGCTTTTGGTGACCTCACGGAGCGGGTTTGCCGTATTCGATTGATCAGCAACATTTTTCATGCGCTAAGGAGCGGTGCAAACGAAGGTGCCTCGAGAGATGCTCGTGCAGAATGTAATTCGATATTCAACTGCTTTCCGGCTCTGGGAGACCGGCGGCCATTCGGCGGAATTCGTACGCATGCTCGGTATCGGCGTTGTGGCTCGAACGGCGGTGCCGACCTGGCCCGAGCGGACGTACGTGAGCGGCTCGAGTGCGCACCCCCCTGCAGCGCACTCGAGCCGGGTGAACAATACCATTCGGCTTGTTTCAGTTGCCCAACCGAATTTTCTGTCGGCTGCACGCGTCGTAGCGGACCGCAGGTGAGTCGAGTCGCGTGTCGTTCGGGTGAAGTACTCTCTACTTGTACTACCTGTGGATATGCAGGGCGCTTGGGCTCGGAGGCACGGAGTAAATGGCACAACAGGAGCGCGCACGGCGGACCCGGGCGGCAATCGTCGAGGCAGCGGCGGCGGAATTCGCCAAGCGCGGATATGCGGCTGCGTCCGTCAACACCATCTTGGAAGGATCGAACGCCACCAAGGGGGCGATGTACTTCCATTTCCAGTCCAAGGCAGACCTGGCCCGAGCGGTGCTCGCGGCCGGACTCGACCGTTATGTCGCAATCTCCGAGAAATGGGCGGATTCGACCGCGCATCCCTTTTACGTCATCAAGGGAATCGTCGACGACATCGCGCAGAACTTTCAGAACGACGTGATCGTGCGTGCAGAATTCCGGCTGATCGTCGAGCCCGAGTTCTACGCGGAGGTGCACTCCGGTGGTGGCCGGGTGTGGGGCGCTCAGGGGTACGCACAGGCCGAGAGGGCGCTGGCGATGGGAGACCTCAAGCCGCAGTTCGACGCGGCCAAGTTCGTGCGGGTACTCGCCGCGTCGATGGCGGGTCAGCGTTACATGTCGGATCTGGTGGCCGACAACGCAGATCTACGCGAGCGGTTCGAGGAGTCCGTCGAGATCGTGCTGCTTGCCATGGCGTCGGATAGTTGGTTGGCCGAGTTCGAACTCCACGGGTGGGAGCAGTTCGGCGAAAACGAGGCAAAAACTGCCTCTGACCTGCCGGTTTGAGATTTACAGCGAAAGTGTCCTAAGCTATCCCAGCTCCCAACGGAACGCCGTTGAGGGTAGCGTCGAAGCAATTCGGCGGGCCCCCTTCGTCTAGCGGCCTAGGACGCCGCCCTTTCAAGGCGGTAGCGCGGGTTCGAATCCCGTAGGGGGTACGCAGGAAAGCATCGGATTGACAATCCGATGTGCAGTACAGCATTCTTCATCTCGCTCCGGCGAGACGCAGATTTGCAGTTCGGAGAGTTGGTGCGCTAGAAATAGCGCGGCAACAACAGCAAGGCCCTGTGGCGCAGTTGGTTAGCGCGCCGCCCTGTCACGGCGGAGGTCGCGGGTTCGAGTCCCGTCAGGGTCGCAGAATCGGTGTGAAAGCACCGGCATTGCGATGGCATTGTTTCACCGGTGCCGCCCGGCCAGGTAGCTCAGTTGGTACGAGCGTCCGCCTGAAAAGCGGAAGGTCGTCGGTTCGATCCCGACTCTGGCCACCATCGTTTGTGCAGGTCAGCGAGCTTCTTGCTCGGTTCAACTGGCTTTTCTCTGACATTTCTATCGATTTGGTGGGCCAGGAGTGGGCCACCGCTTCGTTCGTGACGCCGTTGCGGCTCTACAAAGAGTCCAACGCCTCAGCCACGGCGTCCAGCTCACCGTCGTAGAGATCGGCGTACGTATGAGCCGTCACTGTTATCGAAGCGTGGCCCATCGTCTTCTGTAGAAGCCTCAAATCGGCACCAGCCGAACGCGCCAGGCTCGCGTAGGTATGACGTAGATCGTGAATGCGCAGCGTCGGCCGACCGATCTGAGTCGTGCGTACCCGCCAGTCAACGGAACGGACCCAGTTCTCCCGACCCAGCCGAAACCCTTTGGGTGATGCGATAGCGGGTTGGGTTCGTACGCGGCCTTCTATCCGCGCGCGGAGAATGGTGTCCAGCTTCCTCGGAATAGGGATCGACCTCTTCCCCGCTTTGGACTTCGGAGCGCCTACGATTAACCGTCCGCCAACCTGCGTGATCGAACGTCGAACGCGAATTCGTCGAGCGACCAAGTCGACGTCTTCGACATTCAGTCCCATCAACTCTCCGAACCGCATGCCCGTGTAGGCCAAGATGGTGACCACGTCTCCCTGTGGCCCGCAGAGCTTCGCAAGCGCATCGACCTCTGCGGACGTGAGATACACATGTTGCTGGTCGATCAGAGGAGGGAAGATGGTCTTCGCTGCGGGATTCTTGGCAATCCACCCCTCGCTGACTGCGTGATCGAGGACCATTTTCAGGACGCTGTGTCGCCAACGCTGGGTCCTCGGGCCCACGTCACGCATCGTGTTCACGTAGTTCTGGATGCTCGCCCGGTCCAACTTGCTCACCGGCCAATCGGCAAATACCGACACCGAAAGTCTCCAGCAGTCTTCGTAGCCTCGTCGGACCTTCGGGGTGAGATCCTGCCGTGTTGCGAGCCAGGAGGTGTACGCGTGGGCCAGGGTGATTGCGTTGCCGCGCCGCGGGTCGAAGTAGACGCCGTGACTGTGAGCAGTCAGTTGTTCGGCCTGAAACAGGCGTGCCTCACGCTCCGTCTGGAATGTGCGTCTGCGTTTGATTCGCCCGGGTAGCCGCCATTCGACAACCCAACGAGCACCCTTGGTCGTCTGTTTTTTCGTGATCGACATGTGCGTTACCCCGTCACTCGTCGCGAGTTCAGGAACTCAGAAACATCCGAGAGCAACCAGCGTCGCCTCCTGGGCCCAAGCCTCACGTGAACCGGACCGTCGTTCGGCAGCGTTGGATATGCTTCCCGCCGCGCGGCCAGATCATGAAGAGTGCTGACTGGTATCGACGTGATGTGGCTCACCTCTTGAGCGGTCAGCAGGGGGTTGTCGCTCCAATCTCCGTTCGGCCGCGGGTCCTGCATCATTGAATCCTTGATCGTTCTCACTTCGTAGTCCTCTCGGTGGTGACGTTGTTTCGGCAACCTGCGCAAAGCACCGGTACCGGTGGAGCAGGAGGGTGAACCAGGCCTAACTGTTTTCCGCATCGGCTGCATTTCAGCCGGACGCGATGTGGAGTGCTCACTTACGGCGCCGACCGGCACTGCGACCCGAGCGGGTACTCCCCGCGGTAGAGGAGCAGCAGAGGCGAACCTCCGTCGATGTCCCGGATCTCACGAACTCCGTCGCTGTCGAACCAGCAGTACCCGCGATCCCAGAAGGTGCCAGGAGGTGTAGGAAATCGCAGCTCTACCGTCTGCGCTTCGACATCGGACGGAGCCGAGGGGGAAACCGCATCGCCTGCCTCGTCCCGTCGACCGCATGATGTCAGTACGACCACCGCAAAGAACGCAATCAGCGCGAAAACGAGTGCTACTCTGCGCGCCCTGGCTCGCGTTTGCTGGGCAGTTGCTGCGACCTCAGACCGTATGGTGACAGGCCAGTTGTTGGCCTCGAATGTGTTGTTTGTGGACATGGGATTCCTTTTACTGTGATGCCAGCAAATGCTGGGGGTCGCGGGCTTTGACCAAGCGAACGCAATCGCGAGCGTGTTCCTCGGACATGAAGAAGCACCGCACCCTCTCGAAGCCGTTCTCAGTGAGATCCGTGACGCAGATCCCCCGATCCTTCGGGAGTCGGAGTTGCCATGGGGTCGTGGATGACGATCGAACAGAATCGCCTAATGCAGCCACGCCAGCGTCATCGGTGGAAACGGCAAAGCTCATTCGTATTCCGCAGTTCTCTCGAATCGCGCTCGGGATGGCATCGGTTGTCGGCTTCTGCGTGGCCAGCACTGTGAGGAACCCGACGGATCGACCTCGGCGAAGTAGATCCGTGACCAAGGCCGTAATGGCTTCGCGGGTCTTCTTCTCGGCGGCCCCGATTGACATCTTTTGGTCGAACAGGAATTGGCACTCGTCGACCAACGTGACAATGAGCGGAAAAGAATCGGTGGGTCCTACTCCGTCACTCCAGATGTTTGGTCGTCCGATGGTTGCACGTACTGTCCGCAACCGTTCGACCATAAGAGAATGGACGTCCTCCACTGCTGATCGGATGTCCTCCAGGCTCGATGACTCCGAGCAATACTTAAACGCTCTGTCACGCAACCACTCCCATTCACTTCCGCCCTTGCCGTCGATGACGGCAACTTCTACGGCGGCTGACGCGCACAGTGAGGCAGTGATCGCTTGTAACGAGCCAGACTTCCCTGAGCCTGGCGAACCAGCTACCAACCACCCGCTTCGCTCACGAAGATCGAGGACTGCGTCTCCGCGGTCGGTGATCCCGATCGTCAGTCTGAAGTCGATCATGGGACTTGGCGATTCCACTGTGACAGGCGACCCCAGAGGATCGACAGGGTTCAGTACTTCGATTCCGACGTGTATTGAGTCGATTTCGACGATCCTCACGCCGCGCGGTGCAACGAGCATGACTGCCAACTCGCGAGCTTTTCGCGCAAAATGGTCATGGGTCTGCCCGCGCACGAGCTTCACGACTGCGATCGCGCTGCCACTGTTCGTCGAGTAGGCATCGGACGGTAATGGGTAGTCGATCTCGTCGGAGAGGGATTGCTCGTGCACTAGACCTAACCGCGACCAAAACTCGATCCAAGTGTCGGGAGAGGTCGAGGCGTCCAGGAGGGGCTCCAACAGCAGCTCGTGTTCAGAATGCAGCCGACCGCGAATCTGGTGATCGGCATCTGTCTCGAACTTACGAACCCGTGATGCCATGAAGTCGTAGACGAAGAATCCGACCAAGATGGCCACCCAAGCGGCCAGCATCATGCGGCGGTCCCAGTCTTCTTCTGTGGGGTCACGCTGAGGCCTTCGAGCGGTTCGACTCCCTTGACCTCGTACCAGAATCCGCCTCGAGCTCCGTTCTTTCCGGCCGTAGCCCATGAATGGATAACGAGCGCATCGCCGACAAGTCGAATCGGCGCGAAGTCGGGAAGCGCGGGTGTCGCGTGATCCCAGACTGTGAACTTCATCAGCCGCTTGCCGTCGGGCGTGTTCGCGATGGCTTTGATTTCCCAGCCCGGCATGCCCTCCTTGTTGACCTTGGGCTGCGCATCTTGGCCCATGCCGTCGAGCTTCTGCTCGGTTTCGATGTGGATGAGTGTCCACCCTGACGGCCAGCGGGCTGGAAACGAGTCGAGTTCTCCGATTGTTGCCATCTTTACTTCTCCTATGCGTGGTGTGCGGTTGTATGTGGATTCCACTGGTCAGAAACGTGTCTTCACTCCTGCTTCGCTTCCGTAGGACAGCAAGTTCGTAACAGTGGGTGATGACTCGTCGGGCCTGTCAGACCAGTGGGGCTAGCTCATTGGCCCTGCCGAAACCGTAAGGCAAATCCAACCTCTTGACAACGTCAAAAACATTGTGGCATAGCCTAATTGAGGATTTCAGAGCGGCTTCAGTGTTGCTTTCCCGGTGGATAGTCGCACTGTGCACGACGCTGGTTCACGGGGCTGTTCATCGCGGAATTCCACGCTGTTTCCCCGTTGGCTCCCGCCCTGTTTCCCCCGTGGTTCCCACCCTTGTTCCCCCCGTGGCTCCCTCGCCGGTTCTCTGTGGCTCGCACAGAACCTAGGGCAAGCTTTGAGTTGGCGACATGCACGACATTTGTCCGAATGAGCAACGGCCGTAGAGCTGTTCAGGTGGGAGGTGTCAAAACAATGCATGGACTCGATTGGATCTCGCGCAGCAAAGGGTCGGCACGCCGCAACCAAGAATCGTACGATCGAACAATCGGGTTCACAGGTATCGACAAGGCGCATTCGTCTCGCAGACGAATTTCCGAAATATCCGCAGCCGCATAGACAGCAGGCCGCAGGCTGGGATCACCAAGACACAACACATCAATGTCGCGCGAGGGCAATCCAGGCACGCCGAGATACCGAGCAGCCCAAGAACCGAAGATCAGCAGACGTTTTGGACCGACCAGCCGCCCAAATTCGGCTCTGAGTACATCAATAGGCTCAATCATCTATGACAAGATCACCTTCGCGGGTGCTCGCTTGTTCCGAAAGGCGGCGTGCAATCGATGGGGTTTCGGTTGCGAACTGGGTTTGAATTTTCTCCGCGTCAGCACATTCCGCTGCTGTCTGCGGCTATGGATCGGTCGACGAGTTGCTCCGTCAACTCGCCGCTGCGAACCAAGTCCACGGGTCGTTGATCATCAAAAATGTGTTCGGCGGTATACCACCAGTCGAGAACGCCCCAAGGGTCATCACCGCAGTAAAGACGCTCGTTCGCGTAGGCCACAACTGGGTACAGGCGATGCTCGCTGTGATCGAACTGAAAGGCCGGAAATACCAGTTCACTCTCCAGTGGCAATGCCAGTAGATGGTTGTCGCCGAGAAGATCATCGACCGTACGAACGGGTCTCCCGCCCTTCATGCGAAGAACTGCGTCTACTTCGTCCGCGCGCAGCGTATCGGCAGGCGTTATAGGGAGCTGGACAACGACCGGACCGGTGGGGGAGAGCAGGCGGACCACGATGCGCTCTGATTCGCCGCTCATCGGACCGGACAACCTCCGTGAATTGTGGTGGCCACCGGCCGCAGTCTAGTTGGCAACAGCATCCCCCTCTGGGGGAAAAGGATCGAAGCCGAGTAGGGAGACTCGGACCTCCCGATGTTTACGATCACGAGAACGATCGGGATATTTGATGTCGATTCCGACCCTCAACGTGGGTGGGTAGTTCAAGTAATCCGCCCAACGGCAATCGCGCACATGTCCGCAGTTATCCACGTTTTCGTTGCAGTAGCGGCAGATTAGACCGCGAATCTGGCCTGTGACATGGTCGTGGTCAACGACAGTCGCCAATCCGCCACCGCACGCGTGGCAGGCGTGCCCGAGCGCGTCAAGGAGAGTGCGTCGTACGCGGCCTAGAGCCGACGAACCAAGAGTCGCTGGCCACTCGAGCCGTGTAGTCCCCGCGTAACAGCGTTGTTGCATCGGCACCAACCATGGCGACATCGCCTCGTCCGTCAATTTGAACGACCAGCGCATTTCCCCAGATCCGAAGCCCGCGAAGATTTCGTGGTCGAACTGTGAGGAAAAAAATCTCTCCTCTACAGGGCCCAACCACCCACCCCGCCATTCGAAATGCGTGAATTCAGGCGGTGACGGATTAGCCGACGTCGGGCGACAGCAAGCCAGTGGTTCCCCCGGACAGGCAAGGTGGTACAACTCGTCGGTTCCGAGTACGGCCTCGGTATACAGCGGTTGTGTTGCACCATGCGACCACCCACATCGCTCCGAACTGGCTTCAATTACCAGAGCTTCAATGCTGTCGTACTGGTGTACGCGTGAGTACTTCCAGATGAGCGCGTCGCGTCGATGTGGCAGCAGCTCCTCCAGCGACAGCGTTCGCACCGCTCGATCCGAATTACGCTCCATCATCTCAGTTGTCGCCCTCCCGATCTCGAAATATGGGGAGAGCATACGAAGGACCACCGACATTCGGGACCAACCGACAATTGCCGCACGCACGCGCGCGGTCGCGTTCGGTACTGCTGTTGCTGAGCAGCGCGTTCCAAAACTATCGTGTGCTAAAAAGCGTACCTAAGTTTCTCTATGCGATCGCAGAGGTCGGTTACGGACACGTCGACCTGCATTTGGCTGATGCAAGTTTTCAGCCAGGTTGGATTGGCTAACGAACATTCAGAAGCGCGTCTCAGTTTGGCTTGGACTGTGGGCCCGTACGCGCTGGCGGCCTTGCGAGAACCGGCATTCCAACTGTCAGGATCGGCCGACAACATGGCCAGATCGATCAGATCGCGACTGTAGACGGAGTGGTCCGTCCATCGATCGTCGTTTGCAAGGAGTTTCGTCGCCACCATATCGGCCACGGTCAGTGTTGACACTCCACACACAGCGTCCTCAGAAGTGGCAAAGTCAAGCGAGATACGGCTTTCGTAAACGATCTTGAACCTCACGGGTCCGTCATCGGAGTCCAGCAGCGTCTGGATCCCAAACTGATCAGTGACCACGTTCCGCAGCGCTGGAATCACAATGACGGCGCTCAGTGAAAGTGCCCAGTTCTGATCTCTGAAAGTGCTCACCCGTGTGGCTCCGCCAATGAGGGCGGGTCTCCTCCGATGCTGGTGGTCTCTGACCACACACCAGCGTCCCGAAGGAGACCCGCGATCTCATGCTTACATGGGAAGAGGACATGGAGATATCCGCACTGCACAACCGGGGCATGTCTATCTCGGACATCGCCCGCCATACTGGCCGCAACCGCCGAACCGTCCGCAACTACATCAACGGAATCACCACCCCCGGGGTTCGACGGAAGTCCACGACGGACCCGTTCGAGGACTTCGTCGACTACATCCGCTATCGCTTCATCGAAGACCCGCATCTGTGGGCGGTCGCTCTGTTCGACGAACTATTGGCACTCGGTTTCGCACTGTCCTATCCGACGATGACCCGCAAGATCCGGCAACAGAAACTACGCCCGATCTGCATGTCCTGCAGGACCGCAACCGACCCAGCCAACGCCATCATCGACCACCCACCGGGTGAAGAAACTCAATGGGACTACGTCGATCTACCGAACCCGCCGACTGAATGGGGTTGGGGCAGAACAGCGCACCTGTGGGTCGGTTCCCTCGCGCATTCGGGTAAGTGGCGGGCGGTGTTGACCCCGTCGATGGATCAACCGCATCTGGTCGACAACCTCGACCGTGTCGTTCGCGCTCTCGGCGGCATCACCCGGGTCTGGCGTTTCGACCGGATGGCTACGGTCTGTTACCCCGAGTCGGGTGCGGTGACCGCCAGCTTCGCCGGCGTCGCGAAGTACTACGGGGTCTCGGTCGCGATCTGCCCTCCGCGGAGGGGGAATCGCAAAGGTGTCGTGGAGAAGGCGAATCATACTGCAGCGCAGCGTTGGTGGCGGTCGCTACCGGACATGAGCGTCGAGCAGGCCCAAGCTCATCTCGACAACTTCTGTGCCGTCATCTCCGACAGTCGCACTCGCCACACCCCGGACGGGACCAGCACGGTCGCCGACCTCGCAGCGGCCGAGCCCTTGCAGGCACCGCCGGCGACGGCGTATCCGGTGATTCTCGGTGACAGTCGGACGGAGTCGCGGCAGGCGTTGGTGTCCTACCGCGGAAATCAGTATTCGGTCCCGCCGGAGTTGGCGTCGGCGCAGGTCACCGTCACCCGTCCGGTCGGTGGCAGCCATCTCGACATCGTCACCGCCTCCGGGATCACTGTCGCCCGGCATGCGGTCGCCGCCGATGGCCTGGGAATGATCGTCCGCGACAGCGGCCACGTCGTCGCGCTCGAACGACTCGCGATGGCGACCGCGAACACCGGTAGACCGCACCGCCGCAAAGAACGGATACCACCAGGACCCGATGCGCTCAGGGCAGCAGAAGAATTACGTGCCAGCCGCTGTGATAGTTCGGTAGCCAACACAGCGAAGACCGAATCAGGCTCTACGACAGCATCTTCGGATGTGATCGACCTCTCGGCTTACGAGCGTGCTGCACGGGGAAGGAACACTCTCTCATGAGTGACACACCGAAAGCCCGCGACGCTGCCGATCGGCTACCCACACCGAACACCGCCGAAGCTGCGAGCCTTTACCAACGCCTGCGTGGGCATCTCGGGGTCCTCAAACTCGCTGATGCGGCCGAAGCGTTGCCGGCGGTCCTCGACCAAGCAGCGGCGGAGGAGCTGTCGATGACGGCGGCGTTGGAGCGGTTGTTGTCGATCGAGGTTGCTGCCACCGAAGCGCGGCGGTTGACCGGGAGGTTGCGGTTCGCGTGCCTGCCGACACCGGCATCGCTCGAGGACTTCGACTTCGACAACGCCGCCGGCGTCGACAAGAAGCTGATCGATGAGCTCGCGACCTGCAGATATCTGGAGACCGCGACGAACGTGCTGCTCATCGGACCGCCTGGGGTCGGCAAGACGCATCTGTCGGTCGGATTGGCGCGGGCCGCGGCACACGCTGGGTATCGGACGTATTTCACCACCGCCGCCGATCTCGCCGCTCGATGTCATCGGGCTGCGATCGAAGGTCGGTGGGCGACGACGATGCGGTTCTACGCCGGGCCGACACTGTTGGTGATCGACGAACTCGGGTATCTGCCGTTGCCCGGTGAGGCGGCGTCGGCGTTGTTTCAGGTTGTCTCGCAACGGTATATGAAGACATCGATCGTGATCACCAGCAATCGTGGTGTCGGTTCGTGGGGAACGGTGCTCGGCGACGACACCGTCGCAGCAGCCATGCTCGACCGTCTCTTGCATCGCTCGGTCGTGCTCGATATGTCCGGTGATTCCTACCGGCTCCGCGACCACAATGCACGCTCGGAAAAGCTCCGCAAAGCCGTCACCGGGACCCGTCAACCGCTACAGTGATCACCGCTACCGGGTGAGCACTTTCGCTGAGCGAAGGTGAGCATTTTCGATGAGCGCCGTCAACAATTTGGCTTATGGCTCCGATTCCGTTCTCGGAGATGGCGCCCCGCAGTTCTCGGTACCCCACACGATCCGAAACGATCATGTTGATATCCGTCGACAAACGTTGTTCACCGAACCGCATAGCAATCGCGGTGCCGCCGCCGAAGTAGCAGTGCTTGCTCGACAGGAGATCGGCATCGAAGGCTTGAAGAAGGTGCGAAATGGCGGAATGTCGCTTCCGTCTAAACAAGAAGACGCCCGCTGCTGTAGCGATCCGCGAGGTACTGCACGAAGCCCTTCTCGTACTCACCCAGTTCACCAACGTGACGCCAGTTTCGCTCGTACAGGCTCAGAGCATCCAGTTCGCTGATCTTCGCATCGGGGCGGAGACTCCACGCTATCGACTGCAGCTGCGGGTAGTCCGCCAACCGAACGAACTGTTCGTCCTTGAGTGCCAGATGGTCACTACGTGCGCTGTCACCCATAACGTGTCCTTCCACTTCTGCGCAACGAGCTGTCAATAGTCATCTTGCTCGTGACTCGGTACAAGCGAGAACACCTGTTTCACAAAATTCGCACCAGGTCAGGCTCGATGTACCGGCGAAAATGTTTGTTGAGGTTCGTGACGACGTCCGCGCTGCCGCTGAGCAGCTGATCAAGCTCGTCCTGCAGGCACAGGAAAGCCCAATCGTCACAGTCAGGACCGAACGTAACCAGCAGGTCCAGATCACTGTCGACACGAGCTGATCCGCGCGCGTAGCTGCCAAATACAGACGCCTCGATGACCCCATAGCGTCTGAGCACAGCGCGAAGCTCATCGACACCCAACGGAAGTGCAAGTTCGTCGACGGTGTGCGGCATAAATCAATTTTAGCTGTTCGAGGACGCCCTTGCGTAGGGCTGCAGTGGACACCAGTAAGAGCACCAAAACCGCGGTTCGACCCACGGCCAGCACAGGGCGTCTGCCCTGAGTTACGGCTGATCTGTGAGCGCTGCAGCGAGCTGCACCTCAGCCTGCTCTTTCAGCGCAAGTCCGCGCTGTCTCACCTCATCAGCAGCTTCGAGACCGTGCTCGAGATCCGATACGAGCTTGCGCTGCAGTGTGACAAGTTGTGCAATCGCGCTGGACATCAGTGTGGCCATGGCCGGTAACGACCAAGTCGGAACTGAGTGGGGCAAAGCCTACGACGGTGCGATCGGCGACTTCGTCCTTCAGACTTGTCGTCTCGCGGATGCATACGGTGCTGCAGCGAGTCGCGCGTACCTCGGAGGCGTCAACCACCTGAACGCGGAGTACGTCGCGGGCGGTCGACAGGGCATCCCTCCATCCCCACCTCCGCAACCAAAGTCCGCAGACCAGCGTGTGCCCTTCGCTGCCCCGCCAAGTTCGGTCGGTGACAACGGCCCAGGCCTCAACAGCGACATCCCGGTGTTGGTCGAAGCTGTTGGTCTCTCGGTGCCCAACGCAGCCCCCAATCGGCTTGCGACAGCAGGTAAAGCACTAGAGGCCCTCCGCATCTTGATCAAGGATAAGTCGGACGATCTTCTTGACGCAGCACGGACGCCGCCACCTGACACGGGGCCCGATGCAACACTGCTGTACGACGAGATACTCACAAACTTGGTCGCGCCAGCCGGCCACCTGCACGAAGAGGGTGCCACCTTAGCGTCTGCGGCCACCTCATTTGGTGCGGCAATAGTCGCTCGTCGCAACGAAATTGTCGGTGCAATAGATGAACTCGGCGTCTCCGTCGCGATAACGTTGACTGCAGGTGTGGCCGCTACCCTGGTGACAGCGGGTGGATCCGACTTGGTGGCCGCAGGAGTCACCGCGGCTCGCATTGCAGCAACTGGACGCCGGATTTACAACATCGTTCGTCTGCTCGAATCGGACACGATCAGCACCACGACAAAGATGGCCGACATCCGAGCAGCAGGTGGTCTTGCTGCGCGGCTTTCGGAGACAATAGACAAGCCGCTCGCAACCTTCGAGGTTTCCGAAGACGGCACTATCAAGACAACTCCGATCTTCCCCAAGTGGAAACAGGACGCGTGGGAGCGGTATCTGGCCAGCGGTGGCGACCTCTCGATGGAGGAGTGGAGCAAGAAGTACGACCATCTGATGGCGAACGTAAACAACGGGTCCGAGTGGGATCAATATGTCGGCGAGGTCCTTGGGTACACCGTCGAGAACGGTTTCATCCCTCAATACCGTAATCCTGACGCTGCTGACGACCGGATTTGGGATTTCGGTAACCCAGATCCAGCGGTGAGACTGTTGGTCGAGAACAAGTCGGGCCGAATCGACTATGAGCAGCTTGCAAAGGATGAGACCGCACTGCGTCGAGGCTGGAACGTTCAGTACAACCTGCGCGACCCGATCTCGCCCGCGCAGCTTGCCCGACTGCAAGCTCTCGCAGACCAGTATCCTGGCCAGTTCACGTACCAATACCTCGGCGGAGGGGGCTAAACCGATGGCAAGTCTGAAGAGCGGTCCGATTCGGGAAACACCGGAATACCAGAAGGCGCAGACCGACGAGCGATTCCAGTCGTGGCTTCGGATGCAGGACGCAGCGATCGAACTGGAGTTCATAATCTTCGACGTGCCCGAGCTGCGGGGTCACCTGTACACACGTGACGGCATAGTCATCGCAGAGCAGGCAGCACTTGAGCGCTTCCCTGGACATCGCGAAGCGTTCACCGGTGACAACCTCAAGCTAGCCATGCGGTTCGTCTACTTCATAGGTGAAACGTTCCGACGCCACACAGAGGGCACATGGGTAGCGGTGCCCCAGGCGTCGCCGAAGACTGGTGCCCTTCAGGCCATTGATGCTCCATACAGCACTGGCTTTTATGCGCCAATCGACATGCTGCAAATGGCACTCGCGCAACGTACAGGAGACAAGATCCTGAAGATCTTTGATTACGCAGTCGAAGACCACCAGAAGTGGATTGCGGCAGGAAAACCGTCCCGTGGTAAGCAGCAGCAATAGGTACCACAATGATCTAGCAACCGTACGGTCGTACATGCAGATAGAACCACCGTCGATTTGGAACTAGTCAATTCGAGATCTAAAGGCTCATTGAATGCGTATTCACGTACAAAATTTGCGATCATATCCTACGCCGACGGGAGCGCGGAAACTTTGGCTAGTCCCAGATAGCTGGGACGACCATAAATATACGACGACTTACGACCTCTATCTCTGGGACCCGGATCTCATGATCGAAGAGATTGGGAAAGTTAAAATTGCGAGGCGTGACCTCCGGCACAAAGAGCGCCCGCTAATCGGAAACAAGAACTATGATAGTTTGCCTGATGAATGCTACTCTCTTGGTCAGAGTGATGAATACTACGAGAACCTGAAAAATATTGGCCAGGCTCTTGGAGGAGCGGTACGCGAAGACATTTTGAAATCAATGCGAGATATCGCATTTGATTTGAGGTTATTCGAAGAAACTCGCCAGTATGAATCAACGCAGGTATCGCTTCTTCGATCATGGACTGCGCGAACAGTGCGTCATCAGTTAAACAGGATTGCCCATGGGGGAAGATTAAAAGATAGATATTTCATTAAATACACCTTTCCTGCCGTTGAAGCTGACTTGCACCCGCCAACCCTCGACTTCAAAGTTGATCCAGATTCGCAACCCGCGAGTAATATCCACGTAATAATTGGTCGGAACGGCGCGGGAAAAACCACTCTATTTCGTCGAATTTCGCTATGTTTCTTAGATCCAGGCAGTGAAAACATCGGAACAATCAGTGATGCCGAACGTCCACAAGTAACGCCTGTCGTGAATTTAGTCTCGGTCGCTTTTAGTGCTTTTGACCCATTTGAACCCGTGGATATACGCGAATATAACGCATCGATTTCGTATAACTATGTGGGCCTGAGAAAGGAATTGACCTCCGAAGACGGCTCACGCCAGTCGAGTTTGAAGGACACGGACGAACTCGCCTTGGAATTTGTAGACAGTCTAGACGAGATAATATCTGCTGGCCGCGTGGAAACATGGTTGAAGGCGATCGAGCACATAAACAATGACGCAAATTTCGCAGAGTACGAATTGAGCAGCATGGTCTCTATTCCCCGTCCCGCGAATAGAGCTTCAGAGAGGGCGACAATTCATAAACGCAACGCTCGCCGTGCTTTCCGTAAGATGAGTTCGGGTCACAAAATTGTGTTGTTGACACTGTCACGACTAGTGCACCTCGTCGAAGAACGTTCTCTTATCCTAATAGATGAGCCAGAATCGCATCTTCATCCACCACTATTGGCGGCCTTTATTAGGGCGTTGTCCGACTTACTCGATACGCGAAATGGGATCGCTTTTATTGCGACCCACTCGCCGGTAGTGCTGCAAGAGGTTCCTGCGTCGTGTGTTTCCATCTTGCGGCGATACGGCGACCTATATTCCGTACACCGCCCGGAAACCGAAACCTTCGGCGAGGCGGTCGGGGTGCTGACTCATGGAGTATTCGACTTGGAAGTGCAGGGCTCAGGGTTCCATAAAGAAATTTCGAGAGCCGTAGAACGATATACAACATACGAGGAAGTGATGGCTTCGTTCGGCGGCCAGGTTGGGGGAGAAGGTCGAGCGCTCATTCGTGTTCTACTCAATGCAAAACTGCGGAATGAGAACCGCCGGTGATTGAGTTAGACGTAATAGGAATGACTCCAGCCGAGGTCATCAGAGCGTGTCTTCTTCGTGCAAAAGATAAGATCACTGCGAAGCAAATACTTGATTCGGTTCAACATTTCGATAGAGCTGAGGCTGATTTTGTAAAAGCAGTACAACTTGAAAAACTGCACACGCTCAAAGAGCCAAATTTTAAGCTCTCGACGGTGGGTCCGGACGTACTATCCAAGCAATTGTACGAGCTTGGAATGGTTTCACGCGAAGAAGGTAGGGTGATATACGAGAAAATACGCAGATCAGCGAATGGGGTGTGTCCGCTGTGTGATCTAGGTGAACCGTACACGCTTGATCATCACATGCCCAAGAAACGATACCCATTGCTATCCGTTTCGATCCCAAACTTGATTCCAGCATGTTACGTCTGCAATCAGACGAAACGTGAGACCGTTGCTACTACGCCAGACGACGAGCCTCTCCATCCCTATTACGACCGATTCGTCAATTCGCAGAGGTGGCTGGCGGCTCAAGTGTTGCCGGACATGACGGTGGAATACTATGTGGATCCTCCGCCAGCATGGACACCCGTGCAGGCCAACCGAGTCCGAGCTCATGTTGAGAAATTTGACCTACTAAACCGATACGCGATTAGATTTTCGAACCGTATTTCTAACATCAGGCAAATCATCGAGATGAATTTTTCTCTCGGAGGCGCATCGTTGGTCTCAATAGACCTGATGACTATTGGTACCTCACATGTTACTAATCATAAGAATGACTTCGAAGGTGTTGGATATTTGGCTGTGGCCGCTGACCACGCCTTTTGTAACGGTGGTTTTGATTCGATCTAAGCGAGCTAGATCCAAACCGGCTAGTCACGCCAGATGTCTAACGCCCTTGCAAGCTGACCTCCTAAGGTTGACCCGTTGTTGGCCAGGACATATCCCCCGCGAAGACCGCCCTGGTCTACTAACTGTCTTCGTCGGCGGACTCGTCGGTAGACTGTTCGGTCAGTATCTCTTCGTGAGCGTTTGACCATCCGAGAAGAAGTGCGTGGTGACACCGAAGTGGGGTACTGGCAATTTGCGTCAGCGTAGGTCGCCTGGGAGCGTGACCACCGCCTGAGCACGCGTCGTGCATTGATGTAGTCCTGGAGCTCAACTTCGACTGTCTCTACAGCTTTGTCCAACCCAACTCTCCCCCAAAACCGACCAGGTCCGAGCCCTGGCTCCTGCCAAAGCTCGGGTACACGATTCTGATACTCCTTATCAGCGAGGCCATCTGGGGTGGAGTGCTTCGTAAAGTAGATCGCCAGTCGCTTCGGATCACAGGACCTCATTCCTTCTAGAACATCCACTCGGGTACCTGCGAGTAAATGCTTGCGCTTCTCCCCGTCGTCAGGATGGTCGACCACATCGGTCCATGCGCGAGACAGCCACACTCGGAAACCAAGCCCAGATCTACCTGGTAGAGAGGGCAGCGCCAACCACAGATGGATGTGCGGCGCACCCCTTCGCTGGAATTCCAGTTTCCACACCAACCGAGCCACCTGCCCGTATTCCCGCTCTAGACGCTTGCGCCACAGCGTTAGGTGTCGCTTGACGGCTTTGCCCGACGGTGCGACCAACTCCCAGTCCTTACCCGGGTAAGTCAGCGTAACCATCGCTGGCGTCCGGCCGCCGACCACCAAGGGGCTGTAGTCGAGGCTCGCCAGTGTCCGGCACATATTCGAACGGGACTTTCGCGACCACTCCGTGATTGATCGCTGGCTCCCGTAGTCAGCGAAAGCACCATCGCGCGAGATGTGCCACTCATGATCCGTGACGTCCAACTCGTGCTGGCGAACTTTGCGTTCGGCTGCACGAGCCGCGCGGACGGGGTTCTGGCTGGAGAGCTGAACTACACCGGGGCCGATGTGGACCCTGCAGATCAAGCCTTCCGGTTGCTCGCCGCGCAGACCTTCGCCACGGGCCCATGGAGCGGCTGATATGAAGAGCGCCGCAGTGGTCGCAACGTCGCTCGAACTAGGAAAAGTCAGCCGGATGGCATCGCTTGGAAGATCCACAGTTTCGCCGTCGACCGCGGTGCGGACATTTTTGGCACATATAACAAGCCCGGTGTCGGTCGCGTCGGCGCCGTCCGCCTCCCTCCCTGCGCCTGCGGGGCATGCGGCCTTCGGCCGGTCCCCTCCGGCTTCGGTCGTGCGGCTACCCGAGGCCGTCGGACTAGCTGGCTGCCGCGAAACCCCGTCGCCGGGGCTCCGTGGTTCCTTGCCATCTGACAGTGTTGGATTATCTGCTTCACTCGAAGAGTTCTTGGGCACTACAATTGGACGTGGATCCGGCTCAGACATTGTTCGGCTCCCGCGCCCTCGACCAGCTGCAACTGGTGCGGGGGCATTCTGTTGGGGCTGAACCGAGCAGGTGGGCCGTTAGTGGGCCAAACCTTCGGACGCAGCGGTATTAGCTAGTCCAATTGGTCCAGATAGGCGCATCGCGACCAGCAGTAATGCTGGGGGCCGAGAATAAATCCGCCTGAAAAGCGGAAGGTCGCCGGTTCGATCCCGGCCCTGGCCACCACGGTTGTGATCGACAAGCACTGACAAAGCCCCTCTCGACTTCGGTCGAGAGGGGCTTTGTCGTCTGCGGAGTATTCACTGTCCCGTGACGGCGCTCGATTGCAACGTTAGGCTCGACAGGTGGATGTGATCGCTCGCGCGCAAGCCGATCTCGCACGTGGAGACACCAACGCCGCACGAAACGGGCTCCTCGACGCCTTGCCGCGCAACCCGTCGTCGCCGGCGGTTCTGGAACTGCTCGCGTACACGTATCTCCTTCTCGGTGATCGTGCGGCGGCCGGTGCCGTGTGGTTTCTGACCGACAAGGCCGACGACGATCCGACGGCGTCGGCTGCGTTCGCGGCGCTGCAGAAGCAGTACCGGTCGCCGCTGATGCTCGCCCGAGCGCTCCCCATCCATGCGCCCTCGGATTGGTATCCGGTGCGGGCTCAGATGCGCCTGGAGCGACTGGGAGCTGCAATCGCAGCCAATGGGCAGAGCTGGATCCCACCGCGCGATGTCGTGTATTTCGACGAGGACGGAGTCGACTCCGACGACTTCTATGCCGCGCGTACCGCCGACGAGGACGATGCCGACGACGGGTTGAAGACGTCTGGTTACCGCACCGTCCGGCAACGTGCGATCGCAGCGACCATCGTCCTTGCCATCGTTGCTACCTCTGCGTCGGTGGTGTTGGCACTCGTCTTCGGGTGATGGCGATTCTCGGAGGGGCGGTTCTCGAACGGGTCGCTCGAATCCGAGCGTAGAGTTCGTCGGAGGATATCGAGGCCGACGACCGAGGGCGACTTCATTTCATGGGCACAGCGAACGGCGCACCGTCACCGCGCGACGACAATTACGACGTCAATCTTGCCCAGGCGAGAGTGTTCGCGCGAGGACTGGCCGAACACATTCGGACGTGTTCGGCGGCCATCGAAATTGCGCAATCCAAAGCATTTCGGGCTCGCGCCGATCGTGCCGAATCTCGCGCGAGGCAATTCGAGTCCGAGGCATCCACTCTCCGCACCGAGCTCTACGAGATGTATCGGCACATCGACGCGATGACGGCTCGATTCCCGGAACTGCGGACCGACCCGGCAGTCCGCGGATAGCGACCGCCCGAATCAGACTGCGGCGGAACCGGTGACCAAGCCGAACGTGGTCTCGGCTCCACGCCGGCCCAGCGCCGAACCCCACACCGAGTACACCGCGTCCGTTGTCGTGGACTGCTCCACGTCGCGCCCCTCGGCGACAGTGATCAGCGTGCGGGAGAGCTCGAACAGACTTACCCGGTGATTCTTCGCCGTGGTGAACAACTCGTCGATGGCGTCGGCCACCGAGCCGCCGTGGATCCCGATGAGCACTCCGGTCGCGATGTCGACGTCGGTACGAGAGGCGGGTGAATCGGGCAGTCTGTCGGTCATCTTTTTCCTCGAGATGGTGTTGTCGGTGCGGATGACCGAGTGGATTCTGGGTCGAGCGGGCTTCACTGTCTCACACCGACATGACTTTTCATACAGTCGGTTTCGCGCGGACGTGCATGCGCTCGCCCTGAGGTCCGAACAGGCTCAGCAGCTCGACCGGTCGGTTGCCGACAGCGCCGAACCAGTGCGGTACCCGGGTGTCGAATTCGGCGGCCTCACCGGCCTTCACCGTCAGATCGTGTTCGCCGAGAATAAGTCTCAGGGTGCCGTCGAGAACGTAGAACCACTCGTACCCCTCGTGCACCCGCGGGCGCGGCTCCTTGTCGTCCGGACGAATCAGCAGTTTGAAGGCCTGCAGTCCGCCGGGGCGGAGCGTCAGCGGAAGGATGGTGACGTTCTCGCGCACCGTGGCTGTGGTGCGTACCCGGGGATCGGCGACGGGGGGAGCCGTCACCAGATCGTCGAGCGCCATCTGATGCGCGCGGGCGATCGGCCACAGCAGTTCGAGACTGGGTTTGCGGTCACCGGATTCGAGCCGTGAGAGCGTGCTGATCGAAATTCCGGTGGTGTCGGAGAGCGCGGCGAGGGTGGTGTTCTTCTCCATCCGGATGCGCTTGAGGCGGGGGCCGAGGCCGGCAATGAGCTCGTCGAGGGTGGTTTCTGCGTCCGTCATCGATCCATTGCAGTTTCGGCAAACGAATTTGTCAAGTCGTCCCCATGCGGCGCGCGGGAATGCAGAGGCGAAAACAGCCCGGAGGCGACGGCGGGAAGCTCATACTCGGTTCATGATCGCTCGTCCGGGGCACCCGCAACGTACCGGCGTGGTCCGCGATGCCTACGGCAGCTCCGCGTCCGAGGCCTTCATGGTGGTGGCCATTGCCACGATTCTGGTCACCAGGGCGTATTTGGAGCTCACTCACTACCCGCAGGTCGGTGGCAAGTCGCTGCACATCGCGCACGCCCTGTACGGCGGGGCGGCGATGATGCTGGCTCTGTTGATCGGGTGGATGTTCATCGGGTTCGGCGTTCGGGTCTTCACCGTGGTGCTCGGCGGAATCGGGTTCGGGTTGTTTCTCGACGAGGTCGGCAAGTTCGTCACCAAGGACAACGATTACTTCTACGGCCCGTCGTCGGAGATCATGTACGTCCTGGTGGTGCTGCTGTTGGTGTTCAGCCGGATCGTGCGGGAGTTCCGCAGGCCGTCGCGGGACGAGTCGCTGGCGAATGCGGCCGCGATCGCCGCGGATGGCGTCGCGCACGGTCTTCCCGAGCATCGGCGCGACTGGGCGCTACGGATGGTTGCGCGAGCGGAGTCGGACGGAGCCGACCCGGACACCGTAGCCGGAATCAGATTGTTGCTCGGCACCTGCCGCCGGTCGACATCGCGTACCCACTCGATGCGCCAGTTCGTTCCACGGCTGATTCCTGCGTTCTTCACCAGTCCCCGTTGGGTTCCCGTCGTCGGCTGGGGACTGGTCCTGATCTCCGGGGCGGGAGTCGTGTTCGGGATCGTCGAGCTCGTCCTGGGTGACCTGCTCATCGATCGCCGAGACCTGACGATCGACGTCGACAGGATGGGCATCGCCAGCGGCATCCTGTTCGTCAGTGCCTGCATCACTTTCGCCACGGCGCTGCCGGCGATGCTGCGGTTGCGAACGGACGGTCCCGTGTGGCCGTTGCGCACTCTCCGCGTGTCCGCACTGGTGTTCACGTTGCTCAACGCGCTCGTGGATTTCGCCCAGGAGGGGTTCGCTGCGCTGGGAAATGTAGCGGTCGGTCTGTTCGCGCTCGCGGTCATCTCGCACCGCATCACCGTCCGAGCCGACGAAATAGCCGGTACTACGGAATCGGTTGCGCTGCAGGAGGATCGAGACTCCGATTGCTCTCGAACCGTCGAACCACGCCGCTGAGCGGATCGACGAACTCGATGGAGCGAGCCAGTAGGCGGAGCGGATCGGAGTAGTCGTCGTCGGCGACCTCGCGGAACGACGGGTAGAAGTTGTCGCCCACGATCGGGATTCCCAACGAGCACAGATGAACCCGAAGTTGATGCGTCTTCCCCGTGCGCGGGTGCAGCCGATATCGACCGTACGATCCGAGAGTGTCGACCAGTTCGACGCGTGTCTCGGCATTGGGCTCGCCCGGTACCTCCCGTGCCTGAAGAACGCCGCGTTCCTTGACGATTCGACTGTGCACTGTCAGTGGGAAGTCGACATTCTGGGAGAGTGGGGCAATTGCCTCGTACTGCTTGGTGACCGTGCGCTGAGCGAACATCTCCTGATACGGCCGGCGCGCCTGCCGCTGCACGGTGAACACCAGGACACCCGCGGTGAGTCGATCCAGTCGGTGAGCAGGGCTCAACTCGGGGAGATCGAATTGTCGTCGCAGCAGAACCAACGCCGAGCGTGCGATGTACGCGCCTCGCGGCGTCGTGGCGAGGAAGTGCGGCTTGTCCACCACGAGCAGGTTCTCGTCGCGGTGCAGCACATCGAGGGAGAACGGCACGGCCGATTCCACCGGTGGGTCACGGTAGAGGTAGATGTCCGCACGCGGGCCGGCGATCGTCGACGGGTCGATCGGTACGCCCGCGGCATCGACGACCTCCCCGCCGGACACCTTCTCGGTCAGCCTGGCCGCATCCTGCGGGAAGCGGGCACACAGATATTCGAGCACCGTTGCGCCGGTCGCGACGTCGGGCATCCGCACCCTGATGGGGTCGAGGCCGTCGCGCAACGGAAGTGGGGCGGCAGGCATGCAACGACTGTAATCGGTGCACGCATGGAAACACCCCGGTCGGAATTCCCGACCGGGGTGTGGACTGCGGTGACGCGCCGTGCCGGCCCGACCTAGATGGTGACGACCATCTTGCCGGTGTTCTCGCCCTTCATCAGTCCGATGAAGGCGGCCGGGGCATTGTCGAGGCCTTCGACGATCGTTTCGTCGAATTCGATTGCGCCGCTGGCGAGCCAATCCGTCATCTTCGCGCGGAATTCCTCGGTGAGGTGCGCGTACGAGCCGACGATGAATCCCTTCAACGTCAGCTCCTTGCCGATGGCGAGGGCGAGGTTGCGCGGGGCCGGGGTCGGTTCGGTCGAGTTGTACTGAGCGATGGCTCCGCACATGGCGATTCGGCCGTGCTTGTTCATCGACCCGATAGCAGCTTCGAGATGGTCACCGCCGACGTTGTCGAAGTACACGTCGATGCCGTCGGGAGCTGCCTGTCGGAGCTGTTCGGCGACAGGGCCGTCGTGGTAGTCGAATGCCGCGTCGAACCCGAGCTCGAGCAAGCGCGCAACCTTGGCGGGGGATCCGGCGCTACCGATGACGCGAGATGCGCCGAGCGCCTTGGCGATCTGTCCGACGAGCGAGCCGACGGCTCCGGCGGCGCCGGAGACGAACACGACGTCGCCCTTCTGGAACGACGCCACGGCCGTCAGGCCCGCATACGCTGTGGTGCCGGTCATTCCGAGTGCGCTCAGGTATGCCGATGCCTTGGCTGCGCCGAGGTCGACCTTGCTGGCTCCCTGTGCCGGGACGATGGCGAGATCGCGCCATCCCTTGCCGTGCACAACAGCGTCGCCGACTGCGAAACCGTCGGCCTTGGACTCGACGACCTCGCCCACGGCACCGCCGTCGAGCGGCGCATCGATCTGGAACGGCGGGACGTACGACTTCACGTCGTTCATCCGGCCACGCATGTACGGATCCACCGACATCACGATGTTGCGAACGAGGATCTGCCCGTCCTGCAGTTCGGGGAGGTCGACGACCTCCGCGCGAAAGTTGTCTTCGGTCGGCCAGCCTTCTGGGCGGGACGCGAGGTGAATTTCGTGTGCCTTCATGGTGTTTCCTCTTACTCGTCTTCGGTGACGGTGACGGTGACGTCGATGTTGCCGCGGGTGGCGTTGGAGTACGGGCAGACCTGATGTGCCTTGTCGGCCAGTGCCTGTGCGTTCTCGCGGCTGAGGTTCGGCAGAGTCACCTCGAGGGTGACTGCGAGCTGGAAGCCGCCTTGGTCGTTCGGGCCGATGTCGACGCGAGCGCCGACAGCCGAGTCGGTGACGTCGGCCTTGTCCTGACGCGCCACCATCTGCAGTGCGGAGTGGAAGCACGCGGCGTAGCCGGCTGCGAACAGCTGCTCGGGGTTGGTGCCGTTTCCGCTGCCGCCCATGGCCTCCGGGATGGCGAGATCGAGGTCGAGACGTCCGTCGGAGGTGCGGGCGTGGCCGTTACGGCCTTCGCCGGTGGCGAGTGCCTCTGCGGTGTAGATGGTTTTCATGATTCTCCTTCTGTCGTGCTCGAATCGGTGTGATGCAAAGCGCTCGTCAACGCGTCGAGCGATTCTTTGAGCTTGACGAGATCGCCGACGTCCATGCCGGTCTTCTCGGCCAACTTGCGCGGGATGTCGAGTGCCTCAGCGCGTAAGTCGCTTCCGGTCTCGGTGAGATGGATCTCGACGCGGCGCTCGTCGCTGCTCAGGCGTCGACGCTCGATGAAGCCGAGCCCTTCGAGTCGCTTGAGCATCGGCGAGAGCGTGCCGGTGTCGAGATCGAGTTCGGCACAGATGTCCTTGACGCCGCGCCCGTCCTTCTCCCACAGCACCAGCAGAACCAGGTACTGCGGGTACGTGACGCCCAACTTGTCGAGCATCGGGCGATACACCGCGGTGGTAGCCCGCGAAGCGGAGTACAGCGCGAAGCACACCTGACGATCGAGTGCGAGTTCGTTGGTCACGAGAAGAACAGTAGTGCACGTTTAAGTTGTGCGCAACCTATCCGCCCGATGTGAGTGGAACTTCGTAGCCTGCTACGAAGTGCCACTCACATGGGGGTCAGCTTTGCAGAGCGTTTCTCAGGCCGTCGAGCACGATGGTCGCCGCCGTGGGGCCGGCGTTGAGGTACCACGGGTCGTCGTCGACGCGCACGATGTGGTTCTGCGTTGCCGCGCTCATCCCGGTCCACAATGGATTGGTGGTGTACGACGCAGCGCTCGAATCGGCTTCCGCGTCCTGGCTGGAGACGAATACCCAGTCGGCGTTCGCCAACTGGATCTCTTCCTCGCTGAAGTCCTGCGAGGTCTTGTCGAATTGCTGGCTGGGCGGGCGCGCCAGCCCAGCGTCCGAGGCGATGAATCCAGCGAACGACGCGACGCCGAACACGCGTGCCCGGTCTGCGGTGAAGCGGACGAACGACACCGTCGGAGCGCCCCCGGATCCGCCGCCGTTGGAGACCGAATCACCCAGTGCGCGAGCGTCGGACGCGAATGTGTCCAGGAACCCTTGCGCCTGCTCGGTGCGTCCCAGTGCATCCGCGAGAAGAAAAAAGTCCTGCTTCCAGTTCACGCCGGTGCCCTCGGTCAATACGGTCGGCGCGATGGCCGACAGCGTCGGGTAGATGTCTTCCGAGCCGGTCTTGTTGGCCAGGATGAGGTCGGGTTCGGCGGCGGCGACGGCCTCGATGTCGACGCTCTGGCGGTTGCCCAGATCTGCCATCTGCGTCAGTTGGTCCGCGTACTGGGGGAACGAGAAGCTGATGTAGTCGGGCACCAGATCGGCTCCGTCGCCGTAGGCGGCACCGGTGGGGGTCACGCCCAGGGTCAATGCGGCGTCGAGCTGGCCGGTGGCGATCACCACGATCTTCTTCGGCTCGGCGGGGATGTCGGTGGATCCGCCGAAATGCCCGACGGTGCGCGGGAACTCGCCGTCGGCGGCACCCGAACCCATTCCGTCGGGAATGCCGGTGGGGCCCGGTGAGTCCGATGCGGCGTCGGTGTTGGAGGTGGGAGAGGTGGCGGTGCTCGGTGCCTGCTCGCCGCTGTCGCCGCACGCGACGGTGGTCAGAGCTGCGACTGCGACGAGGGCAGTGACGACGAGCAGACGTTTCACTTCGATCTCTTTCACCGAGCGGGCATGGATAGGTAACCCTAGCCTGGCGACCACGTGAGCGGAACTTCGTAGCAGGGGTCGAAGTTCCGCTCACATGGGGTCAGCGCAGCGCTGCCGCGGCCAGGACCATGTTTCTCAATGACTGCTCGACCTCGGCCGGGCCTCGTGTCTTCAGTCCGCAGTCCGGATTGACCCAGAGCCGTTCGAGGGGAACTGCCTCGGCCGCCGCGCGGAGCGACTCGGTGATCTCGGCAACCGTCGGAACTCGCGGCGAATGGATGTCGTAGACACCGGGTCCCACGTCGAGTGCGAAGCCGACCGCAGTGAGGTCGTCGAGCACCTCCATGCGCGAGCGTGCGGCCTCGATGGACGTCACGTCGGCGTCCAGGGCGACGATGGCGTCGATGACCTCACCGAACTCGGAGTAGCACAGGTGCGTGTGGATCTGTGTCGCGTCGTCGACGCCGGACGTCGCGATCCGGAACGAGCGGACGGCCCAATCCAGATACGCTGCAGTGTCTTTCGAGCGCAGCGGTAGCAGTTCGCGGAGCGCGGGCTCGTCCACCTGGACGATGCGGATCCCCGCCGACTCCAGGTCGATCGTCTCGTCTCGAATCGCCGAGGCGATCTGAGCTGCCGACTCGGCCGCCGGGATGTCGTCTCGGACGAACGACCACGCGAGAATGGTCACCGGACCGGTCAGCATGCCCTTGACCGGTTTGTCGGTCAGTGACTGCGCGTACGTCGCCCATTCCACCGTCATCGGTGCCGGGCGGGAGACGTCGCCGTACAGGATCGGTGGTCGCACGCACCGTGACCCGTACGACTGCACCCAGCCGTTGGCGGTCACGACGAAACCGTCGAGTTGCTCGGCGAAGTACTGCACCATGTCGTTTCGTTCGGGCTCGCCGTGGACGAGCACGTCCAACCCCAGACGCTCCTGCAGTGCAACGACATCGGCGATCTCCGCGCGCATCTGCCGCACGTACTCCGGCTCGTCGACGGTGCCGCTGCGCAGCGCCGCCCGCGCGCGGCGGATCGTGCTCGTCTGTGGGAAGGAGCCGATGGTCGTCGTCGGCAGAACAGGGAGCGAGAGATGCTCGGCCTGCACGACGCGGCGGACGTCTCCTGGGCTGCGGTCACGGCCGGCAGCGCTGTTCACACGCGCACGGATTGTCGGATCGTGCAGTCGTGCATCGTGTCTCCGCGAATCCAGAGCCGCGCGGGCCGACTCGAATCGGCCCGACACGAATCGATCGGTTTCCCCGGCTGTTCCGCCCTGGAGTGCGCGCGCGAGCACCGAGACCTCGGTGATCTTCTCGTTCCCGAACGCCAGCCACGACCGCAGTGTCGGTTCGAGCTGAGGTTCGGCGTCCAACGAATAGGGAACGTGGAGCAGCGAGCACGACGACGACACCGCCACTGCGCGCGCATGTCTGCCGACCTCGTACAGTGTCTCGAGCGCGGCGTCGAGATCGGTGCGCCAGACATTGCGTCCGTCGACGACGCCGGCCACGACGAGCATCGTCGAGGTAGCGCGAGTAGCTGCAAGTTGCTCGGCCACACCAGGAACGGTCAGATCGACGGCCAGGCCCTCGATCCCGGTGGACGCCACTGCGGGCAGCGCGTCGCCCAGGTCGCCGAAGTAGGACGCCAGCAGAATGGCCGGGCGGGTCTGCGAGGCTGCGAGTTGCTCGAAGCATCGGGTCGCCGCTGCGACGGTCTCGTCGTCGAGATCGCGCACCAGCGCCGGTTCGTCGATCTGGACCCACTCGGCTCCGGCTGCGGCGAGGAGTTCGAGCAGACGGTCGTAGAGCGGTATCAGTTCGTCCACCCGTCCCAGCAGCGAATCGGAGGAGCCGACGGACTTGGACAGCAACAGGAAGGTGACCGGTCCGATGATCACCGGACGTGCCGGGATCCCCAGTGCACGAGCCTCGTTCACCTCGCCGAGCACCTTGTCCGGGTGCAGGGAGAACGTGGTCTCCGGCGAGATCTCGGGCACGAGGTAGTGGTAATTGGTGTCGAACCATTTGGTCATTTCGAGCGGGACGATGGTCTCGGTGCCGCGGGCGGCGGCGAAGTACCGATCGAGTTCACCTTCGACCGCCTCGACTCGCGGTGGCAACGCTCCGAGGAGGGCCGCAGTGTCGAGCATCTGGTCGTAGTACGAAAAGGTGTTCACCGGAACGGAATCGAGCCTGGCTGCGAGTGTGTGCCAATCGTTCTCGCGAAGATTCTTCGCGACCGATTCGAGGGCCTCGGCGTCGATCTTTCCGGCCCAATAGGATTCGACGGCTTTTTTCAGTTCTCGGTTGGGTCCGATGCGAGCCGAACCGAGCACGGTGGCGGTGAAATCGTTGTTCACAGTTGATCTCCAGGGTGACTACACGTGGGTGGTGCACCGTCTTCACGGGCGCGCAGATCCCGGTGAGCCCTGACTACAGCCGTACCAGGGTTACGCGCCCATTCCACGAGGCGGTGAACCGCTGCACACGGCGTGCACAGCACAGAGGGCAGGTATTCGGACTTGCAGGCGCGCGGACGAAGAGCCCACTCCTACTGGCCGTCGCTTCCCGAAGAGGCTTCTTCAGTGCGTGATGACGGCGGTCGTTCCTGCATACCGCTGCGGGACAGTCCCGGATTCTCACCGGGTTCCCTCTCGCGATGCGCCGTGACTGCACGCACCGCTCGACGCCGAGGTGAACTTCGGGGCTCCTCATGACCACCTGGCGAACCGACTGCAGGGACGAGCATAGATGCATCACGGGAGAGTCTGTTACGGTGCTCTTCATGCAGCGCACGTATTTCTGGTTTAGCAGGCCGGCCCCGGGTGGGTCAGCCAGCGACGCCATGCGCTGACCCTCCACCCCACGAGCCGGATACAGACCGGCTCGAAGTGCGCGTGGAGCATGCGGAGCCGGCCTGGGAACAGGAAACCCTCTCATGACGCTCTCCCTCGACACCCCGTCACTCGACGATCAGCGCACGATCAGCATCAGTCCGCTGGTCGCGCCGTCGGTCGTACGCCGCGAGCACGCGGTGGACGACGCGATCTCGGCGAGTGTTCGTACCGGACGCTCCGGTGTCGTCGACGTTCTCGACGGCCGTGACGACCGACTGATCGTCGTGGTCGGCCCGTGTTCGGTGCACGACACCGACGCTGCCCTCGATTACGCCCGACGCCTCGCCGCCACGGCAGCCGAGCTGGGCGATCGACTGCACATCGTCATGCGGGTCTACTTCGAGAAGCCGCGGACGACGCTCGGCTGGAAGGGTCTGATCAACGATCCGCACCTCGACGGCAGCTTCGACATCAACGAAGGTCTTCGAGTGGGACGCCAGCTGCTGCTGGACATCTCGGCGCTCGGCCTGCCCGTCGGCTGCGAATTCCTCGACCCGATCACCCCGCAGTACATTGCGGACCTGGTCAGCTACGGTGCCATCGGAGCACGGACCGCAGCCAGCCAGGTGCACCGGCAGCTGTGCAGCGCCTTGTCGATGCCGGTCGGCATCAAGAACTCGACCGAAGGTGACATCCAGGTCGCCGTGGACGGAACCCGCGCCGCCGCGGCGAGCCACGTCTTCCCCGGAACCGATCTCGACGGCAAGGCGGCCTTGATCAGGACCGTCGGAAACCCCGATTGCCACGTCATCCTGCGCGGCGGCGTCGACGGACCGAACTACGACGCCGAGTCCGTGGCCGATACCGTTGCCCGCCTGCGTAAGTCGGGGTTGCCGGAGCGAGTTGTCATCGATGCCAGCCACGGCAACAGCCGTAAGGACCACAACAAGCAGGTGGACGTCGTCACCGACGTGGCCACCAGGGTCGCGGCCGGCGAGCACGGAATTGTCGGGCTGATGCTCGAGAGTTTCCTCGTCGCAGGGCGTCAGGACCTCGAAATCGGCCACCGCGACGAGCTCGTGTACGGCCAGTCCATCACCGATGCATGCCTCGACTGGGACACGACGGCAACGCAATTGGCCACTCTCGCGGCGGCCGTCGAGACGCGTCGGGCCTCGAACGCCGCGCGCTGACGCGTCGTGCGTTACCGAACCCCGCGCGGTCGAAATTGCACGCTGATGCGTGGGCCGACCGCGCGGGTCGATTTGGGAATTGCATGCTCCCAGGTCCGTTGACAGGACCCGCCCATCACCACCAGGTCGCCGTGACCGAGGGTGAATTTCAGAGAGGTCCCGCCGCCGCGGGGACGGAGCATGAGTTGTCTTGTAGCACCGAGCGATACGATCGCCACCATCGTGTCCTCGGTGGCGCTGCGGCCGATGTTGTCGCCGTGCCAGGCGACGCTGTCGGACCCGTCGCGGTAGTAACACAGTCCCGCGGTGGCGAACGACTCCCCGAGCTCGCTTCGGTAGTGGTCGTCCAGTGCATCGCGGGCCTCGTACAGTGTCGCATGCGGCCAGTGCTCCCGCTCGGCGTAGTACCGAACCAGGCGCGGCACATCGACCACGCGGTCGTACATCTGCCTGCGTTCGGCGCGCCAGTCGACGTCGGTGACCAGCGAATCGAAGAGGTCGCTGTCGGACAACCAGCCCGGCCGCACATCGACCCAGGCACCGAGCGTCAGCTCGCGGCGGGTGACGGACTGCAGCGACCCGACGCCACCGTCGTCGTCACCGAACAGCGAACCTTGCATCGCGAGCGACATGACTCGACTGTATCGAACAGGTGTTCCCATTGCCAGCTCCCGGCGGTATCGTTCTCGCATGGGTTACCGATTTCAGGTCGTCGTGGACAGCGTCGACCCGCATGCGCTCGCGGCATGGTGGGCACAGACTCTCGGCTGGCAGGTCGAACCCAGCAACGAGGAGTTCATTCGCGAGATGGTTGCGGCAGGCCACGCCCGAGAGGAGGACACAACCGTGTTCGACGGCGTTCTGGTGTGGCGAGCAGGCCAGGGCATCACCGATCCGGAATCTCCGGGCACCCCGCGGGTGCTTTTTCAGGCGGTACCCGAATCGAAGTCCGTGAAGAACCGACTCCATCTCGACGTTCGTGTCGGTGACGGACGCGAGGCGGTGGTGACCGCACTCGAAGGTCGAGGCGCGTCGGTACTGCATCGCGGGCAGCAAGGGCCCAGCACCTGGATCACCATGACCGATCTCGAGGGCAACGAGTTCTGCGTCAGCTGATCGCGCTGAGCTCTATCGATACGCGCCGGGAGTTTGGCCGGTCCAGCGCTTGAAGGCTCGGCGGAATGCGCTCGGTTCGGAGAAGCCCAGGCGGGCCGAGATGTCGTCCACGCTGTCGCCGCGGCTCAACCCCGAGATGGCCGCGTCGCGCAGAACCTCCTCGCGGAGCTGATTGATGGAAGTGCCTTCCTGGCGAAGAACGCGGCGCAGATGCGGCGGGCTGATGTTGAGCATGGCCGCAATCTCTTCGGTAGCCGGCGTACCGCCTCTGAATCCGGTCTCCAGGGCTCTTCGGACCTGACTCGACGCAGTGCTGTCGTAGTCCCTCGACGAGAACAGCAGGTTGGGTGACTCCGCGAGGTACTCGGCCAGTGTCGCCTCGGTCTGCACTATCGGGGCGCGCATGAGCGCGGTGTCGAATTCCAGTGCGGCGCGGTCGGATCCGAACTGCACATGAGTTCCGAATATGGTGTCGTACATCTTCCCGGCCTCGGGCCCGGGCAGTGCATAGGGCAACTGAACCGACAGGAGTTTGACCCGGTTACCGATCAGCCACGCCGCGAACCGATGCAGCAGAATCAACAGGAAGTCGGTCAGCAATCGCTCGGCGAGCTCGTTCGCTTCGGGGCTGAGGTCGGTCGTGGCTTCGACGTGCACCGTCAGGACCGTCGACTGCTCCGTTCGATCCAGCGTCATCGGTTTCACCGGAATGAGCACGCGCATGGTCTCGGACATTCGAATCAGCGCTGCCCACAGGTTCTCCGTGTGTATCAACGTCTGACACACCACCCGAAAACTGCCGCGCCGCACGGGAACTGCGGCGAGTCCGAAGAGTTCGTCGCCGGTCATCGCCCAGACGGCCTGGGTGAACGCGGTGACCTGTCGGGTGGTGAGCCGCTCCGCCGGGTCGTCGAGAATGGTGGTTCCGATCCCGGCCATCGACAACGGGTACGTCAGGTCCACTCCGCCGTTGGCCGCGAGGTCGACGGCTTGCCTGACGAAGTACGCCGGAATCGTCGGTTGCGCAGTCACAATCGCCGTAACCTCTCGGCGGCATCGGCGAGCACGTGGTCTTGCTTGCAGAAAGCGAAGCGCACCAACGAATTCCACGGCGCGGGCTCGTCGACGAAGGCAGTCACCGGTACCGCGGCGACGCCCACGAGATCGGGCAGGGAGCGACAGAACTCGTACGCATCACCGCGGCCGATCGGTGCGATATCGGCGCACACGAAATACGTTCCGGCGCTGTGCTTGACGTCCGCACCCGCCTCGGTCAACGCCGCGGACAGCGTGTCTCGCTTGTGCTGCAGACCGTCGCGCATGGCGGCGATCCACGCCTGCTCGTGACCGAGTGCGTACGCGACGGCGGGCTGGAACGGGGTGCCGCCGACGAAACTCATGAACTGCTTGGCGGCGCGCACCGCATCGATCAGCTCTTTCGGTCCGAGCGCCCACCCGGTTTTCCAGCCGGTGGCGTTGAACGTCTTCGCGGCACTGGACACGGTGACGGTTCGCTCGAACATGCCCGGCAGCGTCGCGATCGGGGTGTGCACACCGTCGTCGAAGATCAGATGCTCGTACACCTCGTCGGTGAGCACGAGCAGGTCGTGGGCGATCGCGATCTCGGAGATACGGATCATCGTCTCGCGATCGAACACGGTGCCGGTGGGATTGTGCGGCGAGTTGACGATCAGCATGCGCGTTCGCGGCCCTACGGCGCGTTCGAGGGCGTCGGTGTCGACGGTCCATCCGTTGCTGTCGGTGACCAGGGGTACGGCCGTGCGAGTGGCTCCGGCCAACGCCACAGCGGCCGCATAGGAGTCGTAGAACGGCTCGATCAACAGCACGTCGTCGCCCGCCTCGATCAAGCCGAGCAGCGTCGCCGAGATGGCCTCGGTGGCACCCACGGTCACGAGAATCTGCGAATCGGGGTCGTACCGAAGTCCGAACCGGGCGAGCCGGTCATCGGAGATGGCTGCGCGCAGCACCGGCATCCCCGGGCCGGGGGAGTACTGGTTGAGACCGTTCGCGATGGCGTCACGCGCGGCCTCGAGCATGGCCGACGGTCCGTCCGTGTCCGGGAATCCCTGCCCCAGATTGACGGCGTTCTTCGCCACCGCGAGCGCGGTCATCTCGGCGAAAATGGTCGATGCGAACGGGCGCAACCGGGTCACTGTGCGCGACGGCAACATCTCGGACATTCCTGCAGCGTAGTTCACACAGCCGGCGCGAGCGTCGGACCTGCGTCTGTACTGTGCCTGTCATGCGATTCGGAATGTTCGTGCCTCAGGGTTGGCGGCTGGATCTGGTCGGGATCGATCCGGCCCAGCAGTGGAGTGTGCTGCGCGAGCATGCCGTTGCCGCCGAAGCCGGACCGTGGGAATCACTGTGGGTCTACGACCACTTCCACACCGTTCCTGTCGCGACGGACGAGGCGACGCACGAGGCCTGGTCGCTGATGTCCGCACTGGCCGCGTCCACCTCGCGTATCCGACTGGGTCAGATGTGCACTGCGATGTCCTACCGCAACCCCGCCTATCTGGCGAAAGTTGCTGCGACAGTGGACATCATCTCCGGCGGTCGGGTCGAGATGGGTATCGGCGGCGGTTGGCACGAGCACGAGTTCCGCGCCTACGGCTACGGATTTCCCTCTGCCGGTGAACGATTGGGCCGCCTCGACGAGGGCGTACAGATCTTCAAACAAGCGTGGACCACCGGCGAGGTGTATCTCGACGGCAAGCACTACGAGATCGACGGTGCCGTGGTGCGCCCACTGCCCCTGCAGGAGGGCGGCATCCCACTGTGGATCGCCGGTGGCGGCGAAAAAGTGACACTGAAGATCGCAGCGAAATACGCGAACTACACCAACTTCGATGGAACCCCTACCGGTTTCGCCGCCAAATCGGCTCTGCTGCGCGATCATTGCGCAACCGTCGGCACGGACTTCGACGCCATCGTCCGCTCGGCCAACTACAACGTGGCCATCGGCTCCACGGAGGCCGAGGTGCAGGAGCGGTTACGCGCTCTCGAGGCTCGACTGACCGAACACGTCGGAGCCGAGAAGGCACACGAGGCATTGGGCGCATACCGCGGAATGCCCGCCGTCGGAACACCCGAGCAGATCGTCGAGAACCTCACCGAACTGCAGCAGCAGGGCATGACGTACGGAATCTTCTACTTCCCGGAAGCCGCCTACGACCGCTCCGGCATCGAACTCTTCGAGCGCGAGGTCATCCCGGCTCTTCGGTAGGTCGTTCCGCAGGCTCCACTCCCGGCTCTTCGGTAGGCCGCGTCAGGTCCTCGGGCAGATCGGCGGGGTCGACGAGCAGCTGCTGGTTCTTGGCCTTGCGTACCTTCTCCGACAGTCCGATGTTGGCGTGCAGCAGTGCCCATTCGCCCTCGGTGATCTCGGCGGCGGCGCGTGCCAGGACGGCCGCGTCGGTGGTGCCCCAGGCGATCGGCATCGCCGACACCAGCTGCCAGGTGCGTCCACCGGTGTTACGGCCGCGATCGGCGAGCACCGACACCGCAGGCACCTCGGCACCGCGTTCGACGGCGTGGCCGGGCAGCGCACGGACGACGCGCGTGATCAGGACGTAGTGCGGCTCGTCGACTCCTGGTTTCGCGACATCGACCAGCGACAGCAACGTCGCGCCGCTCGGCATCGTCTCGGCCACCACCGCCGGAACCAGATCGCCCCGGGTGTAGAGCGATTCGATGGACCCCATCTTCTTCGGTGCCCACACCATGACCCACAGGGACGTCGCCGCCCCGATGCAGAACACGCCGCCGAGGATGTACGACCACGGCGTCGCGATCCAGAAGAACCAGATCCCCAGTGCCAGCAGGACCGCTGCCGTGAGCGCCGCGGACATCCGCAGCCGGCGAAGTTCGGTGAACGTCTCGTTGACCGACTTCGCGTGGGCTACGTCTACAGGGAACTCGAATCGGCGCACACTGCTATTCCTAGCATGCCGCCGATCCCGACACGAAGCGTCAGATTGCCGGGCCGAGCAGGTCGTCGGCGTCGGTGATGCGGTACGCGTATCCCTGTTCGGCGAGGAACCGCTGCCGATGCGCGGCGTATTCGGCGTCGAGGGTGTCGCGCGAGACCACCGAGTAGAAGTGCGCCTGACCACCGTCGTGTTTCGGCCGAAGCAATCGGCCCAGTCGCTGGGCTTCTTCCTGCCGGGAGCCGAACGTTCCCGAAACCTGGACTGCCACCGACGCTTCGGGAAGGTCGATCGAGAAGTTCGCCACCTTGCTCACCACCAGAGTCTGGATCTCACCCTTGCGGAAGGCGTCGAACAGCACCTCGCGTTCCTTGTTCTTGGTCGAGCCCTGGATCACCGGCGCGTTCAGGGCTTCACCGAGTTCGTTCAGCTGATCGAGGTACGCGCCGATCACCAACGTTGGAGCATCTTGGTGTTTCGCCAGAATGGACTTCACGACGGCGATCTTGGTGTGCGCCGTCGAGCAGAGCTTGTAGCGCTCCTCGGGTTCGGCGACCGCGTACGACATGCGCTCGGCGTCGGTGAGGGTGACGCGCACCTCGATGCACTCGGCCGGTGCGATCCACCCCTGCGCCTCGATGTCCTTCCAGGGCGCGTCGTAGCGCTTCGGCCCGATCAGCGAGAAGACGTCGCCCTCGCGTCCGTCCTCGCGGACGAGCGTGGCCGTCAAGCCGAGTCGACGCCGTGACTGCAGGTCGGCTGTCATGCGGAACACCGGTGCGGGAAGCAGGTGTACCTCGTCGTAGATCACCAATCCCCAGTCGCGGGAATCGAACAGCTCCAGGTGCTTGTACTCACCCTTGGTTCGACGGGTGATGACCTGGTACGTGGCGATTGTCACAGGGCGGATCTCTTTGCGCTCGCCCGAATACTCGCCGATTTCCTCCTCGGTGAGCGACGTGCGAGCGATGAGCTCGCGCTTCCACTGCCTGCCGGCGACGGTGTTGGTGACCAGGATCAGCGTGGTGGCCTTGGCTCTGGCCATCGCCGCCGCACCGACCATGGTCTTACCCGCACCACACGGCAGCACGACGACGCCGGAGCCGCCGGCCCAGAACGAATCCGCGGCCATCTCCTGGTAGTCGCGCAGCGTCCACTTGCCACCCTCGGTATCGAGCTCGATCGGGTGCGCTTCGCCGTCGACGTAGCCGGCGAGGTCCTCGGCGGGCCAGCCGATCTTGAGCAACATCTGCTTCACGTGGCCGCGTTCGCTCGGATGCACGATGACCGTGTCCTCGTCCACCATCGCGCCGAGCATGGGCGCAATCTTCTTGTGCCGCATCACTTCGGTGAGCACGGCGCGGTCCAGGCTGATCAGCACTAGACCGTGGACCGGGCTCTTGACCAACTGCAACCGGCCGTATCGGGCCATCGTGTCGACGATGTCGACCAGCAACGGCTGCGGTACCGCATAGCGCGAGAAGTTGACCAACGCGTCGACCACCTGCTCGGCATCGTGACCGGCAGCGCGCGCGTTCCACAGCGCCAGCGGGGTGATGCGGTAGGTGTGCACGTGCTCGGGCGCACGTTCGAGCTCGGCGAACGGTGCGATCGCCGCCCGCGCTGCGCCCGCGAGTTCGTGATCGACCTCGAGCAACAGCGTTTTGTCGGACTGGACGATCAGCGGGCCGTCGGTCACGGTTCCTCCTAGAGACTTCTGCTGCGCCCGAAAGAGCGCAACTTCTCCATTGTCCACAGGTAGGGGCCCGCGTGCACGTGAGCAGTGACTCAGTCCACCAAGGCGACGGAGGTGATGCGGTGCAGAGTGAACCGCCGCACGCCCCCGGTGGCGGGGTCGAATGCGTCGAGTTGACCGCCACCGATGCTGATCGGATCGACGATGCGGTGGGTCGCGACGCCCTGTGCGTCGACGTACCCGATGCTGACGCTGCGCTTGACCTTCGCTGCTGTCTGCAGCAGCGTCATCGTCGCGGTGCTGCTCGCGCGAGATCCGTCGGCGCGCACCACCGCACCGCCGTTGCCCGCAGCGCGGTCGGCGGCTCGCATTCCGCGTACCAACGACCCGAGCTGCTCGTCGGTGGGAACGGCCGGGGTACGGAAGGTCTGGCGCGGCCGCCGCGCCGACACCCGGGAGCCGCGGGCTCGAAGATCGACGATGGTGCCGGACGAGTCTTCACCCGCGGGCGCGAATCCGGCCCCGGCGAGTACCGACAGCACCTCGGCCAGCGGTGCCTGGGAGATCGCGACGGTCGGGGCAAGGGCGCGCAGGGCCAGCGACTCGGCGGCCGGAGAGGCCATCACCTCGGCGAGCAACGCCGGGTCCTCGCACCGGACGAACGACGCGGCCACGCCGGCGCGTAGCCGGCCGTGACGCCTGGCCACGTCGTCGATCAGATACGTCAGGGCCTGCGGAACCGGAGTGCGGGAATGGGTCGCGAACAACGAATGCAACTCCGAGGCCGTCAGGCCCACGTCGAGGGCCCGGCGCAGGCTCGTGTCGCTGATGCGATACATCGTCGCGGCACCCGCCGACTCGACGTCGGCGACGAGCGCGATCCGATCCTGCAGATCCGGTTCGAGCGGTCCCGGTGCCACCAGCGTCAGGTCGGCCTGCACCAACACGTAGTCGATCGGCTCGGGGAGTGCCGCGCGCATGTCGGCCTCGGCATTACCGTCGTGCAGCAGCGAGCGTCCCGGCGTCGACATCGCGCCGCGCGCGACCACTCCCAACGCGGTCGCCTCGGCGATCACGTGCCCGACGGGTGTCACGCCGAACCGTCCGGACCACCGGGGTCGACGCCACGTCAGTGTGCGGGTGAGGTCGGTGGGCGTCGCGGCGTGTCCACTGCCGAGCTCGGCGAGCAGCTCCAGGATCATGCGACGGTCGCGGGGCGCGGCAGGCGAGCGGACTTCGTCGGACAACGCGGCGATGGGCTTGTCGTTGGGGTCACGCATGCCGATCACCCACGGGGCTCGCGGCGTCTCGAGCCAGGCGGAGGCGAGGGTGTGCCACCGGGCGGCCGGGGCCGCGGCGAGCCACGCGTCGACGGCGGGCGTCGGTGCCCAGTAGTCGTCGCCGGTGTCGGCAGAGGGGACAGGGTCCGGGGTTCCGCTGGAGATCAGATGGGCGGCGGCGAGCAGTTCGACGAGGATGCTCACGCGGTCGTCGTCGAGTCCGGTGGCCTTGGTGATCTTGCGCAGCTCGCGCACTCCGAGCCCGCCGGCCTTGAGGGCGGGAGCCGGCGACGCGGACAGCGCCTCGATGATGGCCACACAGTGCCGCCCGAGCTCCAGTGCCTCGCCCGCCGCAGCAGCGTCGACGTCGGCGAGCGCATGTGCAGTGGTCGTCAGCTTCGGCTCGGCGAGTGAGCGGGGATCCGTCATGGGCTCGCCGCGCAATATCTGACCGACCTGGACGGGGAGTTCGACGGTTTGCTCGTCCAACCAGATCAGCAGGCCTGCGGCGAGCAGTTTCTGCACGGGCCGATCGGGTGGGGTGCCCGGCGCGGCGTCTCGGGTACGGCCGGTGGGCGAAGACCTGGCCAGGGTGTCGAGAAGATTGCGTTCGCCGTCTTCGAGTGCGGCCAGCGCTGTGGTGATGTGGGTTTCGGTGAGGGTGTCCACCGGGTCGAGAGCGCGGCCGATGCGCCACGGCACGGCGTCCGCAGCGGTTGCGCTGATCCGGAACCCAGCGGCGTCGCCCCAGACGAGAAAGCGTTCGCGCAGTTGGGACAGCGCTCTGTCCACGGCTTTGGCCGGGGCGCGCTTGGCGATGACGGACAGCAGCGTGGCCCTGGTGACCGGACGCTCGTAGGCCTCTTCGATGGCCAGGATCTCGAGCACGGTCAGGGCCAGGGTGTCGAGGGTGTCCGCAGTGTGCAGGATCGACCGGCGTTGCTCTGCCCGGCCGGCCAGCACTGCCAGCGAGGCGGGCGGCGGCGCAGTCAGATCCGGACGCAACGACATGGCCTTGATCAGCTCCGCGTCTGTGCGAGCTGCGATCCACTGAGGCAGATCGGGAGGCATGTCGGTGTGTCGGGGCGCAGTCGTGTCGGTCATCGTCTATCAGATTAGAGACCTGGGCTGGTGCTCGCCGCAGGGCAGGTGTCAAAATGGGCCCATGGTGAACAAGTCGAAGAAGCCCTATGTCGATCCAGGCTGGCCGGAAACCGCTCGCGGTGACCACGCGGTGACCGAACTCTCGTCCGCTCGATCGGGTGGCTTGTCGCCCTTCGGTGAGGACACCGAGTTCCCGCTGCCCGTCGAAGACCTGCCCTACGCCCATCCGGTGACCGTCGTCAATCGCTGACAACGGCGCCCGAACACGAGAAAGCCCCCGACATCTTCGCGATGTCGGGGGCTTTTCTCGTATAGCGGCGGTTCTTGCTACTGGGGCAGGAACGCCTTGTTCGCCTGGTAGAAGCTGACGACCTGCGGATCGAGCTGGATGCCCTGAGCGGCGTTCTGGACGAACGACGCGATCTGGGGATCGTTGGTGATGTTCTGGACGGCGGTGACGATGCCGTTGACGACCTCGGCCGACGCATCGATCGACGGGATCGACGTCAGATCGGGGAGGGCGGGAACTTCCGGTGCCTTGGGAGTGGCCGGAACGCTGCGCTCGGTGGGTGCGCTGCTCAGACCGAGGCTCGAGGAGCAGGAGGGCCATGCGCCCCAGCCCTGCGAGTCGAGGACCTTCTCGGCGACTGCGATCTGCTCTTCACGGCTGGCCTGGTTGGCCGTTGCCGCGTACTGCTGTCCACCGTGTGCGTTCCAGGTGCTGGGGGAGAACTGCAATCCGCCCTGGAAGCCGTTGCCGGTGTTGATGCCCCAGTTGCCGCCTGCTTCACACTGCGCAAGGCGATCCCAGTCGGAATCCGGTGCCGCGTTGGCGGTACCGGTGAAGGCGATGCCCGCGGTGCCCATGATGGCACCGGTGACGGCGACCTTTGCGACGGTCTTGCCAGTGGTGCTCGGCTTGCGATGACGTCCGCTCATACGAGTTGAAATCCTCTCCACACGCGCCTGCGAGGTCAGCTGTCGGGTTCGGGCTGAGAGGTAGCCCGGCCTTCTTGCTTTTCCATATCGGATGAGCAATTGGGCTTCACCCCAAGGGAACTCGGTGCGGCTTCGTGAGTCGCTACAAGTTCCCGGTTGTCCGTGGAGGACGTGGGTCCCCCGTCCTCGTCCCCTGGGTGATCGTCGAGGGTTGTTCCGGTTCCCGCGGGACGAGGTTTGGCGCTGCGGGCCGGAATTCGGCCGAACTTTCCGGCCGCTGCTGACCGTACTGAAATTCCCGGGTTACGTCACTATTTGGTAACCGTCGATTTTTTCGTGTGTCCGCGACCGTCCCGACGGTCTGATTCCGGTCGCTCGAATAGGCCCAGCTAGTGGCTGTTCTCGGTGATCGACCCCGTGCTGTTGCCGGTCTGTTACCGAAGCGTGATGTGACGGAAGTCACATCACGCGAGGGGGCCTCGAAAGGTCACCGAACCGCAACGATGTCTTTCCCCAGCGGCATGAGCGAGACCGGAATCAACTTGAGGTTCGCGATCGCGAGCGGAATACCGATGATCGTGATGGCCATCGCGATCGCCGTGACGACGTGTGTCAGCGCCAGCCACCACCCGGCGAGGACGAGCCAGAGCACGTTGCCCACGAGGGCACCCGAACCCGCGCCGGGCTTGTCGACGATCGTCGACCCGAATGGCCACAGGGCGTAGACGCCGATGCGGAACGACGCGATCCCGAACGGAATGGTCACGATCAGGATGCACAGCAGGAGTCCCGCGAAGAAGTAGCCGAGTGCGAGCCACAGTCCACCGAACACGAGCCAGATGACGTTCAGGAGCAGTCGCATGATCTATCGCGCCCGTCGGCCGGAGAGCAGCGCGTACACCACAGCGAGCACGAATCCGGCGGGTGCCGAGAACATCGCCGTCAGGTACAGGCCCAGCGGCGGCTTGGCGTCGGAGAAGACCGGGAAGAACAGGATCGCGACGATGGCAACGAGGCCGATCGCGAACAGCACCAGCGCGATGCGCAGCAGTGCAGTACTTCGCTTGCGAGTAGATGAGTCCACACCACCACGGTAGTGCGCGGCGGTGCGTCGTGCGAAAAACCGGAATGCCCTATTCGGGGCCTGCGCGCTAGACTGGCGTATTCGCGTCCTGCGTTTTCGTGGGGCGCGAAACTTGTGCACACCGCAGGGTCCCGACATCGGGCGTGCGGATACGAAACCAACGACAGCAACAGATGAACGGGTGAGCTCAGTGCCGACCGGCAAGGTGAAGTGGTACGACGTCGACAAGGGATTCGGATTCCTCTCGCAGGAGGAAGGCGAGGACGTGTATGTGCGTTCGTCAGCGCTGCCCGAAGGCGTCGACGGCCTCAAAGCCGGCCAGCGCGTCGAATTCGGCATGGCCGCGGGCCGTCGTGGCCCGCAGGCACTGAGCCTGAAGGTTCTCGAGCCTGCCCCGTCGATTCGCCAGAACAGCGGCAGCACCCGCCGCGAGCCCGTCGAGCGCAAGCACACACCCGACGAACTGCACGGCATGGTCGAGGACATGATCACGCTGCTCGAAGCGACGGTGCAGCCGGAACTCCGCAAGGGCAAGTACCCGGACCGCAAGATCGCTCAGCGCATCTCCGAGGTGGTCCGCGCCGTCGCTCGCGAGCTCGACAGCTGATCGTTACGGACGCGTGCCGATGGACCAGATCGCGTGGCTGACGAAGCTCTCGGTATTGGTGTCGGTGTCGATGATTCCCGTGGGTAGCCGAACCTCGATTCCGAGCAGGGTTCGGCCGCCGTCGTCCGTCGTCGGGACGGTGACGCTCAGCCGGGTTCCCGGCTGATTGAACTGGCTGCTCTCGACGACCGCCCCGGTGTCGTCGCCGTAGACCAATGCCAGTTCCCACGGCGCGGAGTAGACGGCCTCGGGCATCGACAACTGCACCGTCGGGGCAGATCCCACCTGGATCTCGGCGGTCTCGCCGACGTTGGTGCACAGCGGGTCGCTCACGGCGCAGTACAGGTAGGGCTCGACTTGTACGGCTCGACCGTTGGAGTACGCCGTGACGACCGGTTCCTTGTCGGGGGCATTGCCGATCAGGACGGCGAGTACCCCGACGAACGCGACCGCGATCACGAACAGGCCGGCGGCGATCAGCGACGCGATCTTCTTGGTGCGGGGAGCCAGGTTCACTTGGTCACGTTTTCGCCGTAGGAGCTGTCGGATACTTCTTGTTCGACATGGTCGGGCCGGTTGCCACCGAACCCGGGTAGCAATGATCGACCGCGGTAGGTCAGGAAGGTCTGCACGAGGCCGATCGTAAGCAACACCGACACGACCGTGAAACCGAGCCAGTACTCGGTGGGAAGCAACACCCCGAGCGTTCCGCCGAGAACCCAGCACAGCTGCATGACGGTTTCCGAGCGGCCGAACCCGGATGCAATGGACTCCGGAGGCAGGTCGGACTGCAGAGACGCGTCGAGCGAGACCTTGGCCAGTGCGCTCGCGCTCGACGCGACCAGGGCGGCCACGGCGGCGGTGAGCAAACTGTCCGTGACAGCTGCGACGACGGCGACGACCGTCACCGCGACCGTGCACCGCAGGACGACCACCGATGGTCGGCCGAGCTTGATCCTGGCACCGAGTGCGTTGCCGGCGAAGTTGCCGAGACCGGCGGCGGCTCCGACCAGTCCGAGCATTGCGGCCTGCTGCAGCGGCTCGTGTTCGGTGCGGGATTTTGCGACGAACGCGATGTACAGCGTGAGGAAGCCGGTAAGAATTCTGATCGTGCCGTTGCCCCAGAGTCCGACGATCACCGCACGGCCCAGTGGCTGCCTGCGGTTCTTGGCGGCGGTGGCAGGCGGTGGGGTGCGCTTCAGCTTCTCGGTCGGGGCACCGCTGCCGGGGTAATCGCTGCTGTGATGCTGGTCGGCGTGGTAGCCGAGGGTGGCCGGAACTTCGCCCTCGGTCACTTCCACCCAGGACGGGATGCGCATGCTCAGGTATGCGCCGAGCACGGTGATCGCGGCGACGAACCACAGTGCGCCGGGCGAATCGGCGACGAAGGCGATACCGCCGGCGACAGCGCCTGCGGCGATGGTGCCCCCGAGCAGTCCGAAGACGGTGAGCCTCGAGTTGACGCGGACGAGGTCGATCTCCGGTGGCAGTACCCGCGGCGTCACCGCACTCTTGAGTACCGCAAACGATTTGCTCAGGACGAGCATGCCCAGCGCCGCTGGATAGAGCACCCAACTGTCGAAGTTGAACACCAACACCACCGCCAGCACGGTACGCAGGCCGAACGAGGTGGCCAGCGCGATGCGTCGGCCGTGCTGCAACCGGTCGAGCAACGGGCCGATCAGCGGCGCGATCAGCGCGAACGGAGCGATGGTGATCACCAGGTACAGCGCAACCTTCGTCTTGTCCTCACCGGTCGCCGCGGAGAAGAACAGCGTGTTGGCCAGTGCAATCGCCAGGGCAGCGTCCGATGCGAAGTTCGCCATCGTCGCGTAGGTCAGCGCGGTCAGCCCGGACTTGTCCGCCCCATCGGCTTTCGCAGCCCGCTGGAACGACGCGATTCCTTTGCCGGTCAGCTCGCGCCCACGCATCGCCGCGACGCGGGTGACGGTGAGCTTCTTGGGCATCGGTGGTGGCTTACGGCCGCCGGTTCGGCCGCGCGCGGCAGTGATCTGCTGCGTGCGCGCCGGGTGCAGCGGCGGCAACGGTTGGCGGCGGCTCGGAACGTGGCCGCCGGCACCGGATTGGACAGCACGGGGGTCGGCCGGTGGATAGTTGACGAAACCGGGATGCTCCGAGCTCTGTTCGTCAGCAGTGGAGTGACCGGTTTCGTTGCCAGGAGCGGAGCCTGCGGAGTGACCTATTTCGGTGCCAGCGCCCGAGCTTTCCGCACCTGGCGTGGGGTGGGGGAGTCGCGGATCGGTCACGTGATCAATTCTGTCCTACGGCCGCGGGATCGGTGAATCGCACCTCGAAGATCTTGGGCCAGAATTTGCCGGTCACGAGGAATCTGTCGGTCCCGGGGATCTGGGCGATGCCGTTGAAGACGTCGGCTCCGTTTCGCTCGGTGGCCGACATCGAATCCCACATCGGCTTGCCGTCGACGACGGCGGTGACGCGGCCGGTGGTGGGGTCGATGCGCATGATGTCGAAGGTCTGCCAGACGTTGGCGTAGATCGAGCCGTCCTCGGCGCATTCGAGTTCGTTGAGCCGTTCCACCGGATTGCCGTCGAGTGTGACGTCGACGGTGTTCACGGCGTCGAAGGATGTGGGGTCACGGAAGGTCAGGGTGGACGTGCCGTCGCTCATGACCAGTCGGTCGTCCGGGGTTCCTTCACCCTGCGTGCACAGCCCCCATCCTTCGCCGTCGTAGTCCACTCGGCGCTGTTCGGCCAGGGTGTCTCGGTCGCGGGCAATGGCGACTCCGTCTTGCCAGGTGATCTGCCACAGGGTGTCGCCGTCGACGGTGATGCCCTCGCCGAACAGGTCGGACGGCAGATCGACCCGCCCCAGCTCGGTCATGTTCTCGAGCGACGTGCGGCGGACGAAGGAGGAGCCCTCCAGCCCGGTGCCCTCGTAGAGCACATCACCGTCGATCTCGAACCCCTGAGTGAAGGCGTCGTCGGCGCGATCGTAGGAACGCAGAACCTCGGCGCCCAGCGTGGGTACCGAGTCCGACGTGATGGGGGCCGAGTCGCCTGGACCCGACGTCGACGAGCAGGCGGTGACGGTCAACAGGGACGTCACGAGTGCAGCGAAGGTGCGAGCGCGGACGGTCATTGCATCCATGATGGCAGCCCGAACTGGGCGTCACCGAGTTGATGCGGCAAACTGAATGTGTGAGTGTCGTATCTTCTCCAGAGCTCGGATCCATCCGCCCCGTCTTGGCCGATGCCGTGGATCTCGCGCGGCAGGCTCTGCTCGAGCTGGGAGAGGGCGGTGTCGGCGAGTACCTCGGCGTGACCGTGGAGGACGACAGTGCTGCCACCCACCGCTTCGCCAGCGATCTGGACGGCTATCGCGGATGGCAGTGGGCCGTTGTCGTCGCTGCTCCCGACGACGCCGATCACGCCACCGTCAGCGAACTCGTGCTGCTACCCGGTCCCGATGCTCTCGTGGCACCGTCCTGGGTGCCCTGGGACGAGCGCATCCGACCCGGTGATCTCGGGCCGGGCGATCTGCTCTCTCCACGTCGAGACGACCCGCGGCTGGTGCCGGGATACGTCGCGTCCGGTGACCCCGCCATCGACGAGGTGGCCGGCGAGATCGGGCTCGGCCGCACTCAGGTCACCAGCCTCGAGGGACGGCTCGATGCCGCCGAACGATGGCACGACGGCGACTTCGGCCCGGACAGCGAGATGGCCAAGGCCGCGCCGTCCACGTGTGGACTCTGCGGTTTCTACCTACCCCTCGCGGGATCGCTCTCCGCAGCGTTCGGAGTGTGTGGCAACGAGTTCGCCGCCGACGGTCATGTGGTGCACGTCGAATACGGTTGCGGCGCGCACTCCGATACCGAGCTGCCCACCGGAGCGGGCTCGCCGCAGTTCGAGCCGTACGACGACGCAGCACTCGACGTCACTCCGTCGCCGACCGGTGCCGCACAGTCGAACGAGCCTACCGCGAACGACGCTGTTGCAGAAGATGATTCGGAAGCGATCGTCTCGTCGGCCGAGACGGTAGCGGTGGCGGAGTCCAAGGCACCCCAGCCCGACGCGGCAGCACCTGAATCGGCAGACTCCGCACCGGCAGAGCCCGAGGTGGTCGAGACCGGGAACGATGAAGCTGACGCAGCGCCTTCCATTGATGCAGCCCCTTCCACTGGCGACGCCTCTTCTACTGACGACGCGTCTCCCGCAGTCGATGCCGATGCCGGTGTCGATCTCGTCGCCGATTCCAGTGTCGACGATGTTGTGCAGCAGGAGGATTCGGCATCGCCGAGCTGATCGATCCTTTCGGTACCGGGTCGCTTCGCGAGTCGATTCTCGCGTCCTGGGGTTCCTCGCCCACGCGGCTGCGGGAAGATTCGGCATCCGAGGCAGATCTGGTGCGCGGGGGATACCGCGATCGTTTGTTGACCGAGTTGGCACAGAACGCGGCTGATGCTGCGCAGCGAGCCGGCGTCCCGGGTCGGCTCTCGGTGTGGACCGACGAGGCGGGTGCACTGCATGTCGCCAACACCGGTGCCGCACTGGACGTGTCGGGTGTGCACGCTCTCACCGCGCTGCGGGCGTCGGCGAAAGCTGCGGCCGATCCGGGTGTCGGACAGTTCGGGGTCGGCTTCACCGCGGTGCGATCGGCGTCCGACGAGATCGAGGTCCGCTCGCGCGGTGGCGGGGTGATCTTCAGTGCCGAGCGCACTCTGAGCGCGTTGCGCGAGCGGGACATGACAGTGCCGGAGTCGGGTGTGCCGGTGCTTCGGTTGGCGTGGCCTACTTCCACACCTCCCGCTGCCGGGTTCGATACCGAGATCGTGTTGACGCCGCGACCCGATGTGCAAGCGGAATCCTTTGCCGGGGGGTTCCTCGACGAGGCCGTCGAATTGTTGCTCGAGCTCGACGCGTTGGATTCCATCGAGATCGATGGCGTCGTCGTCGACTGTGTGAGAACGGAACTCGACGATGCACGCGTCGAGATCGCCATCGGTTCGCGAACGTGGCTGCAGTACACCACCTCGGCTGCGCGGTGGATCGTTCCGATGGTCGACGGTCTACCCGTTCCCGCAGCGCCGGATGTGTTGCGGGCCCCGACGCGGTCGGACGAGCTGTTGTCGTTGCCCGCGTTGGTCGTTGCCGATGTACCCATGCAGCCGGATCGTCGACGGGTGTTGCCCGGCGTCTCTGTCGCCGAGGTGGCCCACGGTTATCCCGATTTCGTGGCGTCGTTGCCTGCGTCCGCGCGAGTGTCGTTCGTACCCGAGGTCGGGTTCGCGCGCAGTGCGATCGACGGTGCGCTACGTGAGCTGATCTTCCGCCGATTGTCCACCGCACCATGGCTTCCCGCTGCCGACGGACCCGATCTCGTACCAGAACGTGCGCATGTTCTTGCCGATGCCACCGAGGAACTCGCCGCGGTGTTGCTCGATGTGGTCCCGAATCTGGTGGACGCCGCTCTGTCGGGCGCGCGGCACGCGTCGGCGTTGTCGGCGGTGGGAGTGCACCGCATCGGGTTGGCGCGGTTGGCCGAGATGCTCGGCGGGCAGGCCCGTGAGCCGGCCTGGTGGCGGCGGCTGTACGACGCGTTGACTCCGCTCGTCGTCGACGGGTTGGCAGCGGAAGAACTTGCTGCGCTGCCGGTTCCGCTTGCGGACGGTCGTACGGTCACCGGTCCACGGACTACCGTCGTCGGGTCGGACGCGTCGGCCGAGGTCACGTGGGTACGCCTGGTGCATCCGGATGCGGTGAGTCCGTTGTTGATTCGGCTGGGTGCGCGGGAGGCCACTGCGGCCGAGCTGTTGTCGGATCCCGCCCTCGAAGCGGCCCTCGACGATCTCGATTGGGACGGCGACGAGGTGGATAGCCTGGTGTCGGCAGTGCTGGCGCTGGCGGGGGAGGCGGGAGAGCTTCCGGGGTGGCTCGGGAGTCTGCCACTCGAAGACGACGAGGGCGAATTGCGCAGTGCGGACGAACTGTTGCTGCCCGGTGCACCGTTGGCGAGGCTGTTGGTTCGGGATTCGCCGTTCGGTGTTCTGTCGGCGGCCTCGGTGGCCAGGTTCGGTGAGCGGGCCCTGCGCGCGGTGGGCGTCGGCTGGGGGTTCTCGGTGGTGCGCGACGAGTGTCCGACGGGGCCGGATCACGACCTGGACGACGAGCCCGCCTGGTGGTCGAGTCTGGCCACGGAGCCGGAAACCCTTGTTGCGGTTCGTGATCTCGACCTGGTCCGGTCGGATGCCTGGGCCGAAGCTCTGACGATTCTGCTCGACGAACCGAGTACCCGTGCAGCCATGACCGACCGGGACGGCTACACGGCATGGTGGCTGCGACGTCATGCGCTGATCGACAACCGCTCGCCGACCACGTTCCGGGCGCCGTCGGACGAGACGTTCGCCGGTCTGCTCGATCCGTTCGATCATCCGCGCGCCGACGAACTGCACGCGGTGCTCGCCGCGTCGACGTGTGAGAGCGTCGAGAGCGCGCGGGTGTTGTTGCGTGCACTCGAGGACCCGCAGCGACATCCGACGGCGGCGGTGATCGCGCGCACGCACACGCTGATCGCCAGTGCCGTCCTGGATCGACGCATCGACGTGGCGGATCTCGATCCACCGGATCGCGTGCGCACTCTCGGCGGCACCGTGGCCGATGCGTCGGACGGGTTGGTCGTCGATGCGCCATGGCTGGCACCGGTCGTGCCACCGGAGGTGGCGGTGCTCTCGGACATGACCACGGCAGCCGCGTTGGCCGATGTCCTCGACATCAGGCGGGCGTCGGAGGCCATCACCGGCGAGGTTCGCGGAGTCGGACGCGTCAGCTCGTGGGATCGAGAGCCCGGGGCCGTGCTGGCCTGTGCGGTGCTGGGTCTACCGCTGCCGACAGGTTCGGTGGTGGTGCACCGCGAACTCGTGGTGCGGTTGTCGGGGGCTGTCAGCGGTGACCGTGCTGTGCCGTGGTGGGTGACCGCGGACGGAACAGTGCATTGTGTGGAAAGTTGGGAGCGACCTCGTGGGGCCTGACCATGCCGTGTTGGAGTGGATGGTCGAGCATCGAGTCGGCTGGGTCACGACGATGTTCTGGATCATCACCACGGTGGGGAACACCTTCATGATGTTCGTGTTGTCCGCGGGGGTGTGGGGCGCGTTGCTGACGTCCAAGAGGACTGTCGACGCGTGGATGGTCGCGGGTTCGATGCTCACCGGGTGGGGGCTGATGAATGCGCTGAAGTTCGCGTTCGCGCGGGAACGTCCACCGATTCCTGAACGCCTGGTGGAGATTTCGAGCCATTCGTTTCCGTCCGGCCACGCGACGATGTCGATGTTGCTTGCCACGGTGGCGATCGCGGTGATGCTGCGATCGTCCACTCCGTGGCTGCATCGGCCGGTGCTACTGACGTTGCCTGTGGTCGCGGCCCTGCTGATCGGATTCTCTCGGATCTATCTGGGTGCGCACTGGACGACGGACGTGCTGGCCGGCTGGGTGTTCGGTGCCCTGTGGGGGCTGGGTTGGATCTACGCCGAAAAAGCGATCAGCGCGAGAAATCCGAGCGCTGCGCGATAACGAGGAGCTCGTCACGCATGGCCGGGCTGGAGACAGCGTTGGCGCGTGCGTAGAGGGCGCGGAGCGAGCGGACGTGGTTGCGGCGGTTGCGGTACTGAGCGACGAACTTCATGGCCTGTGCTTTCGTGGATCAAAGGTTATCGAAACTGACATAACCTATGCTCCACGTTAACTCTGTGTTACTCAACCGGCTGAGGGGTTAGTTTGCCCACGTCAGAACGGTTTTCGTGATCGGGCTAACGTGATCCTGATCTCAATCGAGGCCGCGTTGGGCGGTTCTGCTGCCGCGTCGTGACGCGGCTCTCTGCGCCAGGAACAGAGCGAACCCGACAGCGCCGACCGCGATGCCGGACCAACACGTCGCCACCGCGTCGTCGCTGCGGTCGCCGGTGGCGGTGAACACGACCAGCGCAACGATCCAACCGAGGATGCCGATCGTCAACACCGGCACCGGATCGGTGAGGCGGGGCGGGATCTGCGGGACGTCGGCCACGAATTCACGCTACGCCACCATATTTCGCCAACCCTCGCGGTGTGCTTTATCTTTCACTCATGCCTATGTCGTCGCGATTACTCGACAACTACTTCAAGATCACCGAGCGCGGCTCGACTGTGGGTTCCGAGGTTCGCGGCGGTGTCGTCACTTTCGTGGCGATGGCCTACATCGTCGTGCTCAACCCGCTGATCCTCGGTAGTTTCTCCGCCGACGACGCAGCTGCCAAGACCGACGTGCTCGGCAACATCCTGCCCGTCGCCCAGGTTGCCGCCGTGACGGCACTGGTCGCCGGCTTCATGAGCATCGCGTTCGGCATCATCGCCAACTACCCCTTCGGTATCGCGGCCGGCCTCGGCATCAACACTCTCCTGGCCGTCACCATCGCTCCTCAGGTCAGTTGGCCCGAGGCCATGGGCCTGGTCGTCATCGACGGCATCATCATCGTTCTGTTGGCCGTCACCGGCTTCCGGACGGCGGTGTTCAACGCGATTCCGCCCGAACTGAAGGCTGCGATCGCCGCAGGCATCGGTGCCTTCATCGCGTTCATCGGCTTGGTCGATTCCGGCTTCGTACGCCGGATCCCCGACGCCGCAGGCACGACGGTTCCCGTCGGCCTCGGCATCGACGGGTCCATCGCGTCGTGGCCGACGGTAATCTTCGTGTTCGGGTTGTTGCTGATGGGTGTGCTCGTGGTGCGCAAGGTCCGCGGCGGTCTGCTGATCGGCATCGTGGTCACGACGGTGTTGGCGGCCATCATCGAGGCGGTCACCGACGTGGGGCCGTCGAACGGCGTCGACCCCAAGGGCTGGAACCTGTCCGTGCCGCAGCTGCCCAGCGTTCTCGTACAGTCGCCGGACCTGTCGCTGGTGGGCAACGTCGACCTGTTCGGTGCGTTCACCCGCATCGGTGTGCTGGCCGCGAGTCTGTTGGTGTTCACGCTCGTCCTCGCGAACTTCTTCGACGCGATGGGAACGATGACGGGTCTGGGTAAAGAAGCGAATCTCGACAAGGACGGCACGCTGCCCAACATCGGCAAGGCGTTGGTCGTCGAAGGTGCCGGAGCCATTGCGGGCGGCGGCGCGTCCGCATCGTCGAACACGGTGTTCGTCGAGTCGGCCTCGGGAATCGCGGAAGGCGCACGCACCGGACTGGCCAACGTCGTCACCGGCCTGCTGTTCCTGCTGGCGATGTTCTTCACCCCGCTCACGGCTGTCGTGCCCATCGAGGCGGCTGCTCCGGCGCTGGTGGTGGTGGGTGCCCTGATGATCGGTCAGGTTCTCCACATCGACTTCAAGCGCTTCGATTACGCGCTGCCGGCCTTCCTCACCATCCTGGTGATGCCGTTCACTTACTCCATCGCGAACGGTATCGGCGTCGGTTTCATCACGTGGGTCGTGCTCGCCGTCGGTTCGGGCCGAGCGAAGACGGTACATCCCCTGTTATGGGTCGTCGCGTTGCTGTTCGTGGCGTTTTTCGCAGTCGGTCCCATCACGGATGCGGTTACCTGATGCTGGGTCGGTACCAGGGCGTATTCTCTGCGCTGTGACGTCGGGAAACAGTGTGAAAGACAATCGGGAATTGGCAAGCGACCTGTCGCTTGCGGTGGTGAGGTTGACTCGCCACCTTCGAGGTAGGCGAGTGGACTCGCAAGTGTCGCTCACTCAGCTGTCGGCTCTGGCCACGCTGAGTAGGGAGGGCGACATGACGCCTGGCGCGTTGGCGGCTCGGGAGCGGGTTCAACCCCCGTCGATGACGCGGGTGATCGCGTCGTTGGCCGAGCTGGGTCTGGTGGAGCGCACGCCGCATCCCACCGATGGCCGTCAGGTGATCGTGTCGTTGTCGGCGGCCGGCAAGGAACTGATCGCGGACGAGGCGAGTGCTCGCGAGGCGTGGATGACCGCACAGCTGGCAGGCCTCGGACCCGAGCAGCTCGCGACGCTGCGAGATGCGGTGAGCATCATCAGCGCATTGGTCAGCGACTCCGAGTAGTTACCTAGGTTTATTATTTGACCTGTGGCTCCAGTTTCACGTACGTCCGGCGCGACGATGTTCGCTGCTCTGAAGACTCGCAACTACCGATTGTGGGCGTCGGGGCAGATCGTCTCGCTGGTCGGAACGTGGATGCAGCGGGTGGCCCAGGACTGGCTCGTGCTGACGCTCTCCGGCGGCAACGGCTTTGCCGTCGGAATCGTCATGGCCCTGCAATTCGGGCCGACGCTGTTTCTGTCGGTGTGGGGCGGAGTACTCGCAGACCGGTACGACAAGCGCAAACTCCTCATGATCACCCAGGTGTTCGCCGCAGTCTGCGGTCTGGTGCTGGGTGTGCTCGATGTCGGCAACATGGTCGAGCTCTGGCACGTCTATGTCATCGCCTTCATCCTCGGCTGCTCGTCTGCCATCGACGCGCCGGTGCGGCAATCGTTCACCATCGAGATGGTGGGCAAGGAAACTCTGTCCAACGCGATCGCGTTGAACTCGATGACGTTCAACATGGCGCGGATCGTCGGGCCTGCGGTGTCGGGAGTGCTCATCACCCTCGTCGGTACCGGCTGGGTGTTCCTGATCAACGCGGTGTCGTTCGCCGCGGTGTTCGGTGCCCTCTTGGCGATGAACGTCGGTCAACTCTTCCGTGTCGAACCGGCACCGCGCGCCAAAGGGCAGGTACGGGAGGGCTTTCGCTACGTCTGGGGGCGGGGAGACCTACGAGTGTTGCTGGCGACGGTGTTCATGGTCTCGACGTTCGGTCTCAATTTTCCGCTGAGTCTGTCGGTGCTGGCGCGCAACACGTTCGGCAGCGGAGCCGACGCATACGGGTTGCTGTCGACCACCCTCGCGGTCGGCACGCTCGCGGGAGCGACCCTGGCGGCCCGGCGCGCCACCGCCCCTCGATTGCGGCTCTTCATCGGTGCGGTCATCGCGTTCGGTCTGTTCGAGTTACTCGTGGGATTGATGCCCAATTACGTTCTCGTGGCAGTGCTGTTGGTGCCCACCGGCGCATTGACGCTGACGTTCACGACGTCGGCGATGAACATTCTGCAGATGTCGGTGCCGTCCGACATGCGCGGCCGCGTGATGGGCATCTACATGCTGTGCTTCCTGGGCGGAACTCCGCTGGGCAGCCCGGTGCTCGGCTGGCTCGCCGACGCCCTCGATCCACGCGCACCGCTGTTGTTCGGCGGTGTCATCTCATTGGCGACGGGACTCTTCGCTGCCGTGTATCTGCTGCGGCACAACAACTTGCGGATCACCGTGGTACCGCCCGCCGACGGTCACCGGCTGCCCACCCTCGACACGGTGGCCGCAGCCGCCAAGGTCTGACGCTCCTCAGATCCACCCGTGGCGTCGGGCCAGTGCGCAGGCCTCGTGCCGGTTCGCCGCCCCGAGTTTCGCGGCCGCCGCAGACAGATAGTTGCGGGTGGTCCCGGGTGACAGATGCGCGCGCTGCGCGATCTCCGCGATCGATGCGCCGTCGGCGGCGAACTCGAGCACATCGGCTTCCCGCGGTGTGAGCGGTGAGTCCCCGGCCCCGATGGCTTCCGCGGCGAGCGTCGGGTCGACGTACCGCCCGCCGCCGTGCACGGTGCGCACCACCTCGGCCAGGGTGGCGGCCGAGGTGGTCTTGGGGAGGAACCCGCGCACGCCGGCCTCGAGCGCCTTCTTCAGGTAGCCCGGCCGACCGTGGCTGGTGACGATGATCGACGCGCAGGTGGGCAGTGTCTCGGCAATTTTCTGCGCCGTCTCGATGCCGTCGATCCCGCCCATCTGCAGGTCCAGCACTGCCACATCGGGTGCCAGGGCCGCGGCAACCGTCAGGGCCTTCTCGCCCGAATCGGCCTGTCCGACGATCTCGATGTCGTCCTCCAGATCGAGCATGGTCGCCAGCGCAGATCGAATGAGGTTCTCGTCGTCGGCCAGTAGAACTCGAATCATGGTGTGGTCCTCGGGTTCTGGGGCGATGTGGGCAACACTGCGATGAGGGTGAATTTCTCGGTTGTCTGCTCCGTGCGCAGTTCCCCTCCGACCGCGACCAAGCGTTCCCGTAGGCCGCTCAGACCCGTGCCGTCGTTGCGGCCGTTCGGCGCACCGGGGTGGTCGTTGGTCAGTCGAATACTGCTGTCGGTCAGTTCGATTCGGCAATAGGTGGCCGCGGAGTGACGCAGTATGTTCGTCACGCCTTCACGAACCACCCAGGCGGCCGCCTCGGCCCCCCGCTCGGACAGTGCCGAGGTCTCACCGGTGAGCTCGGTGGATATCCCGGCCGCCGACAGGAGCGAGCGGGCACCGTCGAGTTCGCCTGCGACATCCACCGATCGATAGCCGCGCACCAGCTTTCGGGCGTCGGTCATCGATTCCTGCGCCAACGCGCGCACCTCGTCCATCTGCGTCGCGGCGCGGTCGTCACCCCTGCGGGCCAGCGTCGCGGCAAGTTCGCTCTTGACCGCGATGGCCGAGAGTGCGCGCCCGACGACGTCGTGCAGATCGCGCGAGAACCTCAGGCGCTCCTCTGCGACGGAGAGAGCTGCGGCTGCGTCGCGGGTGGCGTCGAGTTCGGTCACGATGCGCAGCAGCCACGCCGACAGTTGCACGGTGAAGGCCATGAAAGCGATGAAGACGCCGAGTATTACCGTTTCCAGCGCCGGGGTTCCCACGGCCGCGGCAATCGCGGCGGCGGCCACGGCTGCCGCGAGAGACCAGCGCAATCGAATCAGGGTCGCGACCGCGGTGGTCACGAGTACGGCGGCCCAGAGCGCGTTGCTCGTCGTCCCTCCGGCAACCAGCACCACAGCGGCGACGGACATGATCGCCAACGGGATTCGAGGGTTGGCCGTCGACTCGCCGCCGAGTGCCGGGGTGCGCTGAACGACCACGAAAGCGGCGGCGGCACACACCGCTGCCGCCACCGTCGATCGATAGTCGTCGTACTGAAGCGTCGTCAGCATCGCGCCGACAGCGACACCGACGGTGATCAGCAGGAACGATTGGCGGGTGTAGACGCGTACCTTCTCCACTGCACTGCTGTCGTTCCAGCCGTGCAGTGGATTGAGGTACTCGTACAGCTTCATGATCTCCAGCCTTGCAGACGGACGACGACAGTGTGATCAGGACCGCGGTTCCCAGCGGAAGTGGGTGCGGGCGATCAGCAGGCTGCCGAGAATCCAGGCCAGCATCACCGCCACCGGCATGGCGGCCTCGCCGAAGGTGGCGGCGAACCCGACCGACGCGTCGCCGGGGGTGGTGGTACCGAACCAGCCCAGATTCAACAGGTCCGACACCGCGGCCATGGGAGTCAGCTCGACGACTCGGCTCAGTGAATCCGGGAGAACGTCGCGCAGCATGGCCGAGCCGGCCATGGCGATCAGAATGACCGGCAGACTGGTGATCTGCGCTGCTTCCGCATTACGGGTGAAGGCAGACGTGATCAACGCCAGTGCGGCGAACAGTGCCGCGCCGCCGAGGAGGGCAACAGCGACGAGCAGGACGTTGGTGGGAATGGGCCCACCGAAGGCCAGCACTACAGCTCCGACGATCAAGCCCAGTACGACGGTGAGGACGAACGAGGGGACCGCCGGCCCCAGCAGAATCTGAATGTCCGAGCTTTCGCCGGTGCGAAGTCGCTTGAGTACCAACTCGTCTCGACGTGTGGCGTAGATCGAGAGCATGTTGTAGTAGACCATGAACACCAGCAGGAACAGCGCGAAGAACTCGAGTGCCGCTCCCACGCCCACGTCGGTCAATCCGTCGTCGCCCCGACTGCTGATGATCAGCATGACCACCGGTAGCACGAGAGGTATGACGGTCGCGTTGAACAGTAGTACTCGGTTGCGTCCGAGCAGTGTGAATTCTGCTCGCGACAGGGCGGTCATTGTGCTCATGCGCTCATCACCTCGGTCTTGTCATCGGCTGGTTCGTCGATAGGGGAATTGTCGAATTCGTCTGCGATGGAGAGGAACACGGTTTCGAGCGATGCCGCGCGGGCGTCCAGTCCGTGCAGGGTCACCCCGTTGTTCCGAGCCCACAGCAGCAGATCGGTCAACGTCTCCTGAACCGAGGACGTCTGGATCGAGACCGTCTCTCCCGAGACGTCCATGGATGTGCCCGGCAGCGACGGCAGTGCCGTTCCAGGGGCCTTCAGTTCGATCTTCGCCGGATGGTCGGCGACCACCTCGTCCACCGTGCCGCTCCGAACGACTCTGCCGCGGTGCATGATCGCGAGTCGATCGCACAGTGACTCGGCCTCGTCGAGGTAGTGCGTCGTCAACATGATCGTGACGCCGGAGTTCTTCAGTTCCTGGATCAACCGCCATGTGTTGCGGCGACTTTCGGGATCGAGACCGGTGGTCGGCTCGTCCAGGAACAAGACGCGCGGACGGCTGATGATCGCGCATGCCAGGTCCAGCCTGCGCTGCTCGCCGCCGGACAGGAATTTGACCCGCGTATCGGCACGGTCGGCCAGGTCCACGCGACCGAGTACCTCCGCCACCGGCAGTGGATGGCTGCAGGTGCCCGCCCACATCCGAAGACTCTCGGCGGTGGTCAGATCCTGAGGCAGTCCGCCCTTCTGCAGCATGATTCCCAGAGCAGGCCGAACCTTGCGGCGATCGGCCACCGGATCCATACCCATGATCCGCACCGTGCCCTTGCTGGGTCGCGAAAGGCCCTGAATCACTTCGAGAGTGGATGTCTTGCCCGCACCGTTGGTGCCCAGTAGGCCGAACAGCTCACCCTCCGCGACATGGAGATCGAGAGCCTGGACGGCCTCGTACGCGTTCTTGCCCGATCCGTAGCGGCGAGTCATCCCGTCGACGTCGATGATGGTCATGATTGCGTCCCCCAATGGCGCAGTCCGATGACGAACCGGACACCCATGAAGGCGACGATGACGCCCAGTGCGACGAACGCCGGAAGGGACGGGCCGACAATCGCGAACAGCACGGCGATGATCGCGATGCTGATGACGATGACGACGATCTCACGCGCCAACGTCGGAGCCGGCCCGAGCTCCATCAGATCGGTGAACAGATTTCCTTCGTCTGGTTGCTTCATGACTACGATCCTGCTGCGCGTCGAGCACCGAAAACAGTGCAGCGCATCATGACCTGAGGTGACACCGTCACGGTCCAGCCATGACAAACGTCATGCGCGCGTGTCTCCACCCGATCTCCACCCGTGGGTCGATGTGCCCCCACCGCGATCTTCGTAGCGTTGCTGCCATGAACATTGCAACGATTGCTCTCGTAGTCCTTCTGGTCGGATACCTGCTGGTGCGGCGCATGACCGGCCAGCTCATGGAAGCTCGGCGCATGCTGGTGCTTCCGGCGATCCTCGCCGTCGCCGGACTGGCGTCACTGAATTCGACGGCGCTCTCGGCCACGGCGATCGGGTTCTTGCTCCTCGGCTGTGTCGTCGGAGCCGTGTTCGGGGTGGTCCGCGGCTACACCGTCCGGATCGCCGAGCGGGACGGAGCGGCATGGATGCGTTACTCGTTGGCGTCGGTCGGCCTATGGGTGGCCGCGATCGCGGTGCGCCTCCTCCTCGTGCCGGTGGAGAATGTCGTGGATCCGGCAGCAGCGTCGGTCGCCGGGCAGGCCACCATGTTGGCCGTGGGGGTCGGATTCCTCGCCGAGTCGGTCGTGGTGCTCTACCGAGCCATGCATTCCGAGGCCACCATCGTGTGGCGAGCCGACAAGTCCGGCAACCACACGTTGTCGCCTACGCTGGCCGACATGCACAGTCGGGTTCGCGAAGGACGGGCGAAGATTCGGTGACGTCGGCACCCACGCCGGACGTACGGTTACCCGCACTCGACAGCTTCCGGCTGTCGAGTCGGCCGTATGTCACGGCCGTCGTCGTCGTGGCGGCGTTCGCGACGTCGGATCTGCACGATCCGCTCGTGCTCACGCTGCTCGTCGTCAACAGTCTCGTACTGGCGGCCTCGACGGTGTCGCGACGGTCGACCGGTCTCCGGCTCTCGCTCGCCGGGGCCGGCATCGCACTGGTCGCCTCCGCCGCGATTCTTCCTCTGGGCGGAACCGGGGTCGCAGCAGCGTTTCCGTTCCTGTTCGCCGGACATGCCGGGTGGCGGTTCAAGCCGTCGATTGCGTTTCCGTATGCGGTGTCGCTCAGCGTGGCGTGCGCGTGCGCGCTGTGGATCGCCGATCACCATGGTGTCGACGGGTGGCCATGGGCCGCCGGTCTTTTCGCCGGGTGGCCGGTACTGATCGGGTATTCACGACGCAGTCGTCTGGACGCACTGCGCAATGCCCGGCGCGCCACCGACGCCGAATTGCGCGAGCATGCCCTGGCCGAGCGGGCCCGTATCGCACGCGACATCCACGACGTTCTCGCGCATTCGCTGTCCGGGGTCAATATGCAGCTCGAAGTCGCCGACGCGTTGCTCGACGCCGGTCGCGCCGACGAGGCCAGAGCCGCGGTGAGCAAGGCGCAGAGCCTCGCTCGCGAGGGCCTCACCGAAACCCGCAGGGCCGTGCAGACTTTGCGTCAGGACGTGCTGCCCCTGGTGCCGACGATGGCCGCTCTGGTGGACGCGGACGGGAACTTCCGGGTCGAGGGCGAGGCTGTCGATCTCGATACGCCGCAGTCGCAGTTCCTGGTTCGGTGCGCGCAGGAGGCGCTGACCAATGCCCGTTCTCATGCTCCCGGAGCGGCAGTCGACGTAGTGCTTCGCTTCGCGGCAGAACAGGTGGAGCTCTCCGTGACCAACGGCCCGGCCCAGTCGCCGCCGAAACCGGTCGACAGTACCGGAATGGGGTTGGTCGGCATGCGCGAGCGCGCCGCACTGGTCGGCGGATCGATCGCGGCGGGTCCGGACGGGCGGGGTTGGACTGTCCGTGCCACAGTTGCTGTGCCGCAACCACACTGAAGACGACACGAAGGTGAGGGTATGAGCATTCGGATAGTGATCGCCGACGATCAGGCGTCGGTGCGCGAGGCGCTGGCGACGATGCTCGATCTGATCGACGACATCACCGTCGTCTCGACCGCGACGGACGGCGATGGCGCGGTCGCCGCAGTGCAGGCCGCGATGAGTACCGAATGCCTCGATGTCGTGCTGATGGACCTGCGGATGCCGGGCACCGACGGGATAGAGGCGACCCGAATACTGAAGGGGCTCTTCCCCGATCTACCCGTGGTGGTGTTGACGACCTTCTCCGACGAACGCTCGATACTCGATGCACTCGGTGCGGGCGCACGCGGATATCTCACCAAGGACGCCGGAAGGGTCGAGATAGCGGCGGCATTGCGGGCGGCGGCAGCCGGGCAGTCCGTACTGAACCCGGAGGTACAGGCTCGGCTGCTCGGAGCCGTCGAGCACTCCCGTCCGCCCGAGATCCCAGCTGGTTTGACCCCGCGTGAGGTCGAGGTCCTACGCGCGATCGCGGCCGGTCTGTCGAACCGCGAGATCGCTCAGCAGATGTTCGTCAGCGAGGCAACGGTCAAGACACATATCAACCATCTGTTCGCCAAAGCCCGACTGCGAGATCGAGCGCAGGCCGTGCACTTCGCCTTCACGCACGGGCTGGCGGGATAGTCGCGTCAGAAACCCCAACCCATGACGGCGGGACGCGCTGTTCCGAACGTCAGATCGAGTGCGTGCAGTGATTCTTCGTTGCGGGCGGTGAGGCGATTGGCCGCGGCGAACAATCGGGCTCGGTGGGTACCGAAGTAGATGCTGGCGAGTACGTCGATGTCGAGTTCGATGTCCGGCTCGGATTCCACCCGTGTGCAGGTGGCTCTGCCGTCCGTGACGGTCAGCGAATAGGTACCGCCTGCGTCGAGGAAGGGGTCGCGGACGGCGATGATCAGTGATGTGTCGAGGGCATAGGTGCGCGCCTCGAGGGCAGCCTCGACATGCATGATCCGGGCCCACAGAGCGTCGTGGTGAGCCGTGACCTTCGGCAGCCGGTTGTTGGTCAGCAGGAACGGCAATGCCTCGTCCCGTGCCTGCCGTACCTCGATGGTGTCGACCAGGTCCACGCCGACGAGGATCTGCCACAGCGCGGCGTAGGCGTCGTCGGTCACCGCGATGAATTCCTCCACCACGACCCGGCTCGGGTTGCGTCCGCGTCGGTAAGCGACGTAGCCGTCGGGATGTACGACGAAGAACAGTGCGGTCAGTCCGCCGCGTCGGTTCTCGCGATCGGCGAAGAAGCGCTCCCAGCGGATCGGCGGCTTGGGCTGCGCGCCTGCGGTCTGCTGCTGCCACCGGTGGTAGATGTCCGGGAGCAGTTCGGTGGCCTCGGCCGATTCGATCAGCCGCACACCCGTCGCCGGGGGAGCGTCCTTGCGGAACTGAGCGAACCGACGGTCGATCGAGACGCTGATCTCCTCGGTCACCGGCCCGTACCCGAAGCGTCCGTAGATCGTCGCCTCGCTGGCCGTCAGCAGAGACAGCGGCGCACCCGCGTCGTTCAGAGCGCGGTGCTGCTGGGTGAACATCGATCGCAGAATGCCGCGTCGGCGATGTGTCGGCGCGACGGACACCCAGGACACTCCCGATGCCTCGACCTGAGCTCCGCCGGGAACGGTCACCGACATCGGGAAGTGCATGGCCACACCGACCGGGGTCTCGCCGTCCCACGCCAGGTAGACGTGCTCGGACTTCGTCAGGATCTGCGTCTCGGCCAGGTCCTCGGCGTTCTGGTGCTCGCCGAACGCATGGGCGTCGAGCAGCGCGACGGCATCCCAGTCGTCGTCGGTGGCGGTACGGATGGTGATCGATTCGTCGGTAGTCATCGCTCACAACTTTTCCATACCGGGGTGGTGGTTCGCCGAGGGACTGCCAGAAATGCCGGGTGAGAAGATGAGCAGGTGGTGCATGTAATCGACATCGACGATCCCCTCGACCCGCGGCTCGACGACTTCCGCGACCTCAATTCCTCGGACAGGCGCCCCGATCTACCCGAGGGCAAAGGGTTGGTGATCGCGGAGGGCGTGCTCGTCGCGCAGCGCCTGCTGAGCTCGCGTTTTCCGATGATCAGCCTGCTGGGTGTGGATCGACGGCTCGACGCGTTGCGCGAGGACCTCGCCGATTCGGACGTTCCGTTCTATCGGACGTCGGCCGAGGTGATGGCCGAGGTCGTCGGCTTCCACCTCAACCGTGGTGTGTTGGCGGCGGCGAACAGGCCGCCGGCCCTCGATCTGGACGAGGTGCTGGCGGGCGCGAGCACGGTCGCGATTCTGGAAGGCGTCAACGATCACGAGAATCTCGGGTCGATGTTCCGCAATGCGGCCGGTCTCGGGGTGGACGCGGTGTTGTTCGGGGCCGCCTGCGCCGATCCCCTGTACCGACGGTCTGTCCGGGTGTCGATGGGGCATGTGCTCCGAGTGCCGTTCGCGAAGGTGCCCGAGTGGCCTCGTGGCCTCGATCGGGTGCGGCGGCACGGTTTTCAGCTGATCTCGCTGACGCCGAACCCGGAGGCGGTGTCTCTGGCGACGGCGATGACGGGGGAGAAGGTCGCGTTGCTGCTCGGTGCCGAGGGGCCGGGTCTGACCGAACACGCCATGCGCGCCACCGACATTCGCGCTCGTATTCCGATGGCGCCCGGTACCGATTCACTCAATGTCGCGACGGCCGCGGCGATGGGCTTCTACGAACGGGTGCGTCTGACGTGAAGGATCCGGACGTTCGCTGGACCGGTGTCCCGGTTGCCGTGATCGCGGCAATCCTCGTCGCGGTGGCACTGACGGCGTTCGGCCTGGAACTGGCCAGAGTTCATCCGCTGCTCGCGATCGGCCTCAACCTCGTCGTCGTGGCAGGCGCAGCCCCGACGGTAATGCGGTGGTTCGGCGTTCCGGTATGGCGTTGGGCCGTGTACGGAGCGAGCGCGGGGGCGGTACTGAGCTTCGTTGCGCTGGCGGCTCTGGCGTTCTGAGCCGGCCCGGGCAGGGTTGCGCACTACCGGCGACGATCGGCGGAATCCCGTCGATTGCCGGTCGTTGTGGGCAACGGTGCCCACCCGAGCCACTATTTGCGGGAGAACCAGCGCTTCTTCGGTCGCGGTGCGGGCTCGGCCGATTCCGCTGCGGGTGCATTCTGGACCGGAACGTTCTGGGGCTGCGGCTCTTGGCCCGGTACGTACATGGTGAAACCGCAGACAGGCAGCGCATTCGGGTCGAGCTCGCCGGGCTTCGGGGCACCGGTGTAGCGGAAGCCGAGCCATTCGGCGTTGGCGGCTTCGGCGAATTCCTGGGGGTGGAACGGCAGTGACTGCGGATCCGGCATCACTCCGGGCGGATAGATCAGCGGGTGGTCACCGGCCCAGAACGGACGCTCCCACACCAGAGGCAGCCCCACGTCCTCGTAGATGTAGACGGGGGTGGCGCTGAACGAGCGTCGGAACTCACCGCGCTCCCAGTAGGCGAACGCACCCCAGGCATGCTCGGGGTCCGAGGCGACGAGGTAGGTGTGCTCGGAGGCCAGTGGGCGGGTGACGGATTCGGGAAGGGTCGACGGCGTGGGCACCGACAAGTTGGATCCGCAGACGACGGTGACGCCGGGGTAGCACCCGATGAACACGTGATCGTCGTCCACACCCGCCGAAGTCGAGATGGGTCCCTGCTCGAGGGGGACGGCCGTGAGATGGGGGTAGAGCCGTCCGACGAGCGCACTGGCGGCGTTCCAGTCGGAGGTGGTGGCTTCTCGCAGTACCGATATGGGATCCGGTGCGTCCACGTACCAGATCGTTGATGCTTTGGCCCCCACTACCGGCACCTCTCTCTCCGTGACTTCCATCGAAGCCTACGGTGTGGGTGTCGGCACTCCGACATCGCGCGGCACATCGGTCACACGAAGAACTCAGTTGTGACCGCTGCTGCGCACACCGAGCAGGACGTCTTCCCACGATGGCATGGCCGGCTTGCCACGCTTGTCCTTGCCGCTGGTGTGACCGGCGGCAGGCTTGGGTGCGGGCCTGGGCTCCCTGGCCGCCGGTTCGCGTGGCTGCTCGGGCTCGGGAGTCGGCGCATCGTCCACCTCGACGTCGATGGTCTCGGCGTCGATCTCGCTGTCGGCGGTGGTGCCGTAGTACTCGTCGAAACTCTGCTGCGAGGTCTCGTCGTCGGAGTCCTCGGCGGAGGCAAGTGCACGTACCGGGGCCAGGCCGCGGAGTTGACGTCCGAAGTCCGGGTCGATCAGTTCGCGTGCGGTGTCGTCGAGCGGAGCGATGGTGCCGCCGTGACCGTCGGGCAAGAACTGCCAGTGCGCTTTGTTGGTGGTGCGCCCTGCCTGCCACTTCAGCTGGGCGACCCACTTGTTGTCCTCGTCGCGCCAGGCGTCCCACGCCGCGTCGTCGAGGTTGTGTCCGCGCGCGCGGAAGGCGAGGGTGACGATGTCGAGCAGGGTCTGCACAGCCGGGCCGTCGTGCCGCAGCGGATGTCCGGCCTGGGCCATGGACGCTGCCTGCGAACGCTCGAGCAGTACGGGGTGCGCGAACACCTCGACTCGGCTGATGGCCATTCCGGAATCTGCGGCGACCTGTTCGATGGTCGCGCCGCTGCGGATACGGGCCTGGATTTCCTTCGGCCGGAGCAAGCTGTCCATTTCGATCTCAATCTGTCCTAGTCGAGCGATGTCTCCGCGTGAGGCTGCGCGGAGTTTGTCGTCGGCTGGAAGCCGGAATCTGTCGCCGGTTTTGGGATCTGCGCACACGACGAACTTTCCGTCGGCCTCGAGACCCACCACACGTAAGTCTCGCACCTTGACCTCCTCATCGCGCCGGCTCGCGATACCGTCGAATTCGAGCCTAGTTCACCTACCGTATTCGGCGGGTGTCCGACACGCCTCGCGGCGGTGGCGTCGGTTTCTTTCTCAGAGAGTAGACAGCTGCGCGCTCGGTTGCACCCGATCGGCCGAAGTCGAGTCGATTCGATTGCGCGACAACGGCATTGAATCTCGACGAAGAAAGAATACGCCGAGTCCGAGCCCGATGGTCAGCGCCAGTGCGTGGCCGGCAGCGGTGAACGAGGGATCGGTGATGGCTCCGACGGCGACAACGGCGATCCACAATGCGCCCCACACTGCGCGCCACGGCATCGTCAGGTATCGAATCAAGGAGCCCGCCACCGCAGCTGCGGCATAACTGACCCCGACGTCGACGGCTACGGCCAACGAGTCGGCAAACCAGTCGACGTGGATGCCGACGAACAACCCGACAGCCACCAGTGCCGTCGCGCCGATGTGCCCGGCGGAGAACGTGAGCAGAAACCGGCGCCACCCCGAGACCCACTCGGCGACGGCGAACAGGATGGCGACCGAGGCGAGCCACCACCAATCGGGCCGGCCTTCGGTGAGGAAGGCGCTGGTGACGAGCGTGGCGAGATGACCGTCGGTGAGATTGTGCAGGTTGGTGCTCGCGGCGTGCAGCACATGCCAACGATCGTGCGGCCCGATCTGCCCGAGAGTGACGGTTCCTGCGGCTGTGAGCAGGCAGAACACGAGCGTCACCCGCAGTCGTAGAACGACGGACAGGAGCCTGGACATACGAACGCTCCCTCCGAGGTCGTTACGCTTGCGTAATTGATAGCAAGTGTAGGCCTCGGAGGGAGCGCTGTAGCTGTGAGTTGGCTGCCGACTAGCTCAGCGTGGAGACGACCCAGTCGATGCTCTTGGTCAGTGCGGTGATGTCGTCCGGCTCGATGGCCGGGAACATTCCGACACGCAGCTGGTTGCGACCGAGCTTGCGGTACGGCTCGGTGTCGACGACGCCGTTGGCGCGCAGGATCTTCGCAACCTGGGCTGCGTCGACCTTCTCGTCGAAATCGATGGTTCCGACGACCTGGCTGCGGTGATCCGGGTTCGTCACGAACGGCGTTGCGAAGTCACTGTTCTCGGCCCAGTCGTACAAGCGTGAGGACGAGTCCGCAGTCCGCTTCGTGGCCCAATCCAGGCCGCCCTTGCTGTTGAGCCACTCGATCTGGTCTGCGAAGAGCAGAAGCGTCGCCACTGCGGGGGTGTTGTAGGTCTGGTCCTTGCTGCTGTTGTCGACGGCGATCGGCAACGACAGGAAGTCCGGAACCCACCGGCCACTGGAGGCGATCTCGTCGACGCGGGCGAGAGCGGCCGGGCTCATCAGCGCGACCCACAGGCCGCCGTCGGCGGCGAAGCATTTCTGCGGAGCGAAGTAGTAGACGTCGGAATCGGCGACGTTCACCGGCAGTCCGCCGGCACCGGAGGTGGCGTCGATCGCGATGAGGGCGTTCTCCGAGCCGGCCGGACGGCTGACCGGGATGGCCACGCCCGTCGAGGTCTCGTTGTGGGCCCAACCGATGAGGTCCACGGACGGATCCGACGTGGGCTCGGGCGCGCTGCCGGGCTCTGCCTTGACGACGATCGGATCGCCGATGAACGGGTTGTTCTTGGCCACCGAGGCGAACTTCGAGCTGAACTCACCGTTGGTCAGGTGCAGCGACTTCTCCCGGATGAGGCCGAACGCAGCGGCATCCCAGAACGCGGTGGTACCACCGTTGCCGAGCACGACCTCGTAGCCCTCGGGGAGCGAGAACAGGTCTTTCAGACCACTGCGTACACGTCCGACGACGTCCTTGACGGGCTTCTGGCGGTGGCTGGTGCCGAACACGGACGCACCGACGTCGACCAGGGACTGCAGCTGCTCGGGGCGAACCTTGGACGGGCCGCAACCGAAGCGTCCGTCGGCGGGAAGAAGATCGGCGGGAATGATCGGCAAATCGGCCATGGAGTAGCGCGTCCTAGCGTCGATGGAATATGGCCTCCACAGGCTAGTCGGGTGTCATGACACCGTCGACTACCGGATCAGGTCCCAGCCGTCGACGGAGTCGGGGGTGCGCGGTTCGGGGCCGGTGTAGAGGGCTGCCGGGCGCACCAACTTGCCCAGGCGTTTCTGCTCGAGAATGTGGGCGCACCAGCCGGCGGTACGCCCGCAGGTGAACATTGCGGGCATCATGTGCGCGGGTACCTCGGCGAAGTCGAGGATCACGGCGGCCCAGAACTCGACGTTGGTCTCGATGGCACGATCGGGGCGGCGTTCGCGCAGTTCCGTCAACGCGGCTTGTTCGAGCGCGGCGGCAACCTCGTAGCGCGGAGCGTTCAGGCGCTTGGCGGTGGCGCGCAGGACGCGGGCTCGGGGGTCCTCGGCGCGGTAGACGCGGTGCCCGAAGCCCATGAGCTTTTCCTTGCGGTCGAGGATTCCGGTGATCAGCGCGCGGGCGTCGCCGGTCTTCTCGACTTCTTCGATCATGGGCAGTACGCGGGCCGGCGCGCCGCCGTGCAGTGGGCCGGACATCGCGCCGATGGCTCCGGAGAGACATGCTGCGACGTCGGCTCCGGTGGAGGCGATGACTCGGGCGGTGAACGTCGACGCATTCATGCCGTGTTCGGCGGCGGAGACCCAGTAGGCGTCGATGGCGGCGACGTGGGCGGGGTCGGGCTCGCCCTTCCAGCGGACCATGAAGCGCTCGGTCACGGTGGCCGCCTGATCGATGCGGCTCTGGGGCACAGCGGGCTGGTAGATGCCGCGAGCGGACTGCGCGACGTAGGACAGCGCCATCACCGAGGCGCGGGCCAGGTTGTCGCGGGCGGTGCTGTCGTCGATGTCGAGTACCGGCTGATACCCCCAGATCGGAGCGAGCATCGCCAGGCCTGCTTGCACGTCGACGCGGACGTCACCGGTGTGGATGGGCAGGGGGAACGGCTCGGCCGGTGGCAGGCCGCGGCCGAATTCCCCGTCGACCAACAGCGCCCACACATCGCCGAAGGTGACGCCCTGTGCAACCAGTTCCTCGATGTCGACTCCGCGGTAACGCAGTGCGCCGCCGTCCTTGTCGGGCTCGGCGATGTCGGAGGTGAAGGCGACCACACCTTCGAGACCGGGAACGAAATCTTCGGGAACGTGTTGAACAGCCATGGTCTGTGGACTCCCTCGTCGCGACTGCGCCCGGCTCTGCGCCGCATCCGGGCGTGCTTGCGGAAACCATAGCGAGCTTTTACGCGGGAGTAGCGTTTGGGTTCGTGTCTGCAGACGAACAGCGCCTGGCCACCATGCGAGTGGACTACGGCGAGCCCAAGGATCTCGACGTCGACGCCCTGAGCGACGGCTGGTTGCCACTGGCCCGGCAGTGGCTCTCGGACGCCGTTGCCGCGAATCTGCCCGAGCCCAACGCGATCGTGCTCGGCACGGTCGACGCTGCCGGTAGGCCCGCGACCCGCACCGTCCTGTGCAAGGACCTCGACGCCGAGGGCGTGGTGTTCTACACCAACTACGACTCGGACAAGGGCCGCGCATTGGCGTCGACGCCGTACGCGTCCATCACCTTTCCGTGGATCGGCATCGCCCGTCAGCTCACCGTCCGCGGACCGGTCACCAGAGTCGACCGCGACACCACCGAGGCGTACTGGCGGACGCGACCGCGCGGCTCGCAGCTGGGCGCATGGGCGTCCGAGCAATCGCGAACCGTCGTGTCTCGTGACGCTCTCGCCGCGCAACTGGCCGAGGTCACCGCGACGTTCGACGGGCGCGAGGTGCCGGTACCGCCGAATTGGGGCGGCGTCCGCGTCGAACCGGAGATCGTCGAATTCTGGCAGGGTCGAACCAGCCGGATGCACAACAGAATTCGAGTGATGCCGGCGAGCGGTGTGATCGAGCGACTGCAACCGTGAGCGGGCTGCGCGGCATCCTGGCCGACACGACCCCGCTGAAGACTCCCGCATATCGCCGCCTGTGGCTGGCGAACATCGTCACCGTCATCGGCGCGCAGCTTTCGATCGTCGCTGTGCCGCAACAGGTTTATCAGATCACCCTGAGCTCGGCCTACGTCGGCTTGACGGGCGTGTTCGCTCTGGTGCCCCTCATCGTGTTCGGGCTGTGGGGCGGGGCCCTGGCCGACGTGATGGACCGCCGAACCTTGTTGATGATCACCACGTTCGGCCTGATCGGAACGTCGGCACTGTTCTGGTTGCAGGCGTTCCTGCAACTGAACAACGTGTGGATCGTGTTGGTGCTGTTGGCAGTTCAGCAGGCCTTCTTCGCCGTCAATCAGCCGACCCGCAGTGCGATACTGCCGCGAATCCTGCCCGCGGGGCAGTTGCCCGCCGCGAACTCTCTGAACATGACGGTGATGAACTTCGGTGCCATCGCCGGTCCGCTCAGTGCAGGCATCCTCATCTACTACATCGGACTGGAGACGCTCTACCTGATCGACACCATCGCACTGTTCGCCACGCTGTGGGCGGTGATCAGGCTGCCGGGCATTCCGCCGGCCAAGTCCGGTCAACGCGCCGGATTACGTTCGGTGTTCGAGGGTTTCGCGTACCTCGCTACCCAGAAGGTGCTGCTGGCGTCGTTCGTCGTCGACATCATCGCCATGGTGTTCGGGATGCCTCGGGCGCTGTTCCCGCAGATCGCCCACGACAGTTTCGGGGACCCGGCCTCGGGTGGGCCGGTGCTGGGCATGCTGTTCGCGGCGATGTCCGCGGGAGCGGTGCTCGGTGGAGTGTTCTCCGGTTGGCTACCGCGCGTGCGGCGTCAAGGCCTTGCGGTGTTGATCTGCATCGTCGTCTGGGGCGTGGCGATGATCGGATTCGGGCTCGCCGTCGGTGCGGCGACCGACGGAGCGACGACGGTTGCCCTGTGGTTCGCACTGGCGTTTCTGGCGCTCGGTGGCGGTGCCGACATGATCTCGGCGGCGTTCCGCAGCACGATGCTGCAGACGGTGGCGACCGACGAGATGCGCGGCCGACTGCAAGGCGTCTTCATCGTCGTCGTCGCGGGAGGGCCCCGGATCGGCGATGTTCTGCACGGCGCGGCAGCGGCCTCGGTGGGGACGGCCGCGGCCGCCGCAGGAGGTGGTGTGCTGGTGGTCATCGGTGTCTCGATCGCAGCCCTCGCGCTACCGGCATTCATTCGCTACCGGGTCGGCGCAATCGTCGGTAGCAAGACGGTGGACGACACCGTCGTGGACAATGGCTCGCATGGCTCCCACAGCTGAGGCGCAGACGTATTCGTTGACGAGCGGCAAGTATCGCGCCGACGTCGCTGCTGTCGGAGCGGGCCTGCGGGTCCTCGAGTACGACGGCTCACCGCTCACCGAAACGTGGGAGGCGGGCACCAAGCCGCCGCTGTCGGCGGGACTGGTGTTGGCCCCGTGGCCCAATCGAACGGCCGACGGAACGTTCACGTTCGAAGGCGTCGAACATCGGTTGGAGATCACCGAACCGGCCCGCAACAACGCGAGCCACGGTTTCGTCCGACGGGTGGAGTGGACTCTCGACGAGCACACCGAGTCTCGCGTCGAGCAGAGCGTGGACATCGGCACGCACGAGGGTTGGCCGTTCTCGTTGCGATTGACGGTGGCACACGAGCTGTCCGACGACGGTCTGACGGTGACCGCGTCGGCGACGAACACGGGCGAATCGGCTGCGCCGTACGGAATGGGATTCCATACCTACGTGCGTGTGGGGGACGTACCCCTCGACGAATGCACGCTCGAACTGTCCGCGGGTACGCGGCTGCCGCTCGATCCGGTACGCAATCTGCCCGTAGGGCTTTCGGTGCCGACGGCCGATACCGAGTACGACTTTCGGCAGCCTCGGAACCTCGAGGGCGTGCAGCTCGACACCCCGTTCAGTGCCTCGGTGCCGGATGTAGACGGACGCGCGAAGCACACACTGCGTGGCCCCGACGGCACCGCGACGGTGCTGTGGACCGACAGCAACTTCGGGTGGGTGCAGGTGTTCACCGCCGATCCCGCCAACGATCAGGCGTACCCGGACCGGGGACGTGCGTTGGCGATCGAACCGATGACCTGCCCGCCCGACGCGTTGAATTCCGAGATCGATCTGATCGTGCTCGACCCGGGGCAAACCTGGTCCGGCAGCTGGGGAATGGAGTACGAGAAGTGACGATTCTGGTGTGCGGCGAAGCATTGGTGGATCTGGTGCCGGTGCACGAGGGGCCGCTGCTCTCACCGAAACTCGGCGGCGGGCCGTTCAACGTCGCCATCTCGATCGGCCGGTTGGGGTCGCCGGTTGCCTATCTCTCCCGCATCTCTCGCGACTCGTTCGGCGAGCAGATCCTGGCGAGTCTGCGCGATGCCGGTGTCGACATCTCGTGGGTGCAGCGCGGTGACGAGCCGACGACGTTGGCGATGACGACCCTCGCCGAGGACGGCAGCGCCGAGTACTCGTTCTACGCCGATGGCACGGCCGATCGACTCGTCGCCGATCCCGGTGATCTGCCCGACGAGATCAGCGTTCTGTCCTTCGGCACGTTGTCGTTGCTGTACGAGCCCGGCGCGTCGGTGTACGCCGAATTGCTGCATCGAGCTCGGGCGGCGGGCAAGCTGACGATGCTCGACCCCAACATTCGCCCGGCCGCCATCGACAGCACCAGCGGCGACATCACCGCCGACGGATTTCGCGACCGCTTTCGCTCGTGGTTGCCGAGCATCGACATTCTCAAGGTGTCCGAGGACGACTCGTACTGGCTGGGGCTGGGCACGCAGGGCACCACCGTCGACGACTGGCTCGCCGCTGGTGTGACCGCGGTGGTGATGACCCGCGGCGGGGACGGTATCTCGGTGTTCACCGCGTCCGGGGAGACGACGGCCACGGGAGTGACAGCAGCCGAGGAGGTGTCGGTACCGGGCGTTGCCGTCGACGTCGTCGACACGATCGGCGCTGGTGACACCGTGCACGGCGCACTGTTGAGCTACCTGGAAAAAGAGACCATTATCACATCGAAAGCGGTACAGGAGATGACCGGGGAGGATTGGCGGCAAGCTCTTTCGTTCGCTGCCACGGCAGCCGCGATCACGGTTTCACGACCCGGTGCCGACCCTCCCTGGGCGTCCGAGGCACCGAGAGACTAGTTTCACTAGCGACGTTAGAACTGTCCGTTTTAAGTACGTGTCCGTTACACGAGTTCGAGAGGGACCATTCGTGCCCGCTGAGAATGATGCCAAAGCCACCCTCACCTACCCCGGTGGCGAATATTCCATGTCGATTGCCGAGGCCAGTGAAGGCAACAACGGTATCGAGCTGGGAAAGCTGCTGGCGACCACCGGCTACACGACGTTGGACGGCGGGTTCGTCAACACCGCGTCCACCAAGTCGGCCATCACGTACATCGACGGTGACGCGGGGATCCTGCGCTACCGCGGGTACCCGATCGAACAGCTTGCGGGCAAGTCGTCGTTCATCGAGGTCAGCTACCTGTTGATCTACGGGGAGCTGCCGTCCGAGGACGAGCTCGAGACGTTCACCGACCGCATCCGTCGCCACACGTTGCTGCACGAGGACCTCAAGCGTTTCTTCGACGGCTTCCCGCGCAACGCCCACCCGATGCCGGTGCTGTCGAGCGCGGTCAACGCACTGTCGGCGTACTACCAGGATTCGCTCGAGCCCAACGATCCCGAGCAGGTCGAGCTCTCCACCATCCGTCTGCTGGCCAAGCTGCCGACCATCGCGGCATACGCCTACAAGAAGTCGGTCGGTCAGCCGTTCCTCTACCCGGACAACTCGAAGAGCCTGGTCGAGAACTTCCTGCGCATGACGTTCGGCTTCCCCGCCGAGCCGTACGAGGTCGATCCCGAGATCGTCAAGGCACTCGACATGCTGCTCATCCTGCACGCCGACCACGAGCAGAACTGCTCCACGTCGACGGTCCGCCTCGTCGGATCCTCGCAGGCCAACCTCTTCACCTCGATCTCCGGCGGCATCAACGCGCTGTGGGGCCCGCTGCACGGCGGTGCCAACCAGGCCGTGCTCGAGATGCTCGACAAGATCAAGGCCGAGGGCGGCGACGCCACGGACTTCCTGCGTCGGGTGAAGAACAAGGAAGACGGCGTCAAGCTCATGGGCTTCGGACACCGGGTGTACAAGAACTTCGATCCGCGCGCGACGCTGGTCAAGGAAACCGCACACACGATCCTGGGCAAGCTGGGCAACGGCGACGAACTGCTCGAGATTGCACTCAAGCTCGAAGAGACCGCGCTCACCGACGACTACTTCGTCGAGCGCAAGCTGTACCCCAACGTCGACTTCTACACCGGCCTGATCTACCGCGCGATGGGCTTCCCGCCGCGCATGTTCACGGTGTTGTTCGCGATGGGCCGTCTCCCGGGCTGGATCGCGCACTGGCGCGAGCAGAACGAGGACACCACGGGCAAGATCGGCCGTCCGCGCCAGATCTACACCGGCTACACCGAGCGCGACTACCAGGACGTCAGCTCCCGCTAGTTCTTGCTGCACGACAACGCCGCCGACTCCCTCGGGAGCCGGCGGCGTTGTCGTTGTCGGCCTGCGTATCCCGCCGAGTTCGCAGTTACGCAGGCGATATGGGCTGTTTCGTCGACACAACTGCGAACTCGGCGCGTGACGGGGCTTGGTGTCCCGGCGAACTCGAAGTTATGGACGAGATTCGGCCGGAATTCGTCCCTAACTTCGAGTTCGCGGCCGCAATTCTGTCCGAGCGTGTGCGATGAACCACTGCTCCCATTGCTCGGAGGTCCATCCGCGCTCGCGGGTCAATCTCAGCCACACCGAGCGAGCCGTGAGCAACCACATGGCGTCGACGACGATGTCCGGCGGAGGACCGTCGAGAATCAGCCCTGCTGCCCAACGGTTCTCGTCCCATCGCGTTTTCTCTCGGACCGAGAGCCGCTGCGCAGCAACTGGATCCACTACTGCGGCCTCGTCCAGCACGTGTTGTATGGCCGCGGATCGCTCATGTGCCCCGCGGAGCCACGCCGCGCCGGCGACGAGTCGTTCCTCGAACGTTCCGGTGCCCATCTTCTCGTAGTCCGGCAACTGGCGGACGGGCGAGTCCAGGCCGTTCGAGAGCGCACTGTCGATGCATCCGTCCAGTAACGCGAGCTTGCCGTCGAATTGTTGGTAGACGGTCTGCCGGGTCAGACCGGCCTCCGACGCGACGTTGGCCATGGTGGTGGCGACCCATCCTCGACTCAAGAACATCGCATGTGCGGCGTCGATCACTGCGGCGCGGTTGAGTCGAGCGCGCTCGGTGCGCAGGTCCGACGAGTAAGTCCTGGCCATGAGATGCAGTCTAGACATAATTGAGATTACGCTGTGTAATGTTAGATATGAACGAATACCACTTTCCTACTCGACTCGGTCGGTTAACCGTCCGAGTGACGGGCACGGGACCGCCGGTTGTGCTGTGGCACAGCATGTTCGTCGACTCCTCGAGCTGGGATCGCGTCCTGTCGGAGCTGGCTGCAACTCGGACTGTGCACCTGGTCGACGCCCCATCCTGTGGTTCGAGCGACCCGTTGAGCGAAGCCGCCGATATCTCGGCGTGTGCCGATGCCGCTGTCGAACTACTCGAAGAGATGCAGCGCCGATGGGGATTCGGCAGCGTCGATTGGGTCGGAAATGCCTGGGGTGGTCATGTCGGTATGGAGGTAGCCGCGCGACGACCGGATCTGATCTCGACCCTCGTTGCGATCAGTGCGCCGACGCATCCCATCGACGAGGCGTTGCGTCGCAAGGTCCGCATGCTGCTGCCGCTGTATCGCCTTGTCGGGCTTCGTGGCCCGGTGCGATCGGCCATCGAGGAAACCATTTTCACCGATCATTCCCGAGCTCACGACCCCGAGGCGGTGCAGTTGCTGCGCGACACAATCGGGCGGGCGGGCCGTCGGGCGACCATCCTGGCCATCAAAACGGCGATTCTGAATCGAACGGACTTGAATTGGGCTGCACAGGCCTTGACGTGTCCGACGCTGTTCGTCACCACCGACGATCGTGGTGAATGGACGCCGGAGGAGGCCCGCGCCGTGGTCGCCACGATGGTCGATGCGCGCGAGGCCACCGTCAGCGGCGCGCGGGTGATACCGGCGTTGGAGCAGCCGGATCGATTGGCCGAGGTGGTCGACGAGTTCTGGTCCAGGCGCGCAGATCCTCGCTGAACTCGAGGTTATGGACGGATTTGGGCCAGAATTCGTCCATAACTTCGAGTTCGCGGCGCGCTCAGGCGTCGAAGTGCTTGCGGTTCTTCAGCACTGGCAGGTTCTTGCGCACGGCGTCGACCAGCTCGGTATGGATGTCGATCGTCAGCATGCCGGGTGTCGCGTCGAGTTGGCCGAGGATCTCGCCGGTGGGGGAGCAGACGATGCTGTGGCCGACGCCCAGTGGGGCATTGCCTTCGGCGGCAGCAGGTTCGGCTTGATCGCAGGCCGCGATGAAAGTGGTCGAGTCCAGGGCGCGTGCGCGGGCGAGCAGGGTCCACTGCTCCACTTTGCCGTCACCCGATCCCCAGGACGCCGGTACCACGACGAGTTCGGCACCGAGGTCGCCGAGTTTCTGGAACAGGGCAGGGAAGCGAATGTCGTAGCAGGTCGCGAAGCCGACGCGGACTCCCGCGATGTCGAGCACGAGCGGGTCGGAACCCGGTGCGACGGTATCGGATTCGGCGAATCCGAACGCGTCGAACAGATGAATCTTGTCGTAGCTCGCCTCGACGCCCGGGCCGGTGACGAGCAGTGTGTTGGTCACTCTGTCGTCGGGCGCGGGAGTGAACATTCCGGCGACGACGGTGATGCCGGCGTCGGACGCGATCCGACGAACGGTCTGTGCCCATTCGCCGTCCAGTGGCTGCGCGAACTTTCGGATGGGTCCGCCGAAGCAGCGCATCATCGCCTCCGGGAACACGACGAGGTCCGAGCCTGCGTGCGCCGCGGCGCGGGTGTGGGTCTCGATGAGTTCGAGGTTCTCGGTGGGGTTTTCGCCACTGGTGATCTGGGCCAGGCTGATGCGGATAGTCGAGCTCACGGTGTGACTCCTGGTTTCGTCGGGGGAAGACAGGTATACATATCGTATGCAACCACTGTCGGGGAGGGACAAGGCGTACCAGTTCGTCCGTGATCAGGTGTTGTCGTCACCGGCCGCCACCGGCACTTTTCTGAACGAACAGGAACTTGCGACTCGAATCGGCGTATCGCGCACGCCGGTCCGTGAGGCGTTGCTGATGCTGCAGTCCGAGGGTCTGGTCGAGATGGTGCCCAAGCGCGGTGCTCATGTGCCGGCGATGTCCGGACGGCAGATCGCCGAATTGATGGATCTGCGAGGCGTTCTGGAACGGCACGCGGCGTCGCGGGCGCTGCGTGCCGGTGACGCTCCGATCGCGGCGATGCAGCATGCGTTGCATCAGCAGGAGCTGCTGATGAATTCCGACAGCACCGACGCTCCCAAGGAATTCATCGACTGGGACGGGACGTTCCATCAGAGTTTGATCGATTCGGCGGGCAGTGATCTGCTCTCGCGCACGTATGCCGGTTTGCGGGCGCGTCAGCTCCGAGTGGGCTTGAGTGCGTTGTTCACCGCCGCCAACCGGCAACACCGAGTGTGCGCCGAGCACCAGGCCATCATCGACGCACTGAGTGCCGGCGACGAGGGCCTGGTGCACGAGAAGATCGACGCTCACCTCGAGGTCACGCTTCAGACTCTGTTGCGCGCGTAGCATTTTCGTGCTGCTGGCCCAGCAGCACGTAGTGCTCGTCCTCGGTGGGGTCCGGGTTGCGTCCGAGGGCGAGGCCGACGAGTGTCACGGCGCCGACAACGACGATGTACCCGGCGATCGGCACCCAGCTGTCCGTCTTGTCCAACAGGTAGACGAAGATCAGCGGAGCCATCGCACCACCGAAGACACCGGCGATCGTGTACGCCAACGAGCTGCCGGTCGAGCGCAATCGAACGCTGAACTGCTCGGTGACGAATGCTGCCTGTGGCCCGTACATGAACGAGTGGAACGCCAGGCCCACCACCACACCCAGGATCAGCAGCGGTAGCGATCCTCCGCCGATGACGAGGAAGAAGATCGCACTCCACGCGACACCGCCCACGGCTGCGACGCCGTAGACGAGGCGTCGGTTGATGCGGTCGGACACTGCTCCGGCGAGCGGGATCAGGCCGAGTTGGCATGCCGACCCGATCAGAATGGCGGTCAGTACCTCACTGCGCTCGAAGCCCAACTTCTGTGTGCCGTAGGTGATCGAGAAGACGGTGAACAGTGCGTAGATGACGTCCGGCGCGACACGAGACATGATGCCTGCCACCAGGGGTCGCAGTTCGGTCTTGAACACTTCGCTGATCGGTGCCTCGGAACGTTCGCCGCTTTCCTGCAGCGCCTTGAACACCGGGGTGTCCTCGAGCTTCAACCGGATCCACAGACCGAATCCGACGAGTACCGCGGAGAACAGGAACGCCACGCGCCATCCCCAGGACTCGAACTGCTGGTCGGTCAATGTCAGCGTCAGAACGGCAAGTGCACCGTTGGCGAGCAGGTTGCCCGCGGGTGGTCCGATCTGTGCTGCGGAAGACCAGAATCCGCGTTTGCGGGGATCGCCGTATTCGCTCGACAGGAGAACGGCTCCGCCCCATTCGCCGCCGACGGCAACGCCCTGACAGAAGCGCATCGTGACGAGAATGATCGGTGCCGCGATGCCGATGGAGTCGTATCCGGGGATCAGACCGATGGCGAAGGTCGTGACGCCGATCAACATCAGGGTGATGACGAGGAGCTGTTTTCGTCCGATGACGTCGCCGAGCCGGCCGAAGACGAACCCTCCGACCGGACGGGCGACGTACCCGACCGCGTATGTCGAGAAAGCCAGCAGAGTCCCGGTCAGTGGGTCGCTGTCCGGGAAGAAGACCAGCGGAAGCACCAGAGCTGCGGCGGCCGAGTAGACCGCGAAGTCGTACCACTCCAATGCCGTTCCGGTGAGGCTGGCCGCAAAGGCCTTGGCCAGGCCTTTTCTATCTACCGAAACAGGTTCGGTCATGACGACTCCTTCGTGTGCCTGGGATCACTCTATCCGTTGTACGTGCTCCATACTTGCTGTATACAAGACGTATGCGCAAGCCTTTGTGCGCATCGGAAACAGAAAATTTACGAGGAGAGGGTCCTTACTGATGCTCACATTCACGCTGCCCGACGGCACCTCCGAATCGGTCGAGGTGAACGCGTTGCTCAACGCCGGGTACGCCGGACGCAACCAGGAGGAGGTGGCGTCGCACATCGCGGAGCTGGCCGAACTGGGCGTTCCGGCTCCGACGGTGACCCCGGCGCTGTATCCCATTTCGCCGTACCTGGCGCAGCAGACGGACGCCGTTGCCGTCCAGCACGGCCGTACGTCGGGCGAGGCCGAGTGGGCGCTGGTGATCCTGGGCGACACGATCGACGACGTGCTGCTGACGGTCGCCTGCGATCACACCGACCGTGACCTGGAGGTGCACAGTGTCGCGTGGAGCAAGAACGCGGCTCCCGATGTGCTCGGCACCGGCGCGTGGCGTCTGTCGGAGGTCGCCGATCGGCTGGACGAGATCACCTTGACCGCGTGGGCGGACGGCGTCGCAATTCAGACCGGAACACTCGGTGATCTTCTCGCTCCGCACTACTGGCTCGACGTGCTCGCCGACCGTGGACTGTTCACCCGTGGAACCGTGTTGATCTCCGGCACCATCTCGATGCACCCCGGTGTGAACCAGTTCGCCGACACCTGGAAGGTCGAGATGGCCGACCCCGCAACCGGCAATACGCTGACCTGCGAATACAAGACGATGTTGATGCCAGCTCCGATCGGCTGACCGTGACGACGTAAAATCGGTGCCGACCATGCCCAGAACACCGCAGTCGGCGTCGGCGGGCCGGCACAACCGCAGGAGACTTCAGTGACGAAGCCAGTGATCGAATTTCAAGCCGGACCGGCACCGTTGGATCTGGTGACGGTCGACCTCGTCGAAGGTGACGGCGCAGAGGCAGTACCGGGCGGAAACGTAGAGGTGCACTACGTCGGCGTCGAGTTCGACACCGGCGAGGAGTTCGACTCGTCCTGGAACCGCGGCGAGTCCATCCAGTTCCCGCTCCGAGGCCTCATTCAGGGCTGGCAGGACGGCATCCCCGGGATGAAGGTCGGCGGACGCCGCCAGCTCACCATCCCGCCGGAGCTCGCATACGGCCCCGCCGGCGCAGGTCACCGTCTGTCCGGCAAGACGCTCGTCTTCGTCATCGATCTGCTCGACGTCAAGTAGCAGATCTCTCGTCAGCGGTCCTGTAGCTCGAGCACCAATCGGGCACCCCCGAGGGGGCTGTCTGCCAGATATGCGCGGCCACCGTGCAATTCGGCCTGCTGGGCCACCAGCGCGAGACCGAGGCCGGAGCCGCCCTTCGCGGCTCCGGCTCCACGCTCGAAGCGTCCGAACACCGACTCGCGTTCGTCCACCGGAACGCCGGATCCGTTGTCGTCGATCAGGATTCGGACCAGCGCGTCCGCGCGCTCGACGCGAATGACGACGGTGCTCGCCCCGCCGTGACGGACGGCGTTGCCGATCGCGTTGTCCACCGCGAGTCGAACTCCGGTGGGGAGTGCGCGAATCGTGATCTCGCACTCCGGTTCCGACTCCACCCGAACGTCCAGACCCGGGTGCTGACGCTGCGCGTCCTGCGCGGCGACGTCGCAGATGTCGATGATGTCGGTCTCGACCCGGTCGCCCTCGCTGGACAATTCACCCGATGCCAATCGTTCGAGCGCGGTCAGGGTCGTCTCGACTCGGCCCTGAGTGCGTTCGAGGTCGGTCAGGATTTCCTGTTGCTGCGCGCGCTCGAGATCGAGGGTGCGCAACACTTCGATGTCGGTACGCATCGCAGTCAACGGGGTGCGCAGCTCGTGGGCCGACACGGCCGCAAAATCGCGTGCCGTGTCCAGGGCGGCATTGGTGCGTTCCTGTGCCTCGTTCAGTCGGGTGAGCATGCCCCCGATCGCGACCGCGAGCTCGTCGGCCTCGGTGACTCCGGTTCGGGTCTGCGGCGCCGACGGAGGCTGAGCGCTGACCTGCCGCGTCAGCGTCACCAGCGGTCTGACGGCACGTCCTCCGAACAGCCAACCCAGGCCCGTCGACACGGCGACCGCAGCCAGCCCCAGCAGGATCACCTGTCTCTGTTGCTCGTCGGTCACCTGCTGCGCCTCGATGGCCGGGACACCGATGGAGATGGACACGGACGAGACCACGGTCGAGGTCGCGGTGTAGACCCGAAACCGCTGACCGTCCACATCCACTGTCTGAGAACCGGTGTCGAGGGCCGGCAACCGCGTAGGAGTCGAGGCGACGACGATGTCTCCGCTGCGAATGGTGACAGCGAACGCTCCGGACAGCTGATCGATGAAGGCTTCCAGCGTCGACGAGTTCGGGACCAGCACCTGCGATGCCGTCGTCAGACGCTCGTCGAGCTGGTTGACGTTGTTGCGGGAAATGGCCACCGACGTCACCACGGCCAGGGCCGCCACGACAAGGGTGGCACCGAGGGCCGTCGCCGCCGCGACCCGGGCGCGAAGCGAGAAACTCATACCGACTCCCGCACGACGAAGCCCACACCGCGGACGGTGTGCAGGATGCGCGGCGAGCCGTCGCTCTCGAGTTTGCGGCGTAGATAGCCGACGAACACGTCGACGACGTTGGTGTCGGCGACGAAGTCGTAGCCCCAGACCAATTCGAGGAGTCGCTCACGCGTCAGTACGACGCCCTTGTTGCGAGCAAGAATGGCCAGCAACTCGAACTCGCGCTTCGTGAGATCGATGTCGACGCCGCCGCGGTGCACTCGGTACCCCGCGATATCGACAACCAAAGTGCCCACGGCGACAGCCGAATTGGGGATACCGGGATCGACTGCGGGAATGACCGGACTGGTGCCGCGCCGTCGGAGCATGGCCCGGATGCGGGCCACCAGCTCGGCGAGCACGAACGGTTTGGTGAGGTAGTCGTCGGCACCGGATTCGAGACCGGCGATGCGATCGTCCACGGAGCTGCGGGCACTGAGAACACAGATCGGAATGTCGTTCCCCATGGCGCGCAACGCAGTCACGACGCTTGCGCCGTCGAGCACCGGCATGTTGATGTCGAGCACGATCGCATCGGGCGAGGTGCGCGACACGACGCCGAGCGCCTCGGCCCCGTCCGACGCCGTGATGACCGTGAAGCCGGACAGGCGCAGGCCGCGCTGCAGCGACGACAACACATCGGTGTCATCGTCGACGACGAGGACGGTGGCGGGGGTGCTCGGCGATTCGGTCACCTCCCAATGCTAGGCAACCCAGCTGTCTACGGTGGTACGCCGCTCCTCGGGCGTCTTGGCGAAGAATTCCTCGAGGGCCGTGCGGCGATCGACGTCGGCGTCGAGGGTCCAGGCGAGGGCGGGTGCCTTGGCATAGAGCTGCTCGTAGTACTTCTCGAACGTGCAGGTGCTCTCGACGAGGGAGAGGGCACCGGGGAAGGGGCGGATGTTCGTCATGATGTTCTCTCCTCTGCTCGCGGCTGATCGGCGTATTTCCCAAGGTAGGGGGCGATGTTGCGGCGTCGGTGAGCATGGATTGGCGATTCTCTGAGAATCCCCGAAACAGCGATGGGGGTTGCTCGTAGCCGGGTTGGGTAAGACTGACGGCATGTCGCTCGTTTGGTTTCGCCGTGATCTCCGACTGGGGGATCTGCCCACCCTCACCGCCGCTGCCGAGTCCGGGGATCCGGTACTGGGGCTCTTCGTACTGGACGACCGATTGCTGAAGCCCTCCGGCGGTCCGCGCAAGGACTTCCTGTTCCGGTCGCTCGAGGCACTGGACGAGCAGCTCGACGGCAGGCTGATGGTGGTGCACGGCGACCCCGAGACGGTGGTGCCGAAGGTGGCGAAGGCGATCGACGCCGACGAGGTCCACATCAGCGCCGATTACGGTCCGTACGGCCGGTCGCGGGACCAGCGCGTCGGCGAGAAGGTGACGCTGGTCGAGACCGGTTCGCCGTATGCCGTTGCGCCCGGACGGATCACCAAGAACGACGGTGAGCCGTACAAGGTGTTCACGCCGTACTCACGGCAGTGGATGGAACACGGTTGGCGCGGACCGGCCGATACGTCCGCGAAAACCGTGACGTGGATCGACCCCGACCACGTGAAAGGCGTGAAGAGGGCGAAAGTTCCGAGCGAGAACGAGACCTCCGACGCCGATGCAGGCGAGCAAGCCGCACGGGCGCAGTGGAAGGATTTTCTAGACGACGTCTCGAAGTACGACGACGAACGCAACCGCCCCGACCTCGATTCGACGAGCCGGATGTCGGTGCATCTGAAGTACGGCACCATTCATCCGCGAACCATGCTGGCCGACCTGGGCAAGCTCCGCAACGAGGGTGCCGCTGCGTATCGGAGGCAGATCTGCTGGCGAGACTTCTACGCCGACATCCTGTTTCAGCGCCCCGACAGTGCGCGCGAGAACTACGTCAAGAAGTTCGACAAGATCGAACTGGACTCGGGCAAGCACGCCGACGAGCTGTTCGAGGCCTGGTGTAAGGGCGAGACCGGCTTTCCGATCGTCGATGCCGGTATGCGGCAATTGAACTCGGAGAAGTGGATGCACAACCGAGTCCGTATGATCGTCGCGTCGTTCCTCGTCAAAGACCTGCACCTGCCGTGGTGGCGAGGTGCCCGCTATTTCATGCAGCATCTCGTCGACGGCGATCTGGCCAACAATCAGCACGGCTGGCAGTGGACCGCGGGCACCGGTACCGACGCCTCGCCGTACTTTCGAGTGTTCAACCCGATCACCCAAGGTGAGAAATTCGATCCGACGGGCGATTACGTACGGCGCTGGGTGCCGGAGCTACGCGGTGAGGAGGGAAAAGCCGTGCACACGTTGAAGTTCGGCCGACCCAAGGAGTACGTGGATCCGATCGTCGACCACAAGCACGAGCGTGAGGTTGCTATCGCTCGGTTCAAGGCCCTGTGACGGCTGCTATCTCCTGCGGGACAATCCGACACCCACGAGGCAGATGACACCGCCGACGACGGCGAGAATGTGCGGTATCTCGCCGAGCAACAACCAGGCCAGAGTGATGGTGATCGGCGGCACCGCATACGTGGTGATGCCGAGCTTGCCTGCGTTCATGCGCGTCAGCGCATAGGCCCAGGTGCTGAACGCCAGCGCGGTGGGAACCAGGCCGAGGTAGAGCAGTCCGCCGGTGGCTCCGGCCGAGGCGGTGGACAGGTCGTCGAGCAGAGCAGGCGCGAACGGGAGTGTGCAGACCGCCCCGATGGTGCAGGCCATCCAGGTGACCTGCAGGCCGGGGACCGTGCGCAGTACCGGCTTCTGGCTGAGTACTCCGATCGCATAGGTCACTGCGGATACGAGACACAGTGCGATGCCGAGGAAGTCGGCGTCCGTCCTGGTGGTCGAGGTGGTGGTGACGGCGGTGACGACGCCGACCATGACGGCACCGGCGAACGCGATACCGGCACCGATCACCAACCACTTCGGAAAGCCCTCGCCCAGAAGCAGACCGGCGAACAGCGCCACCAGGATGGGGCCGATCTGAATGATCATCGACGTCGTTCCGGCGTCGACACGTTGCTCGGCGGCGTTGAGGGCGACGTTGTAGACGCCGAACCAGAACACGCCGACGCTGGCGATCTGTAACCACTGCGTGCGGTTCGGCTTGACCCACTGTCTCCTGACCAGCACGATCGCGCCGAGGGCGCACGATCCGATGAGGAGCCGGCCCAGAGCGAGTGGGCCGGCACCGAACGACTCGCCGACGCCGCGGATGGCGACGAAGGCCGAGGCCCACGAGATCACCGTGACGGTGACCGCACCGAGTGCGAGCCAGTCGACGGCGGGGCGGGTGTCGAGATCTGTCATGCCGAGGACGCTATCGTGCGGGAGTGCCCCATGGCGCGCGGGTTTCGGCCATGGTTGCTTCGGTTTCCGCCTATCTGCCGAGTAGCTTCTCCAGTGCATCGAGGACTGCGGGATCCTCAATGGTCGACGGCACGCCGTATTCCTCGCCTGCGACGATCTGACGCATCGTCTTCCGCAGGATCTTGCCCGATCGGGTCTTCGGCAGCGCTCCGACGATCGTCACGTCGCGGAACGTTGCGAGCGCACCGATCTGATCGCGAACCATGGCCACCAATTCGGTGCGCAGCTGTTCCTCGGTGATGTTCTCGCCGGCCTTGAGCACTACATAGCCGCTGGGACGCTGTCCTTTGAGGTCGTCGTGAATACCGATGACGGCGCACTCGGCGACGGCCGGATGGCCCGCGAGCACCGCCTCCATCGACCCTGTGGACAGGCGGTGGCCGGCGACATTGATGACGTCGTCGCTGCGACCGAGTACGTAGACGTACCCGTCGGCGTCGATGTAACCGGAGTCGCCGGTGAGGTAGTAACCGGGGAACGTATCGAGATACGAACGCTGGAAACGTGATTCGTCGTTCCACAGTCCGACCAGTGCACCTGGCGGCAGTGGCAGCTGCACGACGATGTTGCCCTCCGAGCCTGCGTCCACGGGATTACCGGACGCGTCGAGGATACCGACCTGGAATCCCGGTACCGGTACGGTCGGCGATCCGGGTTTGATCGGAAGTGGTTCCAGCCCCCGAAGGTTGGCGCAGATAGCCCACCCGGTCTCGGTCTGCCACCAATGATCGACGACGGGTCGATCGAGGGTGCGTGAAATCCACTCGTACGTATCGGGATCGAGGCGTTCACCGGCGACGAACAGTGTCTCCAGTGAGGAGGTGTCGTACTTCTCGAGCTCGGCGGCGTGCGGATCGACCTTGCGGATAGCGCGTAGCGCGGTCGGTGCGGTGAACAGAGCCCGCACACCGTGGTCCTGGATCACCCGCCAGAACGCGCCTGCATCGGGAGTCCCGACGGGCTTGCCCTCGTAGAGAACCGTTGTGGCACCGGCGAACAGCGGGCCGTAGACGATGTACGAGTGTCCCACCACCCACCCGACGTCGGAGGCCGTCCACATCACCTGACCGGCATTCACGTCGTAGATGTTGCGCATCGACCACGTCAACGCGACGGCATGACCGCCGTTGTCGCGCACCACGCCCTTGGGCTTGCCCGTCGTACCCGACGTGTAGAGGATGTACAGCGGATCCGTCGCCGCCATCGAAACCGGTTGTGCGGCGGATGCGTCGGCGATGAGGGTGTCCCAATCCAGCCACTCGTGTTCGCCGGGAATGCCCTCTCGTGATTTTACGATCACGGCCGGTGTGTTCGCGGTCGTGAGCGTCAGGGCGCGCTGCACCAAGGGGAGGTATTCGATGACGCGACCCGGCTCGAACCCACCGCTCGCGGTGATCAGCAGTACCGGCTCGGCGTCGTCGATGCGGGCCGCGAGTTCTTTGGCGGCGAATCCGCCGAACACCACCGAGTGCACCGCACCGAGTCGCGCACACGCGAGCATCGCGATGACGGCCTCGGGAATCATCGGCAGATAGATGACCACGCGGTCGCCCGGCCCGACGCCCTGCGCGCGCAGCACCCCGGCGAAGCGCGCGGTCTCGTCGAGAAGTTCGGCGTAGGTGTAGCTCCGGGTGAGCCCGAGCATCGCCGAGTCGTAGATCAGCGCGGTGCGATCGCCGTGGCCGGCGTCGACGTGCCGATCCAGGGCGTTGACGCAGGTGTTGAGACGGGCTTCGGGAAACCATTGCGAACCGTCGAACGCCGTGGTGGGAGGGGTGTCCCAGTCGACTCCCGACGCGGCCGCCAGCCAGAAGTCCTCGCGGTTGTCGATGCTGCTGTCGAATGCCTGCCGATACTCGCCACTCATGTCTGCGAGCGTAGTTCGAGGTGGGGTGGTCCGGGCCGGGTTGCGCACTACCGGCGACGACCGGCGGAATCCCGTCGACCGGCGGTCCGAATGTGCAACGGTGCCCACACGCCGTCAAGATTCACGGCCGGGGCGTCAAGATTGCGTCAACACCCCTGTTCGACGCCACCGCCCGGCGCAAGACTTCTTCTCATGACTCTTGTGGACATTCTTCCGTCTCTCGGTGCCGCCTACGTGTCGCGGTGCGATCCAGCGCTCTGGCCGGCGAACACTCACTGTGTGTGCGGCCGCATCACCGTCGACGGCGTCGCGCTCGAGGATGTGGCCGATGCCGAGGGCACTCCGGTGCAGTGGGGTCGGATTCTGATCACTCGCGTGCGGTCGGTCATTGCAGGCGAGGTGGGCGTCGATGCGGAGTTCGGTGATCTTCAGCAGGCAGTAGTGGTCAACCGGCACTCGGTGGGCCCGGTGGTCAAGGTGGACGTGCACGGTCCGGGGCGCCGGTGCGTCAGTCCGGTCGAGTTGCCCGCGGACCTCCGCGCGGGCGATGTGGTAGCGCTCGTGACCTCGCACGTGCACGGCGGAGCCTGCGGTCGTTCCGCAGGCTCCACTCCGGTCTCGTAGCAGGGGTCGAGTTTCCACTCACAAGGTGACCCCGAGAGTGCGGTAGCGGCCGAGTCTCGCACTCGTCCGAGCTGCCGCTTCGAGGGTCGACAGCTCGCGTAGTTCGCGGACAATGGCATCGGCGATGCGACCGGAGAACGCGGCCGGTTCGTCGGCCGCGTCGGGGAGTTCGGGAACGATGGCGTCGACGATGCCGTCTCGCAGCAGGTCGACCGACCTGATCCCTTGAGCCTCGGCCATGTCCGGTGCATGGGCGGTGTCGCGGTGCACGATTGCGCTGGCTCCCTCGGGTGGAAGCGGTGCGAGCCAGGCATTCTGGGCACACAGGACGCGGTCGGCGGGCAGCAGCGCGAGTGCTCCGCCGCCGGTGCCCTGGCCGAGAAGTACCGACACCGTCGGGGTGTTCACGGTGACCAGGTCGGAGATCGACCGCGCGATCTCGGGAGCGAGACCACCCTCCTCGGCTTCCTTGGACAGTGCTGCGCCGAATGTGTCGATGACGAGTACGAGAGGTAGCCGGAGTTCCTCGGCCAGGCGCATGCCGCGGCGAGCTTCTCGTAGTGCTGCCGGGCCCATCGTTGCTGTGGCGGTGCTGCTGCTTCGGTCGTTACCGAACAGCACGCAGGAGACACCGCGAATGCGGCAGAGGGACAACAGGATCGAGGTGTCGGCCTCGCCCTGACCGGTGCCACTGAGTGGAACGTGCTCGGCCGCAGTATGTTCGATGATCTGCCGAATCCCTGGACGATCGGCGCGGCGCGACGACTGCACCGAGTGCCAGGCCGATTGCTCGGGAATACTCGTACGTCCGACTTCGGGAACGTCCGTCCACACGGATGCGTCGACGATCACTCGCAGCGTGCGGATCAGCAAGTGACGCAGTTGCTCGACCGGCACCACACCGTCGATGACACCGTGCTGGTACAGATTCTCGGCGGTCTGGACGCCATCGGGAAATGGCTTGTCGTACAGGGCCTGATACACCCGCGGGCCGAGAAACCCGATGAGGGCCTCGGGTTCGGCGACGGTGACGTGGGCCAGTGAACCCCAGGATGCGAAAACGCCTCCCGTCGTCGGATTGCGGAGATACACCACATACGGCAGGTGCGCCGCTTTGTGTGCGGTGACGGCCGAGGCGATCTTGACCATCTGCACGAAGGCCAACGTTCCCTCCTGCATGCGCGTGCCACCGGAGGTGGGGGAGGCAATGAGTGGCAGGCCCTCTGCAGTGGCGCGCTCGATTGCGGAGGTGATGCGCTCGGCCGCCGCGACTCCGATCGATCCGGCGAGAAACGCGAACTCGCAGGCGATGATCGCGACGCGTCGGCGGTCGATGGTGCCCTCGCCGGTCAACACCGATTCGTCGACGCCACTCTTCTCGCGAGCCTTGGCCAGATCCTTCAGATAGGACTCCCCAGGATGGACGTCCACGGGCGTGGAGTCCCACGACACGAACGATCCGCCGTCGAGAACGGAATCGAGAATCTCGGCGGCGGATGTCCGTGGGCTCATGGCGCGAACTCTATCGAGCGAATGCTTCCTTCCACGAGACGGTCTTGCCGATCCGAAGAATGGAGCGCTGATAGATCTTCGCTGCGCCCATCGCCAGGATCGCGGTGGTGATCACCATCAGGACTGCCGAACCGACGATCTGCACCGGCGAGGTCACGCCCGCGGCGATGCGCAGCGGCATCATGATCGCCGAGAACGGCGGGATCCAGCTCAGCGTGTTGGCGAGAGTGCTCTCCGGATCGCTGACGGAATAGAAGGCCGCGAAGAACATGGCCATGATCAGGATCAGCAGTGGCATGGTCGTCGAGTTCACGTCCTCCTGCCGCGAGACCATCGAGCCGCCGGCCGCGTAGAGCACCGCGAAGAACGCGAAGCCGAGAATGAACCACGCGAGTGTGGCGGCGAAGACACTCACCGCGGCACCGGTGACGGTGAGTACGCCTGTGCCCAATCCTGCTCCCACACCGGCGATTCCGTACAGAGCGAGCTGCAGGATGCCGACCGCACCGATGCCCAGAATCTTGCCCCAGAGCAACTGCAGGGGGCGAACGGTGGAGAGCAGCAGTTCGACCACGCGCGAGGACTTTTCTTCGACGACGCCCATCGCGACGTACATGCCGAAGCCGATGATCTGTGCGTACAACAGGAACACGGCCGACAGGGCCAGGGCTGTCCGCTGACCGGCTTCCGGGTCGGGCGGATCGATCGCGTCGACGGTGACCGTCGCGGCACTCGTCGCTGCCCCGAGCTCGTTCTGGTCGACACCCTGTTGCGCCAGTGCAGCATTCGTGGCCTGCGTCGCGACACTGCCTTCGACGACGGCGCGCAACGTGCCGGTCAGTTCGGACTCGGTGACGGCCGTGTACGCGCCCGCAGTGCCGTCGGGAACCAGCGCCACATCGAGATCCCCGGATTCGACGCCACTGCGCGCGGCCGCCGCGTCGGCAACGTCACGGACTTCGACGGGGCTACCGACCGCATCGCCGGTCGCCTCCAATGCAGCCGCGATGGACTGATCTCCGGCGACGCCGATCACGTCGCGCTCTTCGTCGCCGCTGCCGGAGAAGATCGAGAATGCGATGATGCCGCCGACGATGACGGCCAGGATGATCACGTTGCTGATGACGAAGCTCTTCTTCATCACCTGAACGGTGAACTCGCGCTTGGCTATCAAGGACACTGCGCTGAAGGAGTTCAGTTGGGAGCTCATGCCACTACCGCCTCTCGGAACAGGTCGCTCAGGGAAGGTTTCTGGATCGAGAATTCGTGTACCGGTCCGGTCGCGAGCGCGGCCCGCAGGACTTCTTGATCATCGGCTCCCGGTGCCAGCCCGAGAACGGTGACGCCGTCGCTGTGCCCGAGTGTGCTCACTCCGGCGATGCCCGACGCCCATCCGGGCGCAGCGTTCGGTGCGTGGACGTGCAGGTGCGAATCTCCTGATCCGCGTAGTTCGTCGACGGTACCGACGGCTTTCATCGAGCCGGCGGCGATGATGCCGACGCGGTCGCACAGGCGTTGCACCAGATCGAGTTGGTGGCTCGAGAACACCACCGGCACTCCGGCAGCGGCCTTTTCGCGCAGTACCTCGCTCATGACATCGACGGCGATCGGGTCGAGGCCGGAGAACGGTTCGTCCAGCACGAGCACTGCGGGGTCGTGCACCAGCGCGGCTGCCAACTGCACGCGCTGCTGATTCCCCAGGCTCAGTGCGTCGACGGTGTCGTTCACTCGCTCGTCGATGCCGAGGCGTTCGGTCCAGCGAATCACTGCGGCTTTGGCATCCCTCGACGAGAGGCCGTGTAGCTCGGCCATGTACGCCAATTGCGGGCCGACCTTCATCTTCGGGTACAGCCCGCGTTCCTCCGGCATGTAACCGATGGTGCGGCGAACGTCGAGGTCGACGGGCTTGCCGCCCAACAGAACCTGGCCGGAATCTGCCGACAGCACGCCCAGCGCGATGCGCATCGTGGTGGTCTTGCCCGCGCCGTTGCTGCCGACGAAGCCGAACAGTTCGCCCGGCCGGACGTCGAAACTCAGGTTGTCGAGGGCGATCTTGTCGCCGTATCTTTTGGAGACGGAGTCGATCGTGAGGGTGCTCATGGTGCCCTTTCGGTCGTTACTGCTGGTCGAACTCTTCGGTGTCTTCTGGTTCGGGGTCAGGGGTGATCCACGCGAGAATCATTGCGGGGGAGCAGATGCCGGTCATCAGTGCGGCGAGAGTCCATCCGCCACCTGCGTACGCCAGGCGCGGCATCTCGTCGTTCGCCGTGGACAGGAAGATGGACGCGAACGCCGCCGCCATCACCAACCCCTGCGTGACGGTGAGGCCGATGGATCGAGCTTCGTTGCGCTGCTGTACTTCCCATTCGTCCAGTGCTCCTACCGGTGCGTCTCCGTGCCGGCCCGAGACCGTCTGGAGAACAGTCCACACCGGTAGGAACACCAGGGCGGCCGGTATCCATCCGATCGCGAACCACTTCGAGAATAGGCTGCCGATACTGACGACGAAAAATGCGAAGAGGAGCGTAGCCACAGCGACAACGAGGATTCGGCGTCGATGCTGGGTTCGCCAGGCGGGTAGCCAATGCCGTGTCTTGGCGTCGTTCTCGAGGAATCGCCGGGTGCGATACGCCTGATAGCGGGTGAGGACGTCGGAGCCGGGCGTGGTCATCGATCCTTCTCCCTTCGGAAGAGTTCGGCGGAGAGTGGTCCGAGTTCTTCTCGTGAGAACACCGCTTCGATCGGCAGATCGAAGACGTCGCAGATGCGCATCGCGAGGTCCAAGCTCGGGTAGTGGTTGCCTCGTTCCAGGGCTCCCACCGTCTGGGGATTCACTTCGACGAGTTCGGCCAGTTGCGCGCGGCTCATCTTTCGTTCTGCCCGCAGAACACCCACCCTGTTGTAGATCGGGAGCGCGGTACCGCGCTTGACGGGGCTCATGACAATGAAGTGTTGTATAAACCCAACGATGTGTCAACCGTTAATAACAAAACTACTGATTTGTCTACGGGGTCTGCTGCTCCCGAGTGGAGGCGACGATGGCGCGCATCGTGGTCAGAAACTCATCGATCGTTGCCCGCTGCTCTGGCGTGAAGCGGGCGAGCTCGTCGACGGCCTGGCCGATGACGGGGCCGAAGAATGTTGTCCCGAGTTCCGACGCGTGCGCAGTCACGCGCAGCAGTACTCGCCTGCGGTCGGACGGGTCGGGCTCGCGTAACACCAAGTCACGCTTGGTCATTCGATCGATCAGGGCCGTGACCGACGCGGATTCCAGGCCCAGCTGGGTTCCTAGCCAACCGGGCGTAGCGCGCGTTCCGGCTCGGTCCGCGTCGAGGAGACAGATCAGCGCCCGGATGTCCGTCGGGTGGAGTGCATGTCTCTGCGCGAATTCTGCGCCCAGAAGATCGAGGTCGACCGTCAGTGCGCGTAGCTGATGGACGGTAGAGGCGGGCTCGGTCATGTGCTGATCCCTCGGGAGATGCTGGACGGGAAGTCTCTCTATTGTCTACTATCTCGATCATCGAGAGAATGGGGGCATCAGTGACGCTCGACCGATTCTTCACCGCCTACGACCGAGTGCTGCAGAAGTGGCCGGCGGATACCCAAGCCATCGACGTGGACACGGTGTACGGCACCACGCGAATCAACGCCTGCGGACCCGTCGACGGCCCGGCGCTGGTGCTGCTCCCTGGGGCGGGTGCCACGTCCACCGTGTGGTTCGCCAACGTCGAGGCGCTCTCGCAGCGATATCGGGTGTACGCGGTCGACCTCATGGGCGACGTCGGACGGAGCGTGCCCGGTGAGCAGTCCATCGACTCCGTGGACGAGCTGCTGAACTGGGTGACGGCGGTGCTGGATGAACTGGGCCTTCGAGCTGTGGCACTGTGCGGCCATTCCTACGGCGCGATGATCGCTCTGGCGTACACCTTGCGCAACGAGAGCCGCGTGGATGCGTTGACCCTACTCGATCCCAACGCATGCTTCGGCTCCATGAGTCCGCGGTATCTGCTGCATGCCCTGCCGATATTGCTCGCTTCCAACGAGAAACGGCAGCGTGCTTTCGTCCGATGGGAAACCGATGACGCGCAGTTGGATCCGGATTGGCTCGACGTACTTGCTCTGGGAGCCGCGCATGCTCCGACCACAAAAACCATTGTTCCGAAACGGCCGAATCCTGCTACGTTCGCGAACTTCGGTGTAGCGACAACCGTGGTGCTGGCTGGGAATGGCAAGGTGCACAATGCCGCTCGAATCGAATCGGCGGTCCGAACCGCCCTGCCTGCAGCGCGGACCGTGATACTCGACGGAGCCACGCATCACACGTTGCCGATGCTTCCCGCCGCCGAGGTGAACGAAATTCTTCTCAGTTGACGAAAATCGGGTGCAGCTAGCCGCGCTCACCACCGCGGTCAGCTGCACCCGATTTCACTGCGACCTACTTCTCTCTCAGCTGCCCATCGTTCATCGTCCAGTGACGAGTGCTGCGAACCGTGTCGAGCATGCGGCGATCGTGTGTCACCAGCAGCAGGGTGCCCTCGAAGTTTTCCATCGCGCGTTCGAGTTGTTCGATGGCGGGCAGGTCGAGGTGGTTGGTGGGCTCGTCCAGCACCAGCAGGTTCACGCCGCGGGCCTGTAGCAATGCGAGTGCGGCACGGGTTCGCTCACCCGGCGACAGGGACGACGCCGGCCGCAGTGCGTCGTCGCCGCGCAGCCCGAACTTGGCCAACAGTGTGCGGACCTCGGCGTCGGGCCACTCGGGAACTGCTGCACTCAAGGCGTCGGACACTGTTCCGTCGCCGACGAAATATGCTCGTGCCTGGTCTATTTCGCCGATCGCCACACCCGAACCCAGTGAGGCCGTTCCCTCGTCCGGCGTCAACCGGCCCAGCAGTACCGACAGCAGCGTCGTTTTGCCGGAGCCGTTGGGTCCGGTGATGAGGATGCGATCGCCCCAGTCGATCTGCGTCGTCACCGGACCGAAGGTGAAGTCCGATCGGCGTACGACGGCTCCGCCCAACACCGCGACAACGGTCCCGCTGCGAGGAGCCGCCGCGATCTCCATCCGCAGTTCCCATTCCTTACGGGGTTCCTCGACCACCTCGAGTCGCTCGATGCGGCGCTGTGTCTGCCGAGCTTTCGCGGCCTGCTTTTCGGTCGACTCGGCGCGGGTCTTGCGGGCGATCTTGTCGTTGTCGGTGGCCTTGCGTCGCGCATTGCGGACGCCCGATTCCATCCAGTTCCGCTGCATCTGCGCGCGAGACTCCAACGCCAACTTGGTGTCTGCGAACTCGTCGTACTTCTCCCGTGCATGCTGGCGCGCAATTTCACGTTCCGCGAGATAGGACTGGTAGCTGCCGTCGTACACATCGATGCGACGCTGCGCTCGATCGAGCTCGACGACACCGGTCACCGTCCGCGCCAGAAACTCGCGATCGTGACTGACGACGACGATGGCCGCCCGCGTCGCGACGACGAATTGTTCGAGTTGCTCGAGGCCCGCGAGGTCCAGGTCGTTGGTGGGCTCGTCGAGCAGAAGAATGTCGTAACGCGCGAGGAGAATCGCGGCGAGACCGGCGCGGGCAGCCTGCCCACCGGACAGCGCCGTCATGAATGCGCCGCCGTCGACATCGAGGCCCAGATCCGCGAGCACCTTCGCCGTTCGCTCCGCCAGATCCGCGCCGCCGAGAGCCAGCCACTTCTCCAGCGCCGGGGTGTAGAGGTCCTCGTCACTCGAACCCAACGCCTCGGCGGCTGCGTTCATGGAGGCTTCGGCATCGGTGACCCCGGTACGCCGGCCGAGGAAATCCAACACCGTCTCCCCGGCGATGCGCTCGGGCTCCTGCGCAAGATAACCGACGGTTGCGTCGGGCGGGCTGGTGTAGATCTCACCCTCGTGATCGGCCGTTCCCACGCCCGCCAGCAGCGTCAACAGCGTCGATTTACCGGCACCGTTCGCACCGACCAACCCGATCACATCACCCTCGGTCACCGTCAGATCGAGTCCGGAGAACAGGGTTCGATCGCCGTGAAAGGCGGCCAGATCGTCGATGCGGAGCGTGGCAGTCACTGGACCAGTATCCCCGGGACCGGGAACAGATTCACAGCGCCGTCCGTTGGCATTCGTATGACGTATTCAGCCGAGACCAGTACTGTCCCGACCATCGTGCTCAACGACGGCACGTCGATTCCCCAGCTCGGGTTCGGTGTGTGGCAGGTTCCCGACGACGGTGCCCAGGCCGCCGTGTCCGAGGCGCTGAAGGTCGGGTACCGCAGCATCGATACCGCCAAGGTGTACGAGAACGAGGCCGGCACCGGCAAGGCCATCGCGGAGTCCGGCATCGCGCGCGACGAGCTGTTCGTCACCACCAAGCTGTGGAACGACGATCAGGGCTACGACTCCACCTTGAAGGCCTTCGACGCCAGCATGGATCGTCTGGGCCTCGAGTACCTCGACCTGTACCTGATTCACTGGCAGCAGCTCGATCGCGACAAGTACATCGACACGTTCAAGGCGTTCCAGAAGCTGAAGTCGGACGGCCGCATCGGTTCGATCGGCGTCTCCAACTTCACCATCCCCACGCTCGAGAAGCTGATGGACGCCGTCGGTGAGGTCCCGTCGGTCAACCAGATCGAGCTGCATCCGCGCTTCATCCAGGAAGAACTGCGCGCTTTCCATACCTCGAAGGGCATCGCCACCGAGGCGTGGAGCCCGCTCGGCTCCGGCACCGTTTTGGACGATCCGGCCTTTGCGCCCATCGCCGAGGCACACGGCGTCACCCCGGCGCAGGTGATTCTGCGCTGGCACATCCAGCTCGGCAACGTCGTGATCCCCAAGTCGGTCACCCCGGAGCGGATCGCGAGCAACTTCGACGTGTTCGGCTTCGAGCTGAGCAACGACGAGATTCAGCAGATCAACGCTCTGGACACCGCCGACGGCCGCACCGGCCCGGACCCGGACAAGTTCAGCAGCTGACCCGCCATGTGAGTGGAACTTCGTAGTGGACTACGAAGTTCCGCGCACATGGGGGCCTAGTCTGTACCCATGTCGGAACCGCTCGCAGGCAAGACCGTTGCCCTCACCGCCGAGCGGCGTGCAGACGAATTGGCCACCATGCTCGAACGCCGCGGCGCGAACATCGTTCACGCCGCGGCGATTCACGTTCTGCCCCTGATCGACGACTCGGAGCTGAAGTCGGCTACCGAGGGCATCGTCGATCGTCCCCCGCAGATCGTGGTGATCAGCACCGGTATCGGCTTCCGTGGCTGGCTCGACGCGGCGGCCGAATGGGGTGTGCGCGACGACCTCCTGGCAGCGCTCGGGCACACGCGAATCATTGCGCGTGGCCCCAAAGCGCGTGGTGCGATCCGGGGTGCCGGGCTGCGTGATGAATGGTCGCCCGCCACCGAAGCATCGCAGGAAGTCGCCGATCATCTTGCTGCCCAGGGTATTTCCGGTGCCGACATCGCCGTGCAACTGCACGGCGTCATCACCGAATGGGAACCGACGATTCACCTGAGCGACGCTCTGAGCGAACTCGGCGCGCATGTGCGACCGATCCCGGTGTACCGCTGGATCCGCCCCGTCGATCAGGCCCCGCTCATCGACTTGTTGGCACAGATCATCGAGCATCGAGTGGACGCAGTGACGTTCACGAGCGCTCCCGCCGTCGCCTCCCTGCTGTCGACGGCCAAGGACAACGGCATGCTCGACGCCTTCCTCGCCGCACTTCGAGGCCCCGTCGCCGCGATCTGCGTGGGGCCGGTGACGTCGGCCCCGTTGGATGCGTTGGGCGTTCCGACGTCGATGCCGGGCCGTGCGCGTCTCGGCTCCCTGGCCAAGTTCGTCGTCGAGCAGCTGGGTTAACCCAGAGTCTCGAGCAACTCCGTCACCGCTGCTCGCCCGGCCCGGTTCGCTCCGATCGTGCTCGCGGACGGGCCGTACCCCAGCAGGTGGACGCGATGGTTCGCGGCCACCCGGGTGGTCAGCCTGCCGTCCATGACGATTCCGCCGCCGTGCCCGCGCAGTCGCAGCGGGGCAAGGTGATCGAGGGCGCTGCGGAATCCGGTGGCCCACAGGATCACGTCGGCGTGCTGGGTCGAACCGTCCTCCCAGACAACGGAATCGGCGGTGATCGAGGAGAACATCGGCTTGCGTTCGAGAGCGCCACGTTCGCGTGCGGCAGCCAGCGATGGGGTGAGCAACAGGCCGGTCACCGAGACGACCGAGCCCGGCGGCAGGCCCGCACGCACCCGCTCCTCGACCATGGCGACGGCTTTGCGTCCGGCGTCGTGGTCGAACTGGCTGTCCCGGAACACCGGTGGTCGACGCGTCACCCATGTTGTTGTGGTGACCTGCGAGATCTCGTCGAGTAGCTGCACGGCCGAGATTCCGCCGCCGACCACGACGACGTGTTTGCCGACGAACTCGTCCGCGGTTCGGTAGTCCTTGGTGTGCAGTTGTCTACCGGTGAAGGTCTCGGCTCCGTCGTAGTGCGGAACGAACGGCTTCTCCCACGTTCCGGTCGCATTGATGAGGCCCTCGGCTATGACGACCGTGTCGCCGGCCTCGACCCGAAAGAGTGGTTCGCGGTCGCACACGACCGTCACCGTGACGGGGCGTCGGACATTCAGTTCGAATCGTTCCTCGTACGCGCGGTAGTAGCGGGGAACCGCGTCGGCTGCCGCGATGGATTCGGGTGGCTCGTCTCCCAGCGTGTCGGCGAAGGGCATCCCGGGCAGATCGTGCACTCCGTTGACGGTGCTGAGCGTCAGCGACGGCCACCGGAACTGCCAGGCACCGCCAGGTCCGGGGGAGCGGTCGAGCATGACGAAGCCCGCACCTGCGGCAAGTCCGGCCCGCCGGAGGTGGTACCCGGCCGAGAGCCCGGCCTGGCCGGCACCGATGACAGCAACCCGAGTGTCGATCACGAGTATCAGTAGATCAGGCCCCGCCCTGTGACCGCCGCTACCAGCCGGTAACCTGCTCGGCGTGATCGGACACACTCGTGACGGCGATGTCGTCATCCTGGAATTGCAGCGACCGGACAAGCGCAATGCGCTGAGCACGGATCTCTGTGTCGCCCTACGACGCGAAGTCGAGCAGGCGGATGCCGACGGCGCGCGGGTCGTGGTGATCACCGGACAGGGCAGTAGCTTCTGCGCCGGTGCCGACCTGACCGGAGATGCGTTTCCTGACGCATTCGGCGAGACGCTGGAAGGCATGCTCAACGCCGTCGAGAGAGTGTCCGTTCCAGTCGTGGCGGCGATCAACGGGCCTGCCGTCGGAGCCGGGACGCAACTGGCCATTGCCTGCGACCTGCGGGTGGTCGCACCCGAGGCATTCTTCGAGATTCCCTCCACGCGTCTCGGAATCGCAGTGAGCAACTGGACGATCAAGCGGCTGGCGGCATTGGCCGGCGGCGGCGTGGCGCGCACGATCCTGCTCGGCGGCGAACGGGTGCACGCCGATCAGGCGTATACATGCGGTCTGGCCAACAAGCTCGGCGATCGCGATGTTGCCGTGCAGTGGGCGCACTCGATCACTGCCCTTGCCCCCTTGGCGCTGCGACACCTCAAACTGGTGTTCAACGACGACGGCGCGCACGACGATCCGACGCCCGCACAGCGCGCGGCATTCGAGGCCGCGTGGAGCAGTGCGGACATGAAGGAAGCGCGCCGCGCGAGAGCCGAGAAGCGCGCACCGAAATTCGTGGGCAAGTGATCAACGGAGCGCCCGACGCGGGCGACACGGCCTGGTTGCTGGCGAGCACCGCGCTGGTTTTGCTGATGACGCCGGGCTTGGCCTTCTTCTACGGCGGCATGGTGCGCTCGAAGAGCGTGCTGAACATGATGATGATGAGCCTGTCGGCCATCGCCGTCGTATGGCTGCTGTGGTTGGTGTTCGGGTTCTCGATGGTGTTCGGCGACCACGTGATCGGCGGCTGGATCGGAAACCCGTTGCAGTACGCCGGTTTCGAGGGTTTGCTCGGCGGCGTGTACACCTCGGCGGCGGGCACGGTGTCGATTCCGTTGGTGGGGACCGTTCCGGCGTTGGTGTTCGCAGCGTTCCAGGCAGGATTTGCCATGGTGACGGTCGCGCTGATCTCCGGTGCCGTCGCAGACCGGATGCGTTTCGTGCCGTGGGTGCTGTTCGCGGCCCTGTGGTCCACGCTGGTGTATTTCCCTGTGGCGCACTGGGTTTTCTCGCTCGACGGGCTCACCAGTGAGTTCGGCGGGTGGATCACCAACAGGCTCGGCGCGATCGACTTCGCCGGTGGCACGGCCGTGGAGATCAACGCGGGTGTGGCCGGGCTGGTGCTGGCCCTCGTGGTCGGCAAGCGGAGCGGGTGGCCGCGAGATCCCATGCGTCCGCACAATCTTCCGGCCGTCATGCTCGGAGCCGGACTGCTCTGGTTCGGCTGGTTCGGTTTCAACGCGGGCTCGTCGTTGGCGGCCGACGGCGTCGCCGCAGTGGCGCTGGTGAACACGATGGGCGCGGGCGCGCTGTCGATGGCGGCGTGGCTCGTCGTCGAGAAATGGAGGGATGGGCACGCGACGTCGTTCGGCGCGGCGTCCGGAGTGGTGGCCGGACTCGTCGCGATCACGCCGTCGTGTACTGCCGTCACACCGATCGGTGCAGCCGCGATCGGCATCGTCTCGGGCGCGTTGTGCGCGTTGGCGATCGGCCTCAAATATCGCTTCGGCTACGACGATTCACTCGACGTCGTCGGTGTGCATCTCGTCGGCGGTGTCGTCGGAACGCTGATGATCGGACTCGTCGCCAGTGCGCAGATGCCGGCGGGCAAGGACGGTTTGTTGTACGGCGGCGGTCTGCATCAACTCTGGGTGCAAGCCATCGCCGTCGTGGCGGTGTTCGCGTACACGGCAGTCGTCACCACCGCTATCGCGTTCGCAATCAAGGCCGTCATGGGCGTGCGCGCCGACGCGCAGCACGAGGCCGACGGCCTGGACGAGCACGAGCACGCCGAGTCCGCCTACGACTTCGGAGTGGGCCACGGAGGCAGCAACAAGCCTGGTCTTTTCGGTAAGTAGGGGCAAACCCTGCGCATCCTTTACGAACCGATCGGTCGCTGAAAGTCGTTCTGTCCCTTTCGCGTTGATGCGATCGATCGTTGTTCGGTTCGACCCCTCTCGTTCATCTTCGGTTCGCTCTTCACGCTCGTTGTGCCCATAGCTTTTCGCTGCTCGGTATCGAGAGATGGACACGACGAAAGACTGAGGAACATGAAGCTGACTCGATTCGCGGCAACGTCCGCATTGGTCATTGCAGCGATGACGACCGCCATGGGCACCGCCTATGCGGATCCGGCACCGGCTCCCGCCGCTGCCGTCGGGTGGAACGTCACCCAGGCCGGCAACCAGGTCCTCGTCGACACGACGGCCGGCACCCTGAGCAACGAAGACAACCACCTGGTCGTCCGTGACGCCAACGGCGCACTCGTCGACTCCGTACCGCTCGCCATCGCCGCCGACGGATTCTCGCACCCCGTCGCTGCCGACATCGACGGCAACCACGCCACTCTGACCGCTGATGTCTCGCCTGCCGCGGCAACCCCGGTCTCCACCTCCCTTCCCGGCCTGCAGCAGGTCGACCTGCCCGCCGCAGTCGCAGGCGTCAAGGACAACCTCAGCCTCACCGCCTCCGTCGGTGGATTCCTCGGTGCTGCAACCGGAATCGTCGGCGGATGCATCCTCGGAATCATCACGGGAGTCGTCGTGACCGCACCGGTCGCGACTCTTCTCGGAGCAGGCCCCATCGGCGGCTGCGTCATCGGCGCAATCGCCCTCGGTGCCATCGGATCGCTCGCCGGCACCTCTGCCGGTGGCCTCGGCGCAGTCATCGGTAACGCCGGACAGTTCATCCAGCTGCTCAACGCTCCTCCCGCAGTGAAGAAGTAACACCGCCTCGACAACAGTGCTGTGGCCCGCATCGGATATCCGGTGCGGGCCACAGTCGTCGAAAGGTCTAGCGAGCCAAGGCGAGATCCCCCACGTGAGCTCGCCGAGCTGCCGTCACGAGTTCGACGATGGCGTCCGCCACCTCGTGTGCTCGTTCGAGAATCACCATGTGTCCGGCCTGCGCGATACGTACCAACCGTGCATCGGGCAGGTGGGATGCAAGGGTTTCCGAGTGTCGCATCGGCGTCATCAGGTCGTCCGAACCGCACAGCACCAGCGTGGGAATCGAGGCCAGCGCGGCCAGACTGGCCACCTCGTCGAGTCCGCGGAACGCGCCGAGGAAGCCGGCCATCGTCACGATGGACGTGTCGCCGAGCATCGCCGTCGCCAGAGTGACCACCCGCGGGCTGACTTTGTGGGAGCCGCATCCCGCCGTCCTGACGATGGGCGCGCACACCCCGCGACTGAGCCTCTTGGCACCCGACATCAATCGAGGGGCCCGTCGAACAGCTGCCTGAAACGCCGACACGGCCGGATGCGCGAGGCAGCGACCGAGCCCGTCGTCGGTGATCCCGCCTGCGGACGTCGCGATCAACCCGACCCCGACGAGGCGCGAGCCGACGGCATCCGGGTACTGACGCGCGTAGGAGAGCGCCGTCATGCCGCCCATCGAGTGGCCGATCAGAACGAACGGCCCGACCGGGACGACAGCGCGGATCACGTCGGCCAGGTCCTCGCCGAGCTGATCGATGGTGCAGCTGTCGGGCGTTGCGGCACCGGATTCGCCGTGGCCGCGGTGGTCGTACAGAACGATTCGCGTGTCCTCGCCCCAGACATCCTCGACGTGGGTGCGCAGCTCGGTCCACGACTGCATCCGCAGGCAGTGTCCATGGACGAACACCACGGTCAGAGCCGCATCGGGCCGTCCGAACTCGCGCACTGCGAGCGTGGTGCCGTCCCCTGCGGCGACGGTGCTCCGGCGACCGACCAGGTGGTTCTGCTCACTCGTACTCATGTGCGCTCCGCGGTGTCAGGGTCACGTGACGCGACGTGGATGTTGTCCGGTACGTCGCTCGGACGGCACGCCGTGTTACCTGAGTCACATTCTCCTCGATTGTGGTAGCCGATCCGACCAAGCCGAACGGTCGGCTGCCTCGAAGTACTGGTGAGCGTTCAGGTGAGGGCGCGCGTTGCCAAGAAGGAGATCGGCCATGAGCACTTCCATGGACACGCTCGAAGACGTCGTACCGCGGGCCGTCGCGGGTGACCGCGCCGCACTCGAACGCGTACTGGTGTTGATCCAGCCTCCGATTCGCCGCTACTGCGCCTCTCGGATCGGCAATCTCGATGTCGCGGCCGACGACGTGGTGCAGGACGTCTGCCTCGCTCTGGTCACCGCGATACCCAAGTACCGCGACATGGGCAAACCGTTCATGGCCTTCGTCTACGGCATCGCTGCTCACAAACTGGCCGATGCCGGCCGACGATCGGCTCTGCGGCAGACGTTCTCGACGGCCGAGCTGCCCGAGGAAGTGTCGGGTGAGGACGGTCCCGAGCAGGTCGCGCTCGGCGACGAACTCCGCTCCCATGCGCAGGCCCTGATGAACACCCTGCCCCCGAAGTACAGCAAGATCATCCTGATGCGAGTGGTGTGGGGCCTGACGGCACCGCAGACCGGCGAAGCTCTGGGAATGACGGCTGGTGCAGTGCGGGTCGCCCAGCACCGGGCGATGAACATGCTGCGCGCCGAACTGTCGAACTTCTCGCTACTGGCGGCCCGCACAGCTGCCTGACACCGCCCGGTGGATGGGCGTCCGAGACGTATGTCCGATAAGCCGGTTCGATTAACACCAGCTACATCGGCTCAAGACACGTCGGCAACCTGGCGGTTCTACGTTGTTGATCCATGACCGCCGTACAGCCAGCGCCGACAGATACCGAGCTGAAAGAGACGCTCGAGGACTACACGCTGCGCTTCGCGCCGCGTAGCTACCGCAAATGGGGGACCGGTGTTGTCGCGACGTCCGCGCTCGGCGGCATCGCGTATCTCGCGGATTTCGCCATCGGTGCCAATATCGGAATCTCGTACGGAACCGGCAATGCACTGTGGGGCATTCTGGTGTTCGCTGTCGTCATCTTCCTGACCGGCCTTCCGCTTGCCTACTATGCGGCCCGTTACAACATCGACCTCGACTTGATTACGCGTGGAAGCGGTTTCGGCTACTACGGGTCGGTCGTCACCAACGTCATCTTCGCGACGTTCACGTTCATCTTCTTCGCGCTCGAAGGTTCGATCATGGCGCAGGGACTCGAACTGGGGCTGAGCATCCCGTTGCCCATCGGGTACGCGGTCTCGACCATCATGGTGATCCCGCTGGTCATCTACGGCATGAAAGCCCTTGCCGAACTTCAGGTCTGGACCACCCCGCTGTGGCTCGTTCTGATGGTGCTGCCGTTCGTGTACCTGGTGATCAGCAATCCCGACTCGGTGGGTGAGTTCTTCGCCTACGGCGGTCAGGACGGGGCCGACGGCAAGGGCGTCAACGTCGGGTCGGTCATGCTCGCCGCAGGTGTGTGTCTCTCGCTCATCGCGCAGATCGCCGAGCAGATCGACTACCTGCGTTTCATGCCGCCCAAGACTCCCGAGAACTCCCGACGCTGGTGGACGGCAGTGCTTCTCGCCGGCCCCGGCTGGGTCATCTTCGGTGCCCTCAAGCAGGTCGTCGGCCTCTTCCTCGCCGTGTACCTGATCGCCAACGTCGTCGACGGATCCAGCATCGCCAACGAGCCGGTGCACCAGTTCCTGGAGATCTACGAAAACTTCATGCCAGGCTGGCTCGCGATGACCCTCGCGGTGATCCTGGTCGTCATCAGCCAGATCAAGATCAACGTGACCAACGCGTATTCGGGGTCGCTGGCGTGGACCAACTCCTACACCCGCCTCACCAAGACGTATCCGGGCCGCATGGTGTTCGTGCTGTTCAACCTGGCCATCGCGCTGATCCTGATGGAAGCCAACATGTTCGACTTCCTCAACAGCATCCTCGGCTTCTACGCCAACTGCGGTATCGCGTGGATCGCGGTAGTGGCCTCGGACATCGTGTTCAACAAGTACATCCTGAAGCTTTCGCCCAAGGTGCCCGAGTTCCGACGCGGGATGCTCTACAACATCAACCCGGTCGGCTTCGGATCGATGGCGGTATCGGCGATCCTGTCGATTCTGGTGTTCTTCGGGGCATTCGGGTCTGCGATCAAACCGTATTCGCCCATCGTGGCTCTCGTTCTCGCACTGGTACTTCCGCCCATCCTGGCGGTGGCGACCAAGGGCAAGTACTACCTGCGACGCACCGATGACGGCATCGATCTACCGATGTTCGACGAGCACGGCAATCCGTCCGACGAGCTCGTGATGTGCCACGTCAGCGGCATGGAATTCGAGCGACCCGACATGATCGCGTCCAACGTGCCGGGGCCCAACGGAGAAAAGCAGTACATCAGTTCGCTGTCACTGAGCACCGACAAGACGGGGGAGCACATTCTCCCGCCTCAGTGACCCAGCATGTGAGTGGAACCTCGTAGCAGGCTACGTGTGCTGTCTTGATACATGTGGGACACGGGTGTCTCGATACATGTGAGACACGATTCTAGGCTGCGGGGCGGTGGAGTTGTCCTTGGTA